>NZ_JBLNNF010000011.1:0-220893 GCF_047784845.1 Pseudomonas sp. NFX98 | reverse complement strand
CTGGAGCACAATCTACGTCACAGGCAAAAAGCCTAAGGAGCTGCACGGCTTCCAGATCCCTCCCTCGATGATCAGTCGAGAACTATCGCTCCTGATGGAGCGATAGTCGAGATACAAGGAGCTGCCGAAGGCTGCGATCTTTTGCTTTTAAAGGATCAAACCCCGGTTTTCGGCGACTTCAACGAATCATTCCCCGTGACCGTAGCGGTTTTGGTCGCCGCTTCGGCATTGGCCTTCAATGCCTTCAATTCTTCACCTGCCCGCTGAATCTTCGCCCGCACGTTGTTCATGTCCTGACGGCTTTTTTCCAGCAGGCTTTTCGCCGAGCTGTGGCCGGTGATGCCACGGGCCAGGGCCACGCCGCCGATGGCCACTTGAATCAAACCGAAGATGCCGCCGCGACGCAGGCCCTTGCCGACCATCACCACGCCGCCCGCCAGCGAGCCGATGCGCTCCCAGCCCTCGACGTTCTGCTCGGAGTGGCTCTGGAACGGTGTGGATTCGATACGTTCTACGCGTTTGAGTTCGCTCATGATCTGTCTCCAGGCAGGAAGTAATCGATAGTTAAGCTGACTACGCGGGCAGGCAGCTTGTTCCATCGGATGTGCGGCCTCTTAGCGGAATTTCGGCCCCGAGCGGGTATTCAGGCCCTTGGCCATGCGGTCGTACAGCACGACGTTGACCGTGGCCGCCAGGTTCATGCAACCGGTGGTCGGGATGTAGACCACGTCTTCGCACCAGTCGCGAATCTCTTTATCCAGCGAGCCGTCTTCCGGACCGAAGATGTACAGCGCACGGTCGGGATGGGTGTACTCGGGCAATGGGCGCGCGCCTTCGACCAGTTCGACGGCGACCGGAACGCAGTTCAGCGGCAGGATTTTCTTCAGGTCATCGATGCCGATCAGCGGGATGTCGTAGTGGACGCGCTTGGTATCGGTGACGAAGTCGGCGGCGCGTTCATAACGCTTGCCGGTGTAGAACACCGACGCCACGCCATAACAGCCAGCGGCGCGCATCACCGAACCGACGTTCTCCGGTGATTTGGGGTTATACAAACCAATGCAGCTGTACCGTTTGTCTGCCACGAGCGGGGTGCCTTTCGGGAAAAAAGCGGGATTATACGGGGATTGCTGGGTAGAGAGGGTGTTGGGTGGCAAGATCAAAAGATCGCAGCCTGCGGCAGCTCCTACAAGGTGTACACGTCCCAATGTAGGAGCTGCCGCAGGCTGCGATCTTTGCTTTTAATCTTCTTTCTTCATCAACCCGGCCAGCGCGGCAAACGGGTTATGCGTCGCCTTGGCGATTTTCGGCGTGCTCAGCGAGCCTTCGCCGAAGTACTGCTGGTCGGTATAGCGCGAGTGTTCGTTGTCGTGGCAATACAGGCACAACAGCTCCCAGTTCGAACCGTCCTGCGGGTTGTTGTCGTGGTTATGGTCGCGGTGGTGCACGGTCAGTTCGCTCAGGCGCTTGCCGGAGAATTCACGGGCGCAGCGGCCGCATACGTGCGGGTACATCTTCAGGGCCTTGTCGCGGTAGCCCATTTCCTTGTCGCGCTGGTTGTCGGCGAGGATGCGGTCCAGCTTCGACGTGTTGGTTGGGGTGGACGAACTCATGGGTTCACCTTTGTTGAATGACTAATGACGGTATAAACGCAGTTTAGCTCAGCCCTTGAGCTTCTCGGCAATCCAGATGGTGTGGCGGGTGCCCTTGTTGCCGTGGGCGAAGACTTGCACTTCCTCGGCCTTGAACCCGGCTTTTTTCAGTTTGTCGGAAAACTGCCGGTCCGCGCTGGCCGACCAGACCGCCAGCACGCCTTTTGGCCGCAGGGCCTTGGCGCAGGCACTCAGGCCGCCAGCGGAGTAGAGCCAGCTGTTGGCACGCTGGGTCAGGCCTTCGGGACCGTTGTCGACGTCGAGCATGATTGCATCGAAACCTTGTGGCTCGGCTTGCAGCACTTTGGCCACGTCTTCCAGGCGGATCACCGTGCGCGGGTCCTGGAGCGGGTTTCCGGCCTTCTCGCCCAACGGCCCGCGATTCCATTCCACGACGCCGGGGACCAGCTCGGCAACCACCACTTCAGCGCTCTTGCCCAGGTGCTTGAGCGCCGAGGCGAGGGTGAAGCCCATGCCCAGGCCGCCGATCAACACCCGCGAATTCGGCCGACCGGCGACCTTGCGGCAAGGGATCTCGGCCAGGGCATCTTCGGAACCGTGCATGCGCGTGTTCATCAGTTGCCCGCCGTCGCCGCCCTGGATCTTGATGACGAAATCCTCGCCGTACTCGAACAGGCATAGGGCACCGCCGTTTTCGGGAATGGGGGCGGTATCGAGCAGAACGAAACGTTTCATGGGGCTCACTTGAAGAAAATTGGCAGCACAGGGGGAAGGCAAACGGACGCAGTTGGGAGTAGCCTGCAAATGACAACAAGGCCAACGGAGCCATTGATGAAGCGCACCATTCTAACGGTCATTGCCCTGGCCGCGCTCTCGATTACTGCAGTGCAGGCCCAGACGCTACAGACTTCGCCCGTCAGTCCCGCGCCGATGCCCGGTTCGCCCGGCACCGCAACCCCCACGCCGTATCCACAAATCACTCCCGCACCCATGCCGAAAGTCGGCCCGGGCAGTGGCGGTCCGCCGTTGGTGCCTATCGAGAGGCCGAGCCCGCCGACCAAGGATCAGCCGGTGCCCGGGATCGAACAGAATCCGCCGAAGGTCAAGTCTCCCGGCGGTTAGACCTGTTGCGAAAGCAGTTGCCCGTCGGCCATGCGCAAGCGCTTGGACAGGGAGACGGCGAGGGCGCGGATGATCTTGGCGGCGATTTTCGGCGCGTCGTTGAGCATCTTTTCCAGCGAATCCTTGCCGAGGTTGAGCAACTGGCAGTTGCTCGCCGCCACGCAACTGGCCGAGCGACGTTCGCCGTCAAGCACCGCCATTTCGCCGAACGAACGGCCACTGCGCAGGGTAGCGATGGTCACCCGTTGTCCGTCGGCGGTGGATTTCTGTACCGCCACCTGGCCGGCGTGGATGATGCACATGAAACTGCCGGCATCGCCCTCCTGGAAAATCTGTTCACCCTGGGCAATGGTGCTGATGCTGAAATAGCCCGATGCGGCGGCGAAATCTGCCGGCAATAGCTGGTTGAACAGGCCGCAGTCCATCAGCCAGTCGCGGATTTCGTTGTTGAGTAAGGTCGGTTCTGACATTTTTTTGCGGTCTTTTTTGTTGTGTCTGTTTCCGAGTTTGACATTGCCCTGTAGGAGCACAGCTTGCTGGCGATGGCGGCGATTCAGTCAACATTGATATTGAATGTGGCGGCCTCATCGCGAGCAAGCTTTGCTCCTACAGGGGACGGTGTTGTATCGGCTCCCGATGTACGGAATTAAGACCGGTTCATCGGATCAAGTTCCTCAGGCAATCCGCAAAACCTTGAACAAAAATGCATATTCGAGTGCTACGTCACGCAATCCCTGATATCGCCCGCTCATCCCGCCATGCCCGGCACCCAGTTCGGTCTTGAGCAGCAGGGGATTGGTGTCGGTTTTGGTCGCGCGCAATTTCGCGACCCACTTGGCCGCTTCCCAGTACTGCACGCGGCTATCGTTGTAGCCGGCGATCACCAAGGTGGCCGGATAGGCTTGTGCCGTGACGTTTTCGTACGGGGCATAGGCCTTGAGCCGCTCATAGACGTCCGGCTCCTGCGGGTTGCCCCACTCGTCGTATTCGGTGACGGTCAGCGGCAGGTCGGGGTCGAGCATGGTGTTAAGCACGTCGACGAACGGCACTTCTGCAATCGCCGCGCCGAACAACTCCGGCCGTTGGTTGAGCACCGCGCCGATCAACAGGCCACCGGCACTGCCACCACTGATCGCCAGTTGTGGCGCGGTGGTGAAACCATTCGCGATCAAGTGCTCGGCGCAGGCGATGAAGTCGCTGAAGGTGTTGTGCTTGTGCTCCTGCTTGCCGGCGCGATACCAGGCTTCACCCAGTTCGCCGCCGCCACGCACGTGTGCAATGGCAAACGCCATGCCGCGATCGAGCAGGCTCAGGCGTGCGTGGGAGAACCACGGATCAAGGCTTTCGCCATAGGCGCCGTAGCCGTACAGATACAGCGGCACCGGTTTGCCGAGGGCTTCGCGCTTGACCACCAGGCTGATCGGCACCTGCGTGCCGTCAGGCGCGGTGGCCCACAGGCGCTGGCTGACGTAGGCATCGGCGTCGAACGGGCCGAGCACCGGGGTTTGCTTGAGCACTTGCTGTTCGCCGTTGCTCAGTTGCAGTTGGCGGATCTGCGCCGGACGGTTCAACGCTTCATAGCGCAGGCGAATCCGCTCGCTGACAAATTCCAGACTGTTCTGCACGTGCAGGCTGTAGGCCGCGTCCGGCAATTGCACCCGGTAGCTCGGCAGGTCTTGCGGATGGACTTCGATGATCGGCAGGCCACCTTCACGCAGGCTGAGGGTCATGGCGCCGGCATTCAAGCTCATGCCATCGATCATCACCGTGTCGCTGTGGGGGATCAGGTTTTGCCAGTCGGCTTCGATCGGCGCCGAGCCGGTATCGACAGCGGTGTACAGGGCGAAGTTGATGCCGTCGCGGTTGGTGCGAATGAACCAGGTCCACTGGCCGTCGAGGGCACCGTGGTCGACGTCGTACTCATGGTCTTCGACTCGTGGCGCAATACAGGTAAAGGCTTGCTGCGGCTGATTGGCGTCGAGTACCCAGACTTCGCTGGTGGTCTTGCTGCCCACGGACAGCAACAGTTGCTGCTCGGAACTGGCGCGATAGCAATGCATGAAGAAGCGACCGTCCGGCTCATGGAACACTTCCTCGGCCGCGGTGCCGTCCAGACGATAGCGGTACAGCTTGTGCGGGCGATGGGTGTCATCCAGTTCGCCGAAGAACAGCGTCAGGCTGTCATTGGCCCAGGTCATGCTGCCGTCGCAGTCCTGGAATTCCAGTTCACTGACACGACCGTCGGACAATTCCTTCACGAACAGCGTGTAGATCTCGTCACCTGTGGAATCGATGCTGTAGGCCAGGCGCTGGTGGTCCGGGCTGATACTGAACGCACCGAGGGAAAAGAAGCCGCCATTGGCCAGCACATTCGGGTCCAGCAGCAGTTGTTCCTGGCTTTCATCGAGGGTCAGGCTGTCGTCGGCCGGGCGCGGGCAGCGGTAGTGGCGGGCGTATTCGTCACCCGCCGTGGTGCGCGTGTAATACAGATACGGTCCCCACGGTGAAGGCAGGGACAGGTCGGTTTCGAGAATACGGCCCTTGATTTCCTCGAACAGGGTTTCACGCAGTCCGGCCTGATCGGCGGTTTGTGCTTCCTGATAACTGTTTTCAGCCTTGAGGTAGTCGAGCACCGCAGCGGTGTCGCGCTCCTGCAGCCAGGCATACGGGTCGGAACCTTCGGCCTTGTGGGCGATCGGGGCGTCGCAAATGTTGGCGGATAGGGGCATGAAGGGCTCTCGGACAGGTACTGAATAAGGGTTGGCAACCTGTAGGAGCTGCCGAAGGCTGCGATCTTTTGATCCTGATTTTTTAAGATCAAAAGATCGCAGCCTTCGCCAGCTCCTACATGAAGGAGCCTGACGGGCGAAAAGCCGTTATCATAAGCGCCTCTTTGCCTGCCTTGCCATGGACACCATGACCGAGAACGACTATCTGATCGCTTGGGGCCTCTACGCCTTTGCCGCTTTGGGCTGCCTGTTGGTGTGGATGCGCATTACCCGCTGGATGTGGCGTTGGCTGCGTGAGCCGCTGCGGTTGCTGGTGGCGGTGCTGCTGTTCAGCCCGACCATCATTGACCCGGTAAAGGAAAAGGTCGCCCCGGCCATCGCCATTACCGCCCTGGACCTGCTGTTCAAGGTCGGCAACAACGCGTGGCGGGCGATTTCCGATCTGTTCATGTACGGCATGATCGCTTTCGGCATCTACCTGGTGATCGTGGCGATCCGCTTCCCCATCGAGCGCGCCGCCAATGCCCGCAAGGAACAGGCCGCCGCCGCCAAGGCCGCCGCCCGTGCCGACGAACCGGAAGAGGATCATCCGTTCGGCGGTGCCGGCGATGATCGCTACGGCCGTCCGCCGTTGCCGAGCAATCCCCAGCGCATGCGGGTCGAACCTCGTCTGTAACCTTGCCCCCTGCCATTGAGCGAGAGTCCGAGCATGTGTGAGTTATTGGGCATGAGCGCCAATGTCCCGACCGATATCGTGTTCAGCTTTACCGGGCTGATGCAGCGCGGTGGCCGCACTGGTCCGCATCGCGATGGCTGGGGTATTGCCTTCTATGAAGGTCGCGGGCTGCGACTGTTCCAGGACCCGGCGGCGAGCTGCGAGTCGGAAGTCGCGAACCTGGTGCAGCGTTATCCGATCAAGAGCGAAGTGGTGATCGGGCACATCCGCCAGGCCAACGTCGGCAAGGTCTGCCTGTCCAATACCCATCCGTTCGTCCGAGAGTTGTGGGGGCGCAATTGGTGTTTCGCCCATAACGGCCAATTGGCCGACTTTCAGCCGAAGGCCAGTTTTTATCGCCCGGTTGGCGATACCGACAGCGAAGCGGCATTTTGCGATTTGCTCAACCGCGTACGCGCTGCGTTTCCCGAGCCGGTCGAGGTCGAAGAGTTGCTGCCGGAACTGGTCGCTGCCTGCGCCGAATACCGCAACAAAGGCGTGTTCAACTGCTTGCTCAGCGATGGCGACTGGTTGTTCTGCTACTGCTCGACCAAACTGGCGCAGATTACCCGTCGCGCCCCGTTCGGCCCGGCGCGCTTGAAGGACGTCGATGTGATCGTCGACTTCCAGGCCGAAACCACGCCCAACGACGTGGTCACCGTGATCGCCACTGAACCCCTGACCGAAAACGAAACCTGGACCCGCTATGAACCGGGCCAATGGAGCCTGTGGCGACGCGGTGAATGCGTCAGCCAGGGCATGACCGAATAAGGATCTGCTCCCCATGTTGCTCAGTTATCTACGGCTGGTGTTATTCGCGGCGGGCCTGTTGATCGGTGTCCAGGTGCCGGGGTTCATCAACGATTACGCCAAGCGGATCGAAGCGCATCTGATTGAGGCGCAAACCGGTTTGAGCGGGTTTCAGAACACCGCCAATCAGTTCTTCAAGGGTGATATGCAGGCGCTGGTCGCTCATTACCGTGCCAGCGAAGACCCGATTTTTCGCAGTGATGCCGATAGCCTCAGCAACTTGCTGACCCGTCAGGTGGCGCTGGATAAACAGTTCCAGGCGATGCAGGGCCCGTGGTACATCCGCTTCCTGCAAGTGGTGCTGGCGGCGGATCCGGATATTCGCAAGGAAACCTGGAATGGCTACAGCTACCAGATCCTGTTGACCCCGGAAGCGATGATCTGGGGCATGAGCGGCGCGCTGCTGTTGTCGTTCGGGATTGAGTGCCTGTTCCGTTTGATCGATTGGGTGGTGTTGGGCGGCAAACGCCTGCGCCAGAGCCGGCCGATCGAAGAGCGGGATTTGCGCGGGCTTTGACCCATTCCTGTTCACTGTGGATGGCGCTTTTTGTAGGAGCAAGGCTTGCCCGCGATAGCAACTTCAAGGACGCCATCGCGGGCAAGCCTTGCTCCTACGGATCGGATTTGTCCCCACCAACTGTCAATTAGCCAACACGATGTAATTCTCACCCACCTTCTGCGCATACCCCTCCAACACCTGCTGACACAACGCAACAATCTCCTCGACCCACTCAACGCCCACCCGCCACGACACCACCACCTGCAAGTCCGGTGGCCGCTGATCGATATCCAGCAAGGTCAATTCCCCGCGCGCCAGTTCCTCGGCCACCAGCACCGGCGGCAACGCGCCGATGCCGAAGCCGTCACGCAACAACCGGGTAATCGCCGACACCGAATTCACACAATTGAGTCGCGGCGCCGTTACGCCGTTGGCCTGCATCAGTGCCAGCACTTCCTGATGCGGATGGGAGTTTTTCGAGTAGGTGATGATCCGCTCATTCGCCAGATCGACCACGCCTGAATACTCACGGTTGTACAGCGAATTGCTGGCGACGATCCAGCCCATCGGATGGCTCGCCAGTTCCAGGCTGCGCACACTTTCCTGGCGCAGCAGGTCGGTTTGCAGGATCACATCGAGGAAGCCTTTTTGCAGCTGATCGCAGAGGTTCAGCGAGGTATCGGCCACCAACTCGATTTCCACGAGCGGATAGTGATCGGTCATCTGCGCCACCAGCGGGCTGAGCCAGGTGTGGATCACGGTGTCCATCACGCCAATGCGCACACGTCCGGCCTTGCTCGAACGGGTTTCGATCGACTGCTTGAGCGCCTGCATGGTGTCCATCATCTGCTCGGCGTAATCGAGCACTTTCAAGCCTTCGGGCGTCAGGCTCACGCCACGCGAATCACGCAGGAAAAGCTTCACGCCGAGCTCGCTTTCAAGCACGGCAATGCGGCTGGAAATCGACGCCTGGGTGGTGAAGAGTTTGTCGGCGGTCAGGCGAAAACTCTTGAGTCGGGCGACCCAGACAAAGGTCTCGAGAAACTTCAGGTTCATGGGATCAAGTTTTTCTTATGGCTAGGACGGGTTTTTATTAGTTGGACGCGACAGGGTGGCGCGACCAAAAATCGACGCATCCGGTTCCCACGATAGGCGTCGTCGGGGCTCAGAACAATACCAATAAAATCAGCGCGGAGATTTGCCATGAGTGCGCCCGACACCACCGCCATCCCGAAAGCATCGGCTCGCCCGGGACCTTTCGACTGGTATCGCAACATCAATCAGCAGGAACGCCGCACCTTCTGGAGCTGCAAGATCGGCTATGGCCTGGACGGCATGGACACCCAGATGCTCAGCTTCGTGGTGCCGACTCTGATTGCCATGTGGGGCATCACCACCGGGCAGGCCGGGCTGATACACACCAGCACGCTGATCGCTTCGGCCATCGGTGGCTGGGTGGCGGGGATTCTCTCCGACCGCATTGGCCGGGTGCGCACACTGCAATTGACCGTATTGTGGTTCGCCTTCTTCACCTTCCTCTGCGGTTTCGCGCAGAACTACGAACAACTGTTGATCGCCCGCACCCTGATGGGCTTCGGTTTCGGTGGTGAATGGACGGCCGGTGCGGTGCTGATCGGTGAAGTCATTCGTGCCCAGGACCGCGGCAAGGCCGTGGGCATGGTGCAATCCGGCTGGGCATTGGGCTGGGGCCTGACGGCGATTCTGTATGCGCTGCTGTTCTCGATCATGCCGCCGGAAGATGCCTGGCGTGCACTGTTCATTCTCGGCATCGTGCCGGCGATTTTTGTAATTTTCGTCCGCCGTCTGGTCAAGGACCCGGAAATCTACCGCGAAGCCAAAGCCAGGCAAGAGCCGAGCAATCCGTCGAAGTTTTACGAGATCTTCGCCCCCGGCATGCTCTTCACCACGATTCGCGCTTCGTTGCTGACCACCGGTGCGCTGGGCGGTTACTACGCGATCACTTCCTGGCTGCCGACTTTCCTGAAGAACGAACGCGGCTTGAGCGTACTGGGTACTGGCGGTTATCTGGCGATGGTGATCGTCGGTTCCTACGTCGGCTATGTCATCAGCGCTTATTTGACTGACATCCTCGGCCGCAAGAAAAACTTCATTCTGTTCGCGGTGGGCTCGTTCACCATCGTGTTGCTCTACACCCAACTGCCCGTCAGCAACGGCGTGATGCTGTGGCTGGGCTTTCCGCTGGGCTTCTTCGCCTCGGGGATTTTCAGCGGCATGGGCGCGTTCCTGACCGAGTTGTTCCCGACGCGTATTCGCGGTTCGGGCCAGGGCTTCTGCTACAACATCGGCCGGGCGCTGGCGGCGTTGTTTCCGCTGCTGATCGGCCTGCTCAGCCAGACCGTGCCGCTGAGCGTCGGCATCGGTGCCTTTGCGGCGGTGTCCTACGGCGTGGTGATCCTCGCGGCCCTGAGCCTGCCGGAAACCCGTGGCAAACAACTCGACGCCCAGTAACTGATAATCTGCGGGGCTGTTCTACAGATATGTCCCGCAGCTAAAAAGAATAAAGCCTACAGGAGTGTTCATCGTGAGCCGCCTGCTATTGAACTGCGACATCGGCGAGAGTTTCGGTAACTGGACCATGGGTCTGGACGCGGAAGTCATGCCCTTCATCGATTGCGCCAACATCGCCTGCGGTTTTCACGCCGGCGACCCGAGCATCATGCGCAAGACCGTCAGCCTGGCCCTCAGTCATGGCGTGAAGATCGGCGCTCATCCGGCCTATCAGGATCTGGTGGGTTTCGGCCGTCGCTCCATGGCGTATGCCACCCAGGAACTTCAGGACATCCTGCATTACCAGATCGGCGCCCTCGATGGCATCTGCCGGGCCCAGGGCGGGCGGGTCAGCTACGTCAAACCCCACGGTGCGATGTACAACGACATGATGGCCAACCCGGCGCAATTGCGCGCCGTGCTGCAAGCGGTGGCGTCCTATGACCGCAACCTGCCGTTGATGCTGATGGCGACCAAAGACAACAGCGCGGCGCAGCAGTTGGGCGATGAATACGGTGTGACCCTGTGGTTCGAGGTCTTCGCCGATCGCGCCTACGACAGCGCCGGCATGTTGGTCTCGCGGCAACTACCGGGCGCGGTGCATCACGATCCGGAAAAAATCATCGACCAAGCGCTGACCATCGCCCGTGGCGACAACCTCACCGCCAGTGACGGCAGCGCCCTGCATTTGCAGGCCAACACCCTCTGCGTGCATGGCGACAACGCCAGTTCGGTCGCCGCCGTGCAGCGAATCCGTGAAGCCTTGAACCGGCAGAGCGCGTCATGAAACTGCGGGTGGAAGTGGTCGCGCTGGATTGTCTGATGGTGCGCTTGTTCGATGAAATTGCTGAAACCAACATGCCGTGGATGCTGGCGGCCAGCGAGAGTCTACGGGCGACGTTTGCTGAACATCTGATCGATCTGGTGCCGTCCTACACAACCTTGATGGTGCATTACGATCTGACCGCGTTGAGCCCGACCCAAGCCCGGGAGTTAATCGCCCAAGCGCTGATTGATCTGTCGCCCAACGCGCGCACTCGCGGCACCTGTCATGTGTTGCCGGTGTGGTACGACTTGAGCGTCGGGCCCGAGCTGAGCCTGCTGTCGCAGCGCAGCGGCCTGGCGGTGGAAGAGGTGATCCGTCGTCACAGCGAGCGTGAGTATCAGGTGTTTGCCCTGGGCTTTGCGCCGGGCTTCGCCTTCATGGGGTTGGTGGAAGACGTGCTGGCCGCGCCACGTCTGAACACGCCACGCAAGAAAGTCGCCGCCGGCAGTGTAGGCATCGCTGAACGGCAAACGGCGGCTTATCCGGTGGTATCGCCGGGTGGCTGGAACCTGATCGGTCGCACACCGGCCAAATTGTTCGACCGCAACCGTGACGGCTACAGCCTGATGCAACCGGGCGACACCGTGCGCTTCGAAGCGGTCGGCCGTGCCGAATTCATCAACCTGGGCGGTGACGATACGCCACTGGAGGTCCAGGCATGAGCCGTTTGACGATAGAGGCGAGCACGCCGCTCTGCCTGTTGCAGGACGCCGGGCGTTTCGGTGTACGTCATCTGGGTGTGACCCAGGGCGGCGCGGCCGATTGGCGTTCGATGTCGTGGGCTAACTGGCTGTTGGGCAACGGATTGGATGCGCCTGTGATCGAAATCACCCTTGGTGGGTTTACCGTCGTGGCCGAGGAAGATTGCGTATTGGCGCTGGCCGGCGCGGACCTTGGCGCACACATCGATGGCGAGCCATTGGCGCCGTGGCGCAGTTTCAGGCTGCAAAAAGGTCAGCGTTTGCAGTTCACCCAGCCGTTGCTTGGCGCACGCGCTTATCTGGCCGCACCGGGTGGCTTCGATGCGCCGAAGGTGTTGGGCAGCAGCGCGACGGTGATCCGTGAAGAACTCGGGGGACTGGATGGCATGGGTCGCGCGCTGAGCAAAGGCGCGGGTTTGAGCTACTCAGGCAACTCAGTGATGTTGTTGCGGGAGTTGACCGCGGACCAGCGGCCGAATCTGAATCTTGATGCGCCGTTGGATCTGGTGCTCGGAGCACAAATCGGTGAATTCAGCGGGCAGAGTCTGTTCGATGCGTTCAACAGCGTTTGGAGCCTCGACAGCCGTGCGGACAGGATGGGCATTCGCCTGTTGGGCACGGCGTTGCAGTACCAGGGCAAGCCGATGATTTCCGAGGGCATTCCGCTTGGGGCGGTCCAGGTGCCACCGGACGGGCAGCCGATTGTATTGCTCAATGATCGGCAGACCATTGGTGGGTATCCGCGATTGGGGGCGTTGACGCCGTTGGCGTTGGCTCGGTTGGCGCAGTGTCTGCCGGGGGCGCAGGTGCGGTTGAAGCCGGTGGTGCAGGATGTGGCGCACCGCGAACAAGTCGAGTATTTGCGCTGTTTGAAGGTGTGAAAATCAAAAGATCGCAGCCTGCGGCAGCTCCTACACCGATCTCTGTAGGAGCTGCCGCAGGCTGCGATCTTTTAGGGCGACATGTTTATTTGGAAAGAAACCGCATCCCTTCCTCCAACCCCCGCAGGGTCAGCGGATACATCTGGTCCTCGATCAAATCCCTCACGATATTGGTCGACGAGGTATAGCCCCACGTGTCCTTCGGATACGGGTTGATCCAGATGAGCTTCTTGTACTTCTCCTTGAACCGTTGCATCCACACGTAACCGGCTTCTTCGTTCCAGTGCTCGACGCTGCCGCCGGCCTGGGTGATTTCGTAGGGCGCCATCGCAGCGTCACCAATGAAGATCACTTTGTAATCGGCGCCGTACTTGTGCAGCAGGTCCATGGTCGAGGTGCGCTCGGAGGTGCGGCGCATGTTGTTCTTCCACACTGATTCATAAATGAAGTTGTGGAAGTAGAAGTACTCCAGATGCTTGAACTCGGTCTTGCAGGCCGAAAACAACTCCTCGCAAATCTTCACGTGGGCGTCCATCGAACCGCCGATGTCGAACAGCAGCAACAGCTTGACGGTGTTGCGCCGCTCCGGCCGCATCTGGATGTTCAGCAGGCCGGCATCCTTGGCGGTGTGGTCGATGGTGCCGTCGATGTCCAGCTCTTCCGCCGCACCCTGGCGAGCGAACTTGCGCAAGCGGCGCAGGGCGACCTTGATGTTGCGCGTGCCCAGTTCCACCGAATCGTCGAGGTTCTTGTACTCGCGCTGATCCCAGACCTTGACTGCTTTGCCTTGGCGTTTGCCGGCATCGCCAACCCGAATGCCTTCCGGGTTGAAGCCACCGGAACCGAACGGGCTGGTGCCACCGGTGCCGATCCATTTGTTGCCACCGGCATGGCGTTCCTTCTGTTCTTCCAGGCGTTTCTTGAACTCTTCGATCAGCTTGTCGAGGCCGCCCAGAGACTGGATCGCCGCCCGCTCTTCGTCGGTCAGCGAACGCTCGAACTCCTTGCGCAGCCAGTCTTCGGGAATTAACGCCTGAAGATGATCGTCGAGTTTTTCCAGACCGTTGAAATAGGCACCGAAGGCTCGGTCGAACTTGTCGAAATGCTTTTCGTCCTTCACCAGAATCGCCCGGGACAGGTAGTAAAACTCGTCCATGTCGGCAAAGGTCACGCGCTGTTTCAGCGCGTTGATAAGGTCCAGCAGCTCGCGTACCGAAACCGGCACCTTGGCTGCGCGCATTTCATTGAACAGGTTGAGCAGCATGGCATCAGCCTCTTAGCGGGTGCCGCGACGGCTCATGAACGCCAGGCGCTCCAGCAGTTGCACGTCCTGTTCGTTTTTCACCAGCGCACCGGCCAGCGGCGGGATGGCCTTGGTCGGATCGCGTTCACGCAGCACCGCTTCACCGATGTTGTCGGCCATCAGCAGCTTCAGCCAGTCCACCAGTTCGGAGGTCGATGGCTTCTTCTTCAGGCCCGGCACCTTGCGCACGTCGAAGAACACATCCAGCGCTTCGCTGACCAGGTCTTTCTTGATGTTCGGGTAGTGCACGTCGACGATCCGTTGCATCGTGGTGCGATCCGGGAAGGCGATGTAATGGAAGAAGCAGCGGCGCAGGAAGGCGTCCGGCAGCTCTTTCTCGTTGTTGGAGGTAATGATGATGATCGGGCGTTTCTTGGCCTTGATGGTCTCGTCTATCTCGTAAACGTAGAACTCCATCTTGTCGAGTTCTTGCAGCAGATCGTTGGGGAACTCGATGTCGGCCTTGTCGATTTCGTCGATCAGCAGGATCACCCGCTCTTCGGACTCGAAGGCTTCCCAGAGCTTGCCCTTTTTCAGGTAGTTGCGAACGTCGTGGACCTTTTCCGTGCCCAGCTGCGAATCGCGCAGGCGGCTGACCGCGTCGTACTCGTACAGGCCTTGATGGGCCTTGGTGGTGGATTTGATGTGCCAGGTAATCAGCTTGGCGCCAAAGGATTCGGCCAGTTGCTCGGCGAGCATGGTCTTGCCGGTGCCCGGTTCGCCCTTGACCAGCAACGGCCGCTCCAGGGTGATGGCGGCGTTGACCGCCAGCTTCAGGTCATCGGTGGCGACGTAGGCCTGGGTGCCTTCGAACTTCATCTGCTAATCCTCGAACGGTAACGCCGACCTGAACGAGGCAGGGCGGGGCGCAATAAAATGGTCAGCCCCGACTATAACGCGCTGCCCGGTCGACTGTGAACGCAGACGGCTTATTCAGTCTCTGAATGGAGCGTCACATCTTGACTCAGTCTCGGCGCGTGGCCAGTATTGAGCTATCGCCATATTGGCGATAGCTTGCGAGACATGTCTACTAAATACCGATTTCGAGATACGTATCGCATTCAGTTGCGGGAAAAGGATCATCCGCCGCCGCTGATCATCAAGGAAGCGCTGGAATGGGTCAGGGCCCATCAGACGCAATTGCTGGAGGATTGGAAACGATGTTACCCATGAAGCGACCAAGGTTGTCGGCGGTGCAGGCATTGCCAGATTACCGACTGGCGCTGACCTTCATTGACGGCCAACAACTGACCCTTGATTTGAGCCATGACCTGCAAGCCTTTCCCGGGTTACAACCATTGCGGGGAAGCGCTTTCGAGGTCGCAGAGCTCGGTGATGATGGCTGGTGCGTCGAATGGCCCGAGGTGGATATCCAGATCGGCGCCGACACCTTGTATCTGGATGCACTCGCGCAAAACGCGTCCGACGAAAATACCCGGATCTTCATCGATTGGCGCGCTCGCACCGGCCTGCCACTGAATCAGGCCGCCGAGGCGTTGGGGGTCAGCACCCGGAGCATCACTCGCTACAGCAGCGGTCGGGAAGCTGTGCCGCGATCCTTGGCTCTGGCCTGTCTCGGCTGGGACTTTCTGCAACTGCAAGCGAACTCGCCAAGGGCAGCGGAAGAGACCGGGCGGTACACCGTCACGCGCAAACGTTAACCATCATCCGGTTTCGGCCGTTCATACCGCGCATTGAACGCCTGAACGAAACCATTACGCAAAATCTGCAAAAACGCTTCGAACGCGCTGATATTTTGCTGATGTACGCTACCGCTGAGTTCAACCCGTGTGGCGAACTGGTTTTTGCCCTGGTTTTTCAACACGGTTTCGGTGCCGCCGACGAGCGCTTCCCACACCGAGCGGAACAAGCCCTTTTTCTCGTTTTGCACATCTTGCTGCCAGTTGAAGACATCCACATCACGCAGCAGCGGTTTGATGTAGCCGGTGAGTCGCCCCTTATTGGCTTTGGCTTCGATCACCACGTCGCCGTGGCCGGCGTTGAAGTCGAATTTGCCGTAGGCCGAGGCGAAGTCGTTCATGCGTTTGAGCTCGATGTCCTTGGCCCGCAGACGAAACTCGAATTCTTCGAAGTTGCTCAGTGGATCAAACGTCGCAGTGCTTTCCAGTGGCGCATGCCCCAGCAACAGCGCCTTGCCTTCGAAACGGGCATCGCGCTTGCCTTCGGTGTCGACAACGTTGGTCAGGTTGTAAATGCTCGCGTCGATTTTGGTGGCGTTCATGTTCACCGGCGGTTTCGAATTGAAATTGCGAAAGCTGATCTTGCCGTCATTTATCCGCACTTCATTCAGGGTGATGGGCAACAGTTTTCCCAGTTGCGCGCGCCAGTCGGTGCCCTGACCGGTTTGTGAATTCTGTTTATTCGCGCCGCCGTCAACGAAATTCACTTCGGGATTGATGAACTGGACTTCGGCCACCACCGCGTGGTCGTACCAGAGCGAATGCCAACTGACGGAAAGGTCGATCAACGGCGCGTTGACGAACGGCACCGGTACTTTGCCATCGACCTTGACGATTTTCAGGCCATTGATTTTATAGGCGCCGCGCCACAGGGCCAGGTCCACATCGGTGATCTGGCCGCGGTAGTCGCCCATGTCCGCCAGCCTGTCATTGAGGTAGTCGCGCACCAGGTAGGGCAGGGCGAAGTGCAGGGCAATCAGCAGCACAACGAGGCCGGCGAAGGTCCACAGCGGCCAACTGTAACGACGTTTCATAGTGGCAAATCTCTGGCGATCTAAAGCCATTGACTGCGCTGGTAACCGGACGTTCGACCTGACTGGACGCCCAAGGGCAAGAGGCTTACCTTGATGCCCTATTTCAATGCTGTCGTTAAGGACCCAGCCATGAGCCGTATTTTCGCTGACAACGCCCATTCCATCGGCAATACACCGCTGGTGCAGATCAACCGCATCGCCCCGCGTGGTGTGACCATCCTGGCGAAGATCGAAGGGCGCAACCCCGGTTACTCGGTCAAGTGCCGTATCGGCGCAAACATGATCTGGGATGCCGAAAGCACCGGCAAACTCAAGCCAGGCATGACCATTGTCGAACCGACCTCCGGCAATACCGGCATCGGCCTGGCCTTCGTCGCTGCCGCGCGGGGCTACAAACTGATGCTGACCATGCCTTCTTCCATGAGCATCGAGCGACGCAAGGTACTCAAGGCGCTGGGCGCGGAACTGGTACTGACGGAACCGGCCAAGGGCATGAAGGGTGCGATCGAGAAGGCGGGAGAAATCGTTGCCAGCGATTCGTCCAGATACTTTATGCCGGCGCAATTCGATAACCCGGCCAATCCGGCCATCCACGAAAAAACCACTGGTCCGGAAATCTGGAACGATACGGACGGCGCAGTGGATGTTTTGGTGGCAGGCGTCGGAACTGGCGGAACCATTACCGGCGTCTCGCGGTATATCAAGAATACCCAAGGCAAACCGATCATCTCGGTGGCGGTGGAGCCGATCGTATCGCCGGTGATTACCCAGGCGCTGGCCGGTGAAGAAATCAAGCCGAGCCCGCACAAAATCCAGGGTATCGGTGCCGGTTTCGTGCCGAAGAACCTGGATCTGTCTATCGTTGATCGGGTGGAACTGGTCAGCGACGACGAGTCCAAGGCCATGGCGCTGCGTTTGATGCAGGAGGAAGGAATTCTGTGCGGCATCTCCTGCGGGGCGGCGATGGCGGTGGCGGTGCGGCTGGCCGAGACACCGGAAATGCAGGGCAAGACCATCGTGGTCATCCTGCCGGATTCCGGTGAGCGTTACCTGTCGAGCATGCTGTTCAGCGATCTGTTTACCGAGCAGGAGAACCAGCAGTAACGGTCAGGTTTCGGGCGATGGTGGAGAAGGGCGTAAATGCCTTCTCCAGCAGGGCTGATTCACGTCAGCCCGTGTTCAGGTGCGTTGTGTTAACTAATGCGTTGTTGCGCAATCGTTAACACTGAATGTTGGTTTAGACGGGTTTTTCCCTGGGTTGGCAGTGTTTATCATGCCAACAGCGACGTCGGGTAAATGGCGTTGTGCAACGTGTCTGTTACCAAGGAGCCGTAGATGACTTTATCCTTTGCCGCGAAGGCGTCGTTGTTGTTGCTGTTTCTCGGCAGCACCCTCTATGTGCATTTACGTGGCAAGGCCCGTTTGCCGGTTCTGCGTCAGTTCGTAAACCACTCTGCGCTATTTGCACCTTACAACGCCTTGATGTACCTGTTCTCCAGCGTGCCCTCCAAGCCTTATCTGGACCGCAGCCGGTTTCCTGAGCTGGATGTACTCAAGAACAACTGGGAAGCCATTCGCGACGAAGCGATGCACTTGTTCGACGAGGGCTACATCCGCGCCGCCGAAAAGAACAACGACGCCGGTTTCGGTTCGTTCTTCAAGAAAGGCTGGAAGCGTTTCTACCTCAAGTGGTACGACAAACCATTGCCATCGGCCGAGCTGTTATGCCCGAAAACCGTAGCGTTGGTCAGCAGCATTCCCAACATCAAGGGCGCAATGTTTGCGCTGCTCCCGGGCGGCAGTCACCTCAACCCGCACCGCGATCCGTTCGCCGGTTCCCTGCGTTATCACCTGGGCCTGTCGACCCCCAATTCCGATGATTGCCGCATTTTTGTCGACGGTCAGGTGTATGCCTGGCGCGACGGTGAAGATGTGATGTTCGATGAAACCTATGTGCATTGGGTCAAGAACGAAACCGACCAGACCCGGGTCATCCTGTTTTGTGACATCGAGCGACCGCTGAGCAATCGCCTGATGACGCGCATCAACCGTTCGATCAGTGCTTTTTTGGGCCGCGCCACCGCACCGCAAAACCTCGATGACGAACGTGTTGGCGGAATCAATCAGGCGTATGCGTGGAGCAAGAACTCCAGCGACAAAATCAGCGGTGCCGTCAAACAGTGGAAGCGCCGTAATCCCAAGGCTTATCGCGTGCTGCGGCCGGTGTTGGCGGTGGTGGTGCTGGCGTTGTTGGGGTACTGGTTGTTTGGGTGATTGTCTACATGAAAAAACCGCTCCCAGGGAGCGGTTTTTTTTATTGCGAAAATTTGAATGACGCGCCTGCGAGGACGCCATCAGGCTCTTCTTCGATGCCTGTAACGATGAGTTGGAGCAGGTGGCGCTGGCTGGCCGTCAGTTCAACGGTTGCGAGCCTGTTCTTTGCCGAAGACGAGCTTTTCGGCGTGGGGGATTTTTTAGCTACCTTGCGCATGCTCCCTCCGGTATTGGTCGTTTCTTGAGCAGTTTTCACAATACTAGGCTCTCCATTGATTTGACAAGTCGGCCTTCGCCATCGAATTCAAAGCCGAGCCGTTGATAGGTCGAAACTGCACCTGCCAACGGTTCCTGAACCTCGATAATCCTGCTGCCGATTATTTGGGCATATTGTTCGATGACAGATAGGGACAGAGGGGCAATACGTTTTTTCAACGGATGAAACATACCTGGGCGCCCCTCCAATCGCACGATCCGAATACGATGCCTACTTTTGTTCGGGTTCGCGATACACATCCCACACAGTTCTTCCCCGAACCAGATGGCAATATCCAAAGCCAGCGGTTCTCGTGCTTTCCATCCAATGACTTCATTCCATGAAAAATGTGGATCTTCCCATTGCTCAAAAGCGTTCAGCGCTTGGGCGTCAATGGGTTCAAAACGCACGTTTGATAAATCGCGAGCGGTAGGGTCGGCCCGTTCCAGTTCGAGTGGTAGTTGGGCAATGCTGGCGCCAACGAGCTTTCTTGCCTGTGACCTGTACAACTGATATCGAAGATGAGTCCGTTCCCTTGGCATGTGCTCTCTTGCATTCCATGTCTACCTCGCCGTGTGTCGCCGTTAATCTCAATCCTAGACAGCACCCTCCTGCCTGTCGTTACTGGCCCTTTGACCAAGTCATTGCAAACCGTGTCGCCCACTGGTTATAGTCGGCGCACAGTGAGTTTCAGGACTCACTTTTTTATCCCCCAAATAAAGATCAGCCCAATGCCTGCATCCCACATCAACGCGGTAGTCGATTCAGCGGTCAACGCTGGCGTCGTGCCGTGCGGGAATCAGCAGCCGGGGCAGATCAGTCATTACCCCCCTCCTGTCAGTCGCACGCCGGTTTGCGCGGTGGTCTCGCCGCCGGGTGTTGGCGTTTCGGGCTGATCAGCATTTTCTGCTGAACCCGGCGCACACCTGAAAACAACTGAATTTCAGCTTCGGCTGAGTTGGCTTTTTGCCTGACTACAGGTGGTATTCATGTTTGTTCTTTCGAAAAAATCCGCGCTCGCGGCCGCATCCACGAGCCTGTTCGTCTTGCTGTGGAGCAGCGGGGCGATCTTTTCCAAATGGGGCCTGGCCCACGCGTCACCCTTTGCGTTTCTGTTGTTTCGCTTCGTCATTGCCTTGTGCGGTCTGGTGCTTTTGGTGCCGTTGTTCAAACTGAAATTGCCCAAGGGCGGCAGGCCGATGCTGTATGCGATGGCCACGGGCGTGGTGTTGCTGGGGGCTTATCAGATTTTCTATCTGCTGGCCCTGGACCTGAAAGTCACGCCGGGTGTCATGGCGACAATCATGGGCGTGCAACCGATCCTCACTGTGGTGCTGATGGAGCGTCAGCGTTCCTGGAGCCGGATGTTCGGTCTTTCACTTGGTTTGGCCGGGTTGATCATGGTGGTGTATCAGGGCATCGGCCTGGCCGGCATGTCGTTGGCCGGGATGCTCTTTGGTTTGCTGGCGCTGGCGAGCATGACGTTCGGCTCGATCATGCAAAAGCGCATCACCGACAATCCTCTCGGCACGCTGCCTGTGCAATACCTCGCCGGGCTTTTGCTCTGCGGGATCTTCGTGCCATTCCAGCCGTTTCACTTCGAACACAGCATCGGGTTTGTCGTGCCGGTGTTGTGGATGGGGCTGGTGGTGTCAGTTTTGGCGACATTGCTGCTGTATCGTTTGATTGCGCGGGGCAATCTGGTGAATGTCACCAGTCTGTTTTACCTGGTGCCTGCGGTGACGGCGGTGATGGACTACGTGTTTTTCGGCAACCGATTGGCGACGCTGAGCATGCTCGGCATGCTGTTGATCATCGTCGGTCTGGTGTTTGTATTTCGTAAAACCGCGTAAACCTGAAAAGGCCCGGAGCATTGCTCCGGGCCTTTTTTATTTGCTCAGCGCATGCTCGGCCCGCACCGAATTCATGAATGCCTGCATCGCCGACGACTGAATGCGATGACGTCGGGTGATCAAGCCATACGGCGGCAATCGAGCCTCGAACTTGATCGGCAGCACCGCCAGCAGGTCACGCCCCGGATAATCCTCAACTACCGATACCGGCGTGACGCCGAGCATATCGGTCTGCTGAATCAACGAGAGCAAGGTCATGATCGAGGTGGTTTCGACGATGCTGCTGGGGATGTCGACCCGCGCGTTGTGGAACACCTGATTGATGATCGCGCGCATCGGGCTCGGATGCTGTTGCAGTACCCAGGTCATGTTCTGCAATTCGGCCCAGCTCAATTGCGTGGCTTTAGCCAATGGATGCTGTGCCCCTGCAATCACGCACAAAGCCTCTTCACCGAGACTGTCGAACAGCAACTCTTCGGCCCGGGCACCTGGAGGAATCCGCCCCAATACAATGTCCAATTGATCCTGTAAAAGCGCCTGTACCAGCACGTCGCTAGTATCGACCTGAATGCTCATGGACAACCGTGGATGGCTTTGTTTCAAGGTCGCGATGGTGCGGGTCAGCAGGCCCGATGCGAGTGCCGGAATGGCGCCGACCGCAACCCGGCCAAGGTTGCCGGATTCAAGCGCCACCAGTTCTTCGCGCATGCCGCTGAGTTCGGCGAAGACCATGCGCGCGTAGTAGATGACGGTTTCCCCGAACGGGGTAGAGCGCATGCCGCGGGGCAGGCGTTCGAAGAGTTCGACACCGAGCAAGTCCTCGGCTTCGTGCAGCATTTTGGTGGCGGCGGGTTGGGTCATGCCGATGTGATCGGCGGCGCGGCGCAGCGAGCCGAGTTCCTGCAACGCCAGCATCAACCGCAGTTGGCGCAGACGCAATCGACTGTGGATCACATTGGCAACAGGAATTCGGGTCATGGGCCGCGCTCGCAAGAAAGTCTGCGGCAAGCCTGACAACAATTGTCAGGCGTTGCCAGCATTGCTGTGTCACAGCACCGATTTTGCTTTGGCGACGTGGGATTTACGCAGGCCCAACAGCGCGCTCAGCGCCTTGGAAATCAACGGCCAGAACAGCATCAGCAGCGCCGCCGTGGTCAGGCTGCCGACCAATGGGTTGGACCAGAAAATCCCCAGTTGCCCGTCCGAGAACAGCATCGACTGGCGGAACGCATCTTCCGCTTTGTCGCCCAGCACCGCCGCCAATACCAGCGGCGCAATCGGGTAACCGAGTTTCTTGAACAGATAACCCAGTGCGCCGAAACCGAGCATCAACACCACGTCGAAAAACGAGTTGTGCACCGAGTACGCGCCGATGGCGCACACCATGATGATGATCGGCGCGATGATCGAGAACGGTATGCGCAGAATCGAGGCAAACAGCGGCACGGTGGCCAACACCACGATCAGGCTCACCACGTTGCCCAGGTACATGCTGGCGATCAGGCCCCAGACAAAATCGTGTTGCTCGACGAACAGCGTCGGCCCAGGGTGCAGGCCCCAAATCATCAAACCGCCGAGCATCACCGCAGCGGTGGCCGAACCTGGAATGCCCAGGGTCAGCATCGGCAGCAGGGCGCTGGTGCCGGCCGCGTGGTCGGCAGTCTCGGGAGCGATCACGCCTTCGATTTCGCCTTTGCCGAAGTTCTCGCGGTTCTTCGAAAAACGCCGCGCCAGGCTGTAGCTCATGAACGATGCCGCAGTCGGCCCGCCAGGCGTGATGCCCATCCAGCAACCGACCAGCGTGCTGCGCACAATCGTCCACCAGTAACGCGGCAACTTGGCCCAGGTGCGCAAGATCACCATCGGCGTAATGCGTGCGTGTTCGCCACGGAACACCAGGCCTTCCTCCACGGTGCAGAGGATTTCACCGATGCCGAACAGGCCGATCACTGCTACTTCAAAACTGATGCCGGTCATCAGAATCGGTTGGTCGAACGTCAGGCGCAGGTTGCCCGATACGGTGTCCATACCGACCGCCGCCATGGCGAAACCGATCATCATCGCCACCACGGTTTTCAACGGTGGGTTCTTGCTCATGCCGATGAAGGTGCAGAACGCCAACAGATACACCGCGAAGAACTCCGGCGAACTGAACGACATGGCGAACGCGGCAATCTTCGTCGACAGGAATGTCAGCAACAATACGCCGCACAGGGCACCGATCAGCGCCGAGCTGAACGCGGCGGTCAGGGCTTCGGCGGCGCGGCCTTCGCGGGCCATCGGATAGCCGTCGAAGGTGGTCGCCACCGATGAGGGTTCACCGGGAATGTTGAACAGGATCGAGGTGATCGAGCCACCGAACAGCGCGCCCCAATACATGCACGACAGCAGAATGATCGCCGACACCGGCGACATGGTGAACGTCAGTGGCAGCAGCAACGCCACGCCATTGGGGGCACCGAGGCCGGGCAAAACGCCGACCAGAATGCCCAGCAGCACGCCGATCACCATCAGGCCAATATGGCCCGGGGTCAGGATCAGGTTCATGCCTTGCAACAGGGAATCGAATTCGCTCATTTGAAATTTCTCCCGGCCAGGGCAATCCAGTCGCCCATTGGGCCGGCATCCAGCGGCACCTTGAACCACAACGCGAAAATCAGGTAACTGGCCAGCACCGCGCCGAGGGACACGCTGCCGATCATCCATTTGCCGTAGGGCTTGGCGCGGACTTTGTCACGCCACATGAACCAGGCAATGAACGCCGCCGAGGCGATGTAAATGCCGGTGAACGGCATCGCACCGACGAACAGCGCAATCGGCACGAACACTGACATCACTTGTTTGAAAGCACTGCGACTGACGAACGCGACGCTCAAAGCTTTCCAGCGCACCAGGGTCAGCACGCCATTGGCTACGCTCGCGGCGCTCAACATCAGGCCGATGTAAAAGGGGAAGTAACCCGGCTCGGGGCCGGCATCACCCCAACCGATGCCTTGTTCGACGCTGCCGAACATCACCACGGCGCCGATCAGGGTGGTGAACAGCGCCAGGCCGAGTTCGACCCAACGGGTACCGACCAGCGCCGGTGAATCCGAAGAATGGGACATGAAACACCTCCAGCAGGTGACGGCCGCCCTTGGGCGAGCGGCCCTGGCAACTTCAGTTTTTCAGCCAGCCGGCTTCTTTGAATACCGGGGTGACGCGGGCGGTGTCTTTTTCGATGTAAGCGGTCAACGGTTCGCCTTCGAGGAAGGTTGGCACTAGCGCGTTCTGTTTGACGTAGGCCTTGAACTCATCGGTCTGGGTGACTTTGCGCATCAGCTCGACGTAGAACGCCCGCTGTTCGGCGCTGATATCGCCGGGCATGAACACAGTGCGCGGGAAGCGGTATTGATCGATGCCCAGGCCTTGTTCATGACAGGTCGGAACATCGGCCCAGGATTTGTCGCCGGCGACTTTTTCAGTGTAGGCCATGCGCTCTTTACTGAAGACGCAGAGCGGTTCGACCTGGTCGCCGCGCCATTGGCTGATGCTTTCGCTGGGGTTGTTGACGTTGGCGGCGATGTGTTTGCCGGCCAGTTGGGTCGCGGCTTCGCTGCCGCTCTTGAACGGGATGTACACCAGTTTGCTGTTGGTGGTCTGGTTGAGCAGCAGGGTCAGGGTCTGGTCGACATCCTTGGACTGGCTGCCGCCCATGCGCAGGTTCGACGGGTCAGTCTTAACCGCTTCGTAGAAGCTTTTTGCGTCCTTCCACGGCGCGCCTTTGTAGCTCCAGAGGATGAAGTCGTCTTCGGCCACGGCGGCAATCGGCGTCAGTTCCTGCCACTGGTAACCGAGCTTGGACACCAGCGGCAACAGGTAGATGTTGTTAGTGCCGATCACCAGTTTTTCGGCATCGCCCTTGTTCATCTTCATGTCGAGAAAGGCTTCGGCGCCGTTGCCGCCGCCCTTGTTGAGGACGATGGTGTTGACGTCGAGCAGCTTGTGGGTGGTGATGATCGACTGGATCAGCCGACCGAGTTGGTCGGTGCCGCCACCGGGGCCGCCGGCTACGACGATTTCGACGTTCTTGTCCGGTTGCCAGGCTGCTTGAGCGAGCAGAGGGAGCGCGCCAGCGGCGATCAGGGTGCAGCCAAGAAACAGACGGGATGTGCGACGGACGAATGCATTTCGCATGATGGAAGAGCCTCGTTTTTTGTATTTGTTATGAGTGACTTGTCTGCGCTGTGAAGCCGCAAGCCTGGCCTGAGTGTGGGAACGAGCCGTCGCCGCGTCTAGTCAAAACAATACATACACCGATAGCCTGGGGTTATACCTCGTCACTGTAGGAGCGAGCTTGCTCGCGATGGACTCAAGGGCGCTGGGCTAATTCAGGAAACACGCGTATTCGTTGAAGACCATCGCGAGCAAGCTCGCTCCTACAGAAAAAATGCGTGCAATGTTGAAAGCTGGGCATGACATAACCCGGGGCTATCACCCGATTTCAAGTTTTGATTAGACGGTTATCACTGAGCCTTCGATAGTGCTCACAAACCGCCGCGATGAAGTGGCGCTGCAGTCTCCACAAAAATAATAAAACGAGGTACGCACCATGGCTCGTTCCAGTGCTTCCCTGCATCTACCTGGCGCAGATGCTTCGCCCGCAGCGGCGGCGAAACCGCTGGCTGCAACCGCCAAGGCCAGCAATGTTCGTTGGCGGATCTTCGCGATCATTTTCGCGCTGACCATGGTCAACCTGATCGACCGGGTGTCGCTGTCCATCGCGATGCCGACCATCGCCAATGAATTCTCGCTGTCACCGAGCATGCAGGGCCTGATCCTCAGTAGCTTTTTTTGGGCCTATGCACTGTTGCAAATTCCCGGTGGCTGGATGATCGATCGTTTCGGTCCGCACCGCGTCATCAGTTGGTCCACTGGATTGTGGGGCACTTTCCAGGTGTTGGCGGCATTTGCCACCGGCGGCTTGTCATTGTTGTTTGCACGGGTTGCGTTGGGCGCCGCCGAAGCGCCTTTGTTCCCATCGGGCGGCAAGCTGATTTCGCTATGGCTGGCCCCAGGCGAACGCAGTCGCGGCGCGGTGCTGATGGACAGCGGCAGCCCGCTCGGTGTGGCGCTGGGCGGGTTGATCATTGCTTATCTGATTGCGTCGCTGGACTCCTGGCGGTTGGCTTTTGTCATTGCCGGTATCGCAACTCTGGTGCTGGCGTGGCTGGCGCGGCGGTATCTGCGTGACGACCCGGCCAGCCATTCGCAGGTGAATGAACGGGAGCTTGAGAAAATCAACGCCGGACGTGCCACGCCCGCCGCCGAAGCCGCACGTGCACCGGTCAAAGGCCTGGGCATTGCCGCCCGTTCTTTGAGCGGTTTGCTGATCGGGCGGGCCAGTTGGGCGATGGTGTATTTTGGACTGCTGACCTGGGGGCCGAGCTATCTGTCCCAGGCTCGCGGGTTTGATATCAAGGGCATTGGCGCGGCGACATTTGTGATTTTCGTCTGCGGTGCGCTGGGTTCGTTGACCGGTGGCTTCCTCTGCGACGGCTTGATCCGCAAAGGCGTGAGTCGCGCAGTGGCGGTCAAGAGCCTGCTGGCGTTTTCCGGTCTGGTAGCGCTCGGCGCGTTCCTGTTGCTGCCGACCCTGAGCAATCCTTTTGCGGCAGTGGCGTTGTTGGCCATGACCGCGTTTTTCCTGATGTGGGGCAGCCTCTACTGGAGTTTCCCGGCGCTGCTGGCAGCACCGGCGCGGGTCGGTTTGATCGGCGGTGTGATGAACATGGCCGGCAGCACCGGCGGCATCGCGGTGCCGATCCTGGTGGGGGTGATCCTGCAAATGTCCGGTGGTTTTGCCCCGGTGCTGGGGTTCTTCGCGGCATGCTCGGCGGTGTTCGTGCTGGCGACGTTGTTTATCAGCCTCGACGAGGTGCGTCATGACTAAGTTGTGGAGCGGCCCGATCATCGACGCCCATCATCATTTCTGGGACCCGACCCTCAACGATCACCCGTGGCTCGCCCCCGAAGCCAATATCCCGTTTCGCTACGGTGACTACAGCGCGATCAAGCGTCGCTATTTTCCCGAGGACTACTTCGCCGATGCAGGTTCCCACAACGTCGTGCAAACGGTGTACGTCGAGACCGAATGGAACCCGCAGGACCCGATTGGCGAAACCCGTTTCATCGAGCAACTGGCTGCCCGTTATGGCGTGCCGAATGCAATCGTCGCGCAAGCCTGGCTCGATCATCCGGACGCTATCGATGTGCTGACCGAGCAGGCCAGTTTCAAGTGCGTACGCAGCGTTCGCCACAAGCCCGGCGGCCCGACCGTGCCGGAGCAGGTCGGGCGCTTGCGCAGTCTGATGAGTGACGAACACTGGCGCCGCAGTTACGCCGCACTTGAAGGTTTGGGTCTGCATTTCGATTTGCAGACACCGTGGTGGAACATGCACGAAGCCGAACGGTTGGCCCGGGACTTTCCCGGCATCACCCTGATTATCAACCACGCGGGATTGCCCAACGACCGCAGCGGCGAAGGCCTGGCCGGTTGGCGCCTGGCGATGGCGCGGCTGGCCCAGTGGCCGAACGTGCAGGTGAAGATTTCCGGACTGGGGCAGGGCGGCCAACGCTGGCGCGCCAAAGACAATGCCTGGATCGTGCGCGAAGTGATCGCCATGTTTGGAGCCGACCGGGCGATGTTTGCCAGCAACTTTCCGGTGGACAGCCTGTGCGGCTCGTTCGATGACATCTACAGCGGTTTCAAATCCATCGTCGCCGATCTGCCGCTGGCCGATCAGGAGCGACTGTTCTACAGCAACGCGCAGCGCGTTTATCGCTGCGAGCCTTGCGCCATTGACCGGGCGTGGCCTGAACCCTTGAGGAGTGAAGCATGAAAAAATCCACCATCGCCATGGTCCTTGGTGACCCTGCGGGCATCGGTCCTGAATTGATCGCACGTCTGCTCGCCGAGCCTGAAGTGCGCAACAAGGCCAACGTGATCCTGATCGCCGACGAGGCGGAAATGCGTCGCGGCATGCGCATCGCCGGCGCTGAATTTCCCTATCGGCGCGTGGACTCTTTGGAGGGGCTGGAATTTGCCGATGACACACCGCTGTTCTATGACTTTCGTGGTGACACCGTTGGTGAATTCCCACGCAGCGAAGCCAGTGTGATTGGCGGTCGCTACAGCCTCGACACCCTGGAAAAAGCCCTGCGCCTGACCGAGGCCGGCACCACCGATGCAATCCTGTTCGGGCCGCTGAACAAGACCTCGTTGCACATGGCCGGCATGGCGCACAACGACGAGTTGCACTGGTTCGCCGAGTTGCTGGGTTTCCACGGGCCGTTCTGCGAATTCAACGTGCTCGACAATTTGTGGACGTCACGGGTGACTTCCCATGTGGCCTTGGCCGAAGTTTCAGGCCTGCTCAGTCAGCAGCGGGTGGTGGAAGCGATTCAACTGATCGATACAGCGCTCAAGCGCAACGGCCTGGAGAAACCGCGCATCGGCGTCTGCGGCTTGAATCCGCACAATGGTGACAACGGCTCGTTCGGCCGCGAAGAGCTGGACATCATCGGCCCGGCTGTACGCTCTGCGCAGGCGTTGGGAATTGCTGCGGAAGGACCGTATCCGGGAGACACGATTTTCCTCAAGGTCCAGGGCGATGCGAGTGCCTTTGACGCGGTCGTGACCATGTATCACGACCAGGGCCAGATCGCGATCAAACTGATGGGCTTCTCCCGTGGCGTGACGGTGCAGGGCGGCTTGCCGATCCCGATCACCACACCGGCCCACGGTACTGCATTCGATATCGCCGGGCAGGGCAAGGCGAACGTCGGTGCGACACGTCAGGCGTTCGAGATTGCCTGCCGAATGGGCGCCCACAGCTACTAAGCGCTGAGGGTCAAAAGATCGCAGCCTTCGGCAGCTCCTACAGGGGATCGCATTTTTCTGTAGGAGCTGCCGGAGGCTGCGATCTTTTTGTTTTTCGGCTGATAACCCGATCAAGGCATTAATCGGTTTTTGCTATCACCCCAGGTTATCGACGGATGTGCATAA
This sequence comes from Pseudomonas sp. NFX98, assembly GCF_047784845.1. Taxonomy (NCBI): domain Bacteria; kingdom Pseudomonadati; phylum Pseudomonadota; class Gammaproteobacteria; order Pseudomonadales; family Pseudomonadaceae; genus Pseudomonas; species Pseudomonas sp. NFX98. Next base: position 192,001 of record NZ_JBLNNF010000011.1, on the reverse strand, counting down.
GTGATTATCCGCAGCCCCCGGGCGCTGGCTAAAGTCGGTCCATCGAATGCAGGAGCCCATCCGAAACAAGCTCTGCGCACACGACCGACAACTACGAGAATCCGGCAGCCCAAGGAACTGTATTCATGAAAATCAAAGCGATCCGTACCCGCGTTTTCGAGTGGAAAGGCAAAGTCGTTCCGCCTCAAGCGCACTTCTGCACCAACGCCAGCGACATCCTGTTCGAACGCGGCGACGCCATGGGCTCGTTCCGTTTCCACGGCTGGCTGGTGGTGGAAGTCGAGACCGATACCGGTCTTGTCGGCATCGGTAACTGCGCCCTGGCACCGCGTGTAGCCAAGGAAATCATCGACACTTACCTGGCACCGATCGCCATTGGCGAAGACCCGTTCGACAACGAATACATCTGGCAGAAAATGTACCGCCAGAGCCACGCCTGGGGCCGCAAAGGCATCGGCATGGCGGCGATCTCGGCGATCGACATCGCCATCTGGGACATCATGGGCAAAGCGGTAAACAAGCCGGTATTCAAACTGCTCGGCGGGCGCACCAAGGAAAAGATCTGGACCTACGCGTCCAAGCTCTACGCCAACGACAATCTCGATCTGTTCCTCGAAGAAGCCCAGGGCTATCTGAACCAAGGTTTCACTGCGCTGAAAATGCGCTTCGGCTACGGTCCGAAAGACGGCCCGGCGGGCATGCGCCGCAACATCGAACAAGTGCGTGCCCTGCGTGAACTGGCCGGCCCTGACGTCGACATCATGCTCGAATGCTACATGGGCTGGACCCTGGAATATGCGCGCCGCATGTTGCCGAAACTGGCCGAGTTCGAGCCGCGCTGGCTCGAAGAACCGGTGATCGCCGACGACATTGAAGGCTACATCGAGCTGAAGAAAATGGGGATCATGCCGATCTCCGGCGGCGAACACGAATTCACCTCCTACGGCTTCAAAGACCTGCTGGAACGCCGCGCCGTCGACGTGATCCAGTACGACACCAACCGCGTCGGCGGCATCACCGCCGCGCGCAAGATCAACGCCATGGCCGAGGCCTGGTCGGTGCCGGTCATCCCGCATGCCGGGCAGATGCACAACTACCACCTGACCATGTCCACCACCGCTTCGCCGATGGCCGAGTTCTTCCCGGTGTTCGACGTCGAAGTCGGCAACGAACTCTTCTACTACGTGTTCAAGGGCGAGCCACAACCGGTCAACGGCTACATCCAGCTCGACGACAACAAACCGGGCCTGGGCCTGGAAATCTCCGATGAGTACCTGAGCGATTTCAACATCATCGAATGACCCTCAAGCGCCGCCTTCGGGCGGCGTTCGGTTGACTGATTGGAGGTACACCATGCACCTGATTCAATTTGAAAACACTGAGGGCGAGCGTCAGGTCGGGCTGGTCGCCGGGGCGCAGATTCTGCTGGTGCGCGACACCCGTAGCACCCGTGAACTGGCACTGGCGGCGATTCGTGCGCAACGCAATCTGCAAGAGGAAGTCGCCTTGCGCGGCACCGAACCGGGACCGGATTACGCGACGCTATTGCAGCAGGGCAAAGTCCTGCCACCGCTGGACCACGAAGACCCGGCCCATTGCCTGATCAGCGGCACCGGCCTGACTCATCTGGGCAGCGCGTCGGCACGGGACAAAATGCACCAGCATGACGGTGAGGTCGAAGCCGGCATGACCGACACCATGCGCATCTTCAAATGGGGCCTTGAAGGTGGCAAACCTGCGGCGGGGCAGGTCGGTGCGCAACCGGAGTGGTTCTACAAGGGTGACGGCAGCATCGTCGTACGCCCCGGCGCAGACTTTCCGGTGCCACCATTTGCCGAAGATGCCGGCGAAGAACCGGAGCTGACCGGCCTCTACGTGATTGGCGACGATGGCCAGCCGTACCGCGTCGGTTATGCACTGGGTAATGAATTCTCCGACCATGTCATGGAACGGCGCAACTACCTGTACCTCGCCCATTCGAAACTGCGCAGTTGCTCCTACGGTCCCGAGTTGCGCGTCGGAGAGTTACCCAAGCATCTGGTCGGCACCAGCCGCATCAAGCGCAACGGCGAAACGATTTGGGAAAAGGAATTTCTCAGCGGCGAAGACAACATGTGCCATAGCCTGGCCAACCTCGAATTTCACCACTTCAAATACGCGCAGTTTTTGCGTCCCGGTGATGTTCACGTGCATTACTTCGGCACCGCGACGCTGTCGTTTGCCGACGGTGTGAAGACCCAGCCGGGGGATCGCTTCCAGATCAGCCTCGATGAGTTCGGCGCGCCGTTGGTCAACGGTATCGGCGAGAGTGCCCAGCCGCTGGCCATCGGTAACGTACGCCAGCTCTAACCGCCCGCCCCCCCTGTAGGAGCGAGCCTGCTCGCGAAAAATGCAACGACACCGCGTTAAACCAGAATGGGCGCGTCATCGTTGACGACCTTCGCGAGCAGGCTCGCTCCTACAGTGAATCCGACGCTCAAGGAACTCCACATGACCACGTTACTTGGACACAACTACATCGGCGGTCGTCGTAGCGCCAATGGCACGCTGCGCCTGCAAAGCCTCGACGCGACCACAGGTGAGCCATTGCCGGGGACTTTCGTCCAGGCATCGGAAGCCGAAGTGGATGCCGCCGCCAAAGCCGCCGCCGCCGCTTACCCGATCTACCGAAACTTGAGCGCAGAAAAGCGCGCAACCTTTCTCGATGCCATCGCCGATGAAATCGATGTGCTAGGCGATGATTTCGTCGCCACCGTATGCCGCGAAACCGCGTTGCCTGCCGGGCGTATTCAAGGTGAGCGCGGTCGCACCAGCGGCCAGTTGCGCCTGTTCGCCAAGGTGCTGCGTCGCGGTGATTTCTATGGCGCGCGCATCGACCGGGCATTGCCGGATCGCCAGCCGTTGCCACGTCCGGACCTGCGTCAGTACCGCATCGCCCTCGGGCCGGTCGCGGTGTTCGGTGCCAGCAATTTTCCGTTGGCATTTTCCACCGCTGGTGGCGATACCGCCTCGGCACTGGCCGCCGGTTGCCCGGTGGTGTTCAAGGCGCACAGCGGGCACATGGCGACCGCCGAGTGGGTGGCGGACGCGATCATCCGCGCCGCTGAACGCACGGAAATGCCGGCGGGTGTGTTCAACATGATTTATGGCGGTGGCGTCGGCGAATGGCTGGTCAAGCATCCGGCGATTCAGGCGGTGGGCTTCACCGGTTCGCTCAAGGGCGGCAATGCCTTGAGCCACATGGCCGCGACCCGACCACAACCCATCCCGGTGTTTGCCGAGATGTCGAGCATCAATCCGGTGTTCCTGCTGCCCGAAGCATTGGTGGTGCGCGGCGAGCAGATCGCGGCGCAACTGGCCGGTTCGGTGACGTTGGGTTGCGGTCAGTTCTGTACCAATCCCGGGCTGGTCATCGGTTTGCGTTCGCCGCAGTTCAGCACGTTCCTGGAAACCTTCTGCGCGAGCATGAACCAGCAACCGCCACAAACCATGCTCAACACCGGCGCGTTGGCCAGCTACAGCCGAGGCCTGGGTGAGTTGCACGAACATCCGGGGCTGACTCATTTGGCGGGCAAGCCGCAGCAGGGCAATCAAGCGCAGCCGCAAGTGTTCAAGGCTGATGTCAGCCTGTTGCTCAAGGGCGATGAGTTGTTGCAGGAGGAAGTGTTCGGGCCGACCACTATCGTCATCGAAGTCGAGGATCGCGCGCAGTTGGCGGCGGCGCTGCATGGCCTGCGCGGGCAATTGACGGCGACGCTGATTGGCGAGGCCGAAGAGTTGCTGGAATACCGCTGGCTGGCTGAAATACTGCAGGAGAAAGTCGGGCGGATTTTGCTCAACGGCTATCCGACCGGGGTCGAGGTGTGTGACGCGATGGTGCATGGCGGACCGTATCCGGCGACGTCGGATTCTCGCGGTACGTCGGTTGGTACCTTGGCGATTGATCGTTTCCTGCGGCCGGTGTGTTTCCAGAATTACCCGGATGCGTTGCTGCCCGAGGCGTTGCAGAACGCCAATCCGCTGGGGATTCGGCGGTTGGTGGATGGGGAGGTCAGTGCTTCAGCCTTGTAGTGCCTGAGCGGACGCCATCGCGGGCAAGCCCGCTCCCACAGTGATGGGTGTCGTACATATGTTTTGCGTACAACACCGAACCCTGTGGGAGCTGGCTTGCCAGCGATGGCGTCATCAGCAACACCACCGAACTACTTGGCAGTCACCTCAGCCACCTTCAACACCGCCGGCTTCAACACCAACCACAACGCCACCGCAATCAACACCCCGCCATACACATGCGCCATCGACAGCGGCTCATCGAGAAACAGCCCACCCCACAACACCCCGAACAACGGGATCAAAAAGGTCGTGGTCATCGATTTCACCGGACCAATCGAGCTCAGCAGCCGGAAGTAAATAATGTAGGCAAACGCCGTGCATCCCAGGCCCAACCCCAGCAACGATAGCCACACGCTCCAGCCGCCCCAGCTCGCAGGTGGTTGGCTGATCACGCTGTAACCGAACAGTGGCAACAGGAACAACGTCGCGCCGAGCATGCTGCCCAGTGCCGACAAACGGCTGTCCAGACCTCCGGCCTGATCGAGCCAGCGGCGGGCCAAAAACCCGGCAAACCCGTAGCAGGTGGTCGCGAGCAGGCAGGCGACGGCACCCATCAGCAATTCCATATCGAACGCCACCGGACCGGCACGGGTCAGCACGCCCACGCCGAACAGCCCGAGGAACACGCCGCCGAGCTTGGCGCCAGTGAGCCTTTCATGGAAAAACAGGCCGCCGATCAGCACGCCCATCAAAGGTGTCGTGGCATTGAAAATCGATGAATAACCAGCGGGCAGCACCTGCGCGGCCACCGAATAGAGCGTTGCCGGAATCCCGGAGTTGATCACCCCGAGCAGCATCACGGTTTTCAGTTTGCCCTTGAAATCCCAACTGATGCGCATCAGCCCAAGAATCACCAGCAGTCCGGCAGCAGCGATAGATACGCGAAAAAAAGCGGTGGGAATGCTGCCAATCACCGGGGCGATGATGCGCATGAACAGGAAACTCGCACCCCAAATGGCCGCCAGGGACAGTAAACGGAAAATATCGACGGGGTTCACAGCGCGTTTCCTTCCTTGATGGGAGCGAGAGTGTTGCCGAGCGCCTGAATGATGGCAACCGAAAAACGAGCATTGAACTCTCCAGGGTGTCGATGGCGCGGCGCCCGGAAAATTACACTTCTCCTGCACCCGCTTCACTGGCTAAGCTCAGGGCTCACGAATTCCCGCAGAGGTCTCACCATGCCGCAGCAATGGCCAGCCGCCGATATCGCCCGCTTGATCCTCGATGGCTTTGACGATTACCGCGAGCATTTTCGCCAGATCACCGACGGCGCACGGGCGCGTTTCGAACAGGCCAAGTGGCAGGAGACGCAATCGGCGTCGGCGGCGCGGATCAATCTGTACGAAGAAAAAGTCAGTGAAACCGTGGAGCGCCTGCGCACCGCGTTCGATACCGACACGCTGGACGTCAGCTGTTGGCCGCTGGTCAAAAGCGCCTACATCAGCCTGATCGACCTGCGCTTCGACGATGAACTGTCCGAGACCTGGTACAACTCGATCTTCTGCGGGCTGTTCAGCCATGACCTGATCAGCGACGGTTGCATGTTCATCCACACCACCCGGCCGAGCCTGCGTCGGGCCCGCGCTGCACAAACCCGCACTTACAAGCCTCAGGGCCAGTTGTCCGGCATGCTCGCGAGCATTTTTGGCGACTACCGTTTCAGCGAGGAATACGCCGACTTGCCCGGCGACCTGAAGCGTCTCGAAGCACAACTGCGCGAGAATCTGCCGGACTGGGTGTGCAAGGACCCGGAGTTGAGCGTCGAGCTGTTTTCCTCGGTGCTGTACCGCAACAAGGGCGCGTACCTGGTGGGCCGCATCTACACCGCCGATGAACAATGGCCGCTGGCGATTCCACTGCTGCACCTCGAAGGTCGCGGCATCCAGATCGATGCGCTGATTACCGACGAGGCGGACGTGTCGATCATCTTCTCGTTCACCCGCTCGTATTTCATGGTGGATGTGCCGGTGCCGGCGGAGTTCATCGGTTTCCTCAAGCGAATCCTGCCGGGCAAGCACATCGCCGAGCTGTACACCTCGATCGGCTTCTACAAGCACGGCAAGTCCGAGTTCTACCGGGCGCTGATTAATCACCTGGCCAACACCGACGACCAGTTCATCATGGCCCCCGGCGTGCGTGGCATGGTCATGAGCGTGTTTACTCTGCCGGGCTTCAACACCGTTTTCAAAATCATCAAGGACCGTTTCTCGCCGTCGAAAAACGTCGACCGCGCGACGGTGATCGAGAAATACCGCTTGGTTAAAAGCGTCGACCGCGTCGGGCGCATGGCCGATACCCAGGAGTTCGCCGACTTCCGTTTTCCGCTCAGCAAGTTCGATCCGGCATGCCTGGAAGAGCTGCTTGAAGTCGCGCCATCCACGGTCTCGGTGGAAGGCGACACGGTGTTGATCCGTCACTGCTGGACTGAGCGCCGAATGACGCCGCTGAACCTGTACCTGGAAAACGCCAACGAAGCGCAGGTGCGCGAAGCCCTTGAAGATTACGGCCTGGCGATCAAGCAACTGGCGGCGGCCAACATTTTTCCCGGCGACATGCTGCTGAAGAACTTCGGCGTCACTCGTCACGGTCGCGTGGTGTTCTACGACTACGACGAGATCTGCTTCCTGACCGAAGCCAACTTCCGCCACATCCCGCAACCGCGCACGCCGGAAGACGAAATGGCTTCCGAACCGTGGTACTCGATCGGGCCGCTGGACGTGTTCCCGGAAGAATTTCCGCCGTTCCTGTTTGCCGATTCCGGCCAGCGCAAGTTGTTCGATCAGTTGCATGGCGAGTTGTACAACGCCGATTACTGGAAGAGCTTGCAGGAAGCGATTCGGGCGGGGAAGGTGATTGATGTGTTTCCGTATCGGCGCAAAAGCGCCGAAAACTGACCCTGTAGGAGCTGCCGAAGGGCGCGATCTTTTGATCTTGAAATCAAAAGATCGCAGCCTCGTTTCACTCGACAGCTCCTACAGGAGAAACAGCCAATCCATGGCAAATCTGCGACAATCGGCAATCTGCGCCACTAGACGACTGAATTGCGTACCCGATGACCGACGAATCGACCTCCATCGACAAACTGCTGAAAAACCTCGATCACGCCATGCTCGCCGACCGCCACCGGCTGCGGCGGCAGTTGCTTGAACTGCGCAAGAAACCCGACGAGGCCAAGCTGGCCCAGTGGGTGGCGCGCATGCAGGCGTCCTGCGATCAGGTACTGGCGCGCAAGGCCAGCCTGCCGGTGATTCGTTACGACGACAGCCTGCCGATCGCCGCCAAGCGCGACGAAATCAAGAAGGCGCTGGAAAAGCATCAGGTGCTGATCATCGCTGGCGAAACCGGTTCGGGTAAAACCACCCAGTTGCCGAAGATCTGCCTGGAAATCGGTCGCGGCCAACATGGCCTGATCGGCCACACCCAACCACGGCGAATCGCTGCACGCAGCGTGGCTGCCCGGGTCGCTGAAGAACTCGGTACGCCACTGGGCGCATTGGTCGGCTATCAGGTGCGCTTCGAGGACCAGAGCGATTCCAACACGCTGATCAAATTGATGACCGACGGCATCCTGCTGGCGGAAACCCAGAACGACCGTTACCTGGAACGCTACGACACGATCATCGTCGACGAAGCCCACGAACGCAGCCTTAATATCGACTTCCTCCTCGGCTATCTGAAAACCCTGCTGCCGCGCCGTCCGGACCTGAAGGTCATCATCACTTCGGCGACCATCGACCTCGAACGCTTCTCCAAGCATTTCGACGATGCGCCGATTGTCGAAGTCTCCGGTCGCACCTTCCCGGTGGACACCTGGTATCGCCCGCTGACGCTTGAGCAAGACGAAGAGGGCAATCGGGTCGAGGACGACTTGACCGTGGATCAGGCAATTCTCGCCACCCTCGACGAAATCGCCGCCTATGAGCGCAGCGAACGCCGCAGTCCCGGTGACGTGCTGGTGTTCCTGCCGGGCGAGCGCGAGATTCGCGATGCGGCCGACATGCTGCGCAAGGCACAGCTCAAACACACCGAAATCCTGCCGTTGTACGCGCGCTTGTCGCCGGCCGAGCAGCAGCGGATTTTCCAGTCACACCCAGGGCGTCGCGTGGTGCTGGCGACCAACGTCGCGGAAACCTCGCTGACCGTTCCGGGTATCCGCTACGTGATCGACAGCGGTACCGCGCGCATCAGTCGCTACAGCTATCGCGCCAAGGTTCAGCGCCTGCCGATCGAAGCCGTTTCCCAAGCGAGCGCCAACCAGCGTAAAGGCCGCTGCGGGCGGGTCGAGCCGGGTATCTGCATCCGCCTTTACAGCGAAGAAGATTTTCTTGGGCGTCCAGAATTTACCGATCCGGAAATCCTCCGCACCAACCTCGCCGCCGTTATTTTGCAGATGCTGCATCTGCGCCTCGGCGAAGTCACCGCGTTCCCGTTTATCGAGCCGCCTGACGGCAAAGCGATCAGCGACGGTTACAACCTGCTGCAAGAACTCTCGGCGGTGGATCGCAACAGCCAGCTGACCCCGCTCGGTCGGCAACTGGCGCGGTTGCCGGTGGACCCGCGCATGGGCCGCATGTTGCTGGAAGCGGCCAAACTGGGCAGCTTGCAGGAAGTGCTGATCGTCGCCAGCGCCATGTCGATCCAGGACCCGCGCGAGCGTCCGCCGGAGCGTCAACAAGCGGCGGATCAAGCCCATGCACAATGGAAAGATGCCGACTCGGATTTCGCCGGACTGGTCAATCTGTGGCGCGGTTTCGAAGAGCAGCGCCAGGCGCTGACCGCCAGTCCGCTGCGTAACTGGTGCCGCAAGAATTTCCTGAATTACCTGCGCCTGCGCGAATGGCGTGATTCCCATCGCCAGTTGAGCCTGATCTGCCGCGACATGCAGCTGAGCCTCAACAAAGAGCCGGCGGATTATCCGAAGCTGCACAAAGCGGTGCTGGTCGGCCTGCTCAGCCAGATCGGCCAGAAAACCGAAGACGGCGATTACCTCGGCGCACGTCAGCGGCGCTTCTGGATTCATCCGTCGTCGGGCATCGGCAAGAAGCGCCCACAGTGGCTGATGGCCGCTGAACTGGTGGAAACCACCAAGCTCTACGCGCGCATGGTGGCGAAAATCGATGCCGACTGGATCGAGCCGCTGGCCGGGCACCTGATCAAGAAAAACCACTTCGAACCGCATTGGGAGAAGAAGCGCGGGCAGGTCGTGGCATTCGAGCAGATCACCCTGTTCGGCTTGATTGTGGTCGGTCGTCGGCCGGTGCATTACGGCCCGGTCGACCCGGTGGTGTCCCGCGAGTTGTTCATCCGCGAAGCGCTGGTGCGTGGCGAAATCCAGTCCAAGGCCAAGTGCCTGACAGCCAACAAACAACTGCTGGAACAGCTCGACGAACTGGAAGCCAAGGCTCGCCGTCGCGACATTCTCGCCGACGAAGAAACCCTGTACGCCTTCTACGACGCAAGATTGCCAGCGGAGATCCACCAGACCGCGACCTTCGACAGTTGGTACCGGATCAACAGCCAGAAAGATCCGCAACTGCTGATCATGCGCGAAGAAGACGTGCTGGCCCGCGAAGCCAGCGAAGTCACTGCCCAGCATTACCCGGACACCTTGCACATCGGCGATCTGGAATTGTCCCTGAGCTACCACTTCGAACCGAACCATCCGCGCGATGGCGTGACGTTGCGCGTGCCGGCGCCGTTGCTGCCGATGTTGCCGCCGGAGCGCCTGGAATGGCTGGTGCCGGGTGTCATCGAAGCCAAGTGCATTGCGTTGGTGCGCAACCTGCCCAAAGCCTTGCGCAAGAACTTCGTGCCGGTGCCGGACTTTGTCAAAGCCGCGCTGCAACGCATGACCTTTGCCGAGGGCTCGCTGCCTCAGGCATTGGGCCGTGAGTTGCTGCGCATGACTGGCGCGCGCGTCAGTGACGAAGCTTGGAGCGAGGCGGCGCAGCAGGTTGAAAGCCATCTGCGGATGAATCTGGAAATCGTCGATGCCCAGGGCAAGTTCCTCGGCGAAGGCCGTGATCTGGCCGAGCTGACCGCGCGTTTCGCCGAAGCGAGCCAGGCCGCATTGGCCGTGCCGCAAACCGCGAAAAGCCAGCAGCCGGTCGAGCCGAAAGTATTTGCCGCCGTCGCCGAGAAAACCCAGCAGAAGATAGCCGGGTTGTCGATGACGGTCTATCCGGCGTTGGTGGAAGAGGGCGGTACGGTCAAGGAAGGACGTTTCTCGACGCCGGCCGAGGCCGAGTTCCAGCATCGCCGTGCCTTGCAGCGTCTGCTGATGCAGCAATTGGCCGAATCGGCGAAGTTCCTGCGCGGCAAATTGCCGGGCCTGACCGAACTGGGCCTGCTGTACCGCGACATGGGCCGCGTCGATGCGCTGGTGGAAGACATTCTGCTGGCCAGCCTCGACAGCTGCATTCTCGAAGGCGAAGACCCGTTGCCCCGTGACGGTGCCGGGTTGGCGTCGTTGGCCGAACGCAAGCGTGGCGGCTGGACCGAACATGCCGAACGTGTAGCCAAGCTGACACTGGAAATCCTCAAGCTCTGGCACGGCCTGCAAAAACGCTTCAAGGGCAAGATCGATCTGGCGCAAGCCGTGGCCCTGAACGACATCAAGCAGCAACTCAGCCAATTGGTGTATCCGGGCTTTGTCCGGGAAACGCCGATGCAATGGCTCAAGGAACTGCCGCGTTATCTCAAGGCCATCGAGCAGCGTTTCGAAAAAATCGGCGCCCAAGTGCAACGGGATCGGGTCTGGAGTGGTGAATTGTCCGGCCTGTGGACGCAGTACCAGACCCGCGCCAGCAAGCATGCCCAGGAAGGCAAGCGCGATCCGCAACTGGAACTGTATCGCTGGTGGCTGGAGGAATATCGTGTGTCGCTGTTCGCCCAGCAATTGGGGACCAAGGTGCCGATCTCCGATAAGCGATTGAACAAGCAGTGGAGCCAAGTCGAACCATAAGCCTGTAGGAGCAAAGTTTGCTCGCGATAGCGGTCTCAAGGACGCCATCGCCGGCAAGCCGTGCTCCTACAGGTTTTGTGTGATGCATTTGGCAAGCGCTTCATCCAGCAAAAAGGCGCCAAAATCCCGTGTTTATGGCAAACTTCGCGCCTATAAACGCCGGCCCCGCGGTTTTGAGCCTTCGCCGCCGCGGGCAGGTCGGAATAAAGCGATGCCAGGTTTGCGTCCCCCGGATGGGAATAGACCCTTTGTGTGTTGGTACGTCGGTGCCAATGCTTTCTGCCTGAACAGATTAGAGACACGACCATGCATAACGTCGTCATCAGTGGCACCGGCCTGTACACCCCGGCCAACAGCATCTCCAACGAAGAGCTGGTGCAGTCTTTCAATGCTTATGTGGCGCAATTCAACGCCGATAACGCCGAAGCCATCGCGAGCGGTGAAATCGAAGCATTGACCGAGTCCAGCGCAGCGTTCATCGAAAAAGCGTCCGGCATCAAGAGCCGCTTTGTCATGGACAAGGAAGGCATCCTCGACCCGCAACGCATGGCGCCACGCCTGCCGGAGCGCTCGAACGACGAATGGTCGGTGCTGTGCCAGATGGCTATCGGCGCTGCTGAACAAGCCTTGCAACGCGCTGGCAAAACCGCCGCGGACATCGACGGCGTGATCGTCGCCTGCTCCAACCTGCAACGCGCCTACCCGGCGATTGCCATCGAAGTGCAGGAAGCGCTGGGCATCCAGGGTTTTGGTTTCGACATGAACGTGGCTTGTTCTTCGGCGACCTTCGGCATCCAGACCGCCGCCAACAGCATCCAGTTGGGCCAGGCCCGGGCGATCCTGATGGTCAACCCGGAAGTCTGCACCGGTCACCTGAACTTCCGCGACCGCGACAGCCACTTCATCTTCGGCGATGCGGCCACCGCCGTTATCATTGAACGTGCTGATCTGGCTACGTCCAAGTACCAGTTCGACATCGTCAGCACCAAGCTGCTGACCAAGTTCTCCAACAACATCCGCAACAACTTCGGCTTCCTCAACCGCGCTGCGGAAGAGGGCATCGGTGCCAAGGACAAGCTGTTCGTCCAGGAAGGCCGCAAGGTGTTCAAGGAAGTCTGCCCGATGGTGGCCGAGCTGATTGGTGAGCATCTGCAAGAAAACCAGCTCAACGTCAGCGACGTGAAGCGTTTCTGGCTGCACCAGGCCAACCTCAGCATGAACCACCTGATCGTCAAGAAACTGCTCGGTCGCGACGCCACCGAACAGGAAGCGCCGGTGATTCTCGACACTTATGCCAACACCAGTTCCGCAGGTTCGGTGATTTCGTTCCACAAGAACCAGGACGACCTGCCTGCCGGTTCGCTGGCGGTACTGAGTTCGTTCGGCGCCGGTTATTCGATCGGTAGCGTGATTCTGCGCAAGCGCTGAGTTAGCGCTCTACGCGGATCCCTGTAGGAGTGAGCCTGCTCGCGATGGCGGTGTGTCATTAACATGTATGTTGGCTGACACTACGCCATCGCGAGCAGGCTCACTCCTACAGTGGATCGCCGCGATATTCAGGTTCGCGGCAGGCGGATGATCGCGGTCAGCCCGCCTCCCGGCGTATCTTCCAGGCTTAATTGCCCGCCCAAGCGCTCAGCCGCCTCACGAGCAATGGTCATCCCCAGACCAACGCCCCCCGAATTTCGATTACGCGAGCCCTCCAGACGGAAGAACGGTTCAAACACCGCTTCGCGTTGTTCCGCCGCAATTCCCGGTCCGTGGTCGATGACCCGGATGATCAATTGTTCACGATGGTCTTCCAGCGTTATCAGCGCCTGCCCGGCATAGCGCAAGGCATTGTCCAGCAGGTTGTTGACGCAGGAGCGCAACGCCATCGGTTGCACTTGCAGGGGCGCACAATGGCCGCTGGCCTGAACATCGGCGCCCTGGTCCTGGGCGTTTTCGCTCAGCGACTCGACCAGTGCCTGCACATCCATCCATTGCGGCGCCTCGCTGGTGCGTTGCTCGTGCAGATAGGTGAGGGTGGCGTCGAGCATGCTTATCATGTCGTCCAGATCCTGGCGCATCTGGCCTTGCAGTTTATTGTCGTCGATCTGTTCCAGCCGTAGCTTCAACCGTGACAGCGGCGTGCGCAGGTCGTGGGACACCGCGCCGAGCATTCGTGAGCGTTGCTTGACCTGCTCGATGATTCGGCGCTGCATCTTGTTGAAGGTATGGGCCGCCTGCCGCGCCTCCCGCGGGCCGGATTCGTCGAGAGGTTCGCTGTCGAGGTTTTCACTCAGGCGTTCGGCGGCGTCGCTCAGGCGCTGGATCGGCCGGCTCAGCAGTTTGGCGCCGTACCAGGCCGCGATGATCAGCGAGATCAGTTGAAAGGTCAGCGGCACCACCGGACCGCCAAACCACGGTCGTGGTGAACGGTTTTTGAAACGCGGGTCCACTGGCGGAGGCTGTCCGTCGAACTCTTCGGAAAACTCTGGTGGTGGTGGCGGAGGTGGCGGGCCGTAATAGTGAAACCAGGCAAACGCCAGCAGGTGCGCCAGGATAATCGCGATCAGCAGCACGCCAAACAGGCGACCGAATAGCGTATCGAAGCGCCCGCGCATCAGCCGATGTCTCGCGCATCGAACAGGTAGCCTTCACCGCGTACGGTTTTGATCAGTTGTGGTGCTTTCGGATCGTCACCGAGTTTCTGCCGCAAGCGCGACACCAGCAGGTCAATGCTGCGATCGAAGGCTTCGATCGAACGACCTCGGGCGGCGTCCAGCAATTGTTCGCGGCTCAAGACCCGGCGTGGACGCTCGATGAACACCCAGAGCAGGCGGAATTCGGCATTCGACAGCGGTACCACCAGGCCATCGGCGGCGATCAATTGGCGCAGCACGCTGTTCAGGCGCCAGTTGTCGAAACGGATGTTCGCCCGTTGTTCGCTACGGTCATCGCGCACTCGGCGCAGGATGGTCTGGATACGCGCCACCAGTTCTCGTGGCTCGAACGGCTTGGCCATGTAGTCGTCGGCGCCCAGTTCCAGGCCGATGATCCGGTCGGTGGGTTCGCAGCGGGCGGTGAGCATCAGGATCGGGATGTCCGACTCGGCACGCAGCCAGCGGCACAGCGACAGGCCGTCTTCGCCAGGCAGCATCAGGTCGAGGACCACCACGTCGAAATGCTCCGCTTGCATGGCCTGGCGCATGGCGGCGCCATCGGTGACGCCGCTGGCGTGGATGTTGAACCGGGCCAGGTAGTCGATCATCAGTTCGCGGATCGGGACGTCATCGTCGACGATCAGGGCGCGAATGCTCCAGCGTTTGTCGTCGCCGAGTGCTTTTTGATCGTCGTTCACGGGAGCTTGGGTGTTGTGCATGCGTGCATTCATCTGCCAGGTAGCTGCCAACCACAAAGATGGGCTGCGAGGTTGTGGTTTCAGCATAGGCGTCCGGCCCGGAGGCGGGAAGTGCTGTTGTAAGGACGTATTGCGGGTGGCGAGGGTAGCGGGCGAGGGTGTTGTGGGCGTGTCGGGAATGTACCGAGCTCGACACAATTGCTGCAAAGGCTAGTCTTGCCTGAGCGTTATCGACGATTTACCGATCATCGGGTCCCGCAGCGCCCTTGGTTCCGCTACAATGCGCGCCGATTTCGACTTGCCTGAGAGCCCACTCATGTCCGCCTGCCAGACTCCCATCATCGTCGCCCTGGATTTCCCCACCCGTGACGCCGCACTGAAGCTGGCCGATCAGTTGGACCCGAAGCTGTGCCGGGTCAAAGTCGGTAAAGAACTCTTCACCAGCTGCGCCTCGGAAATCGTCGGCACCTTGCGCGACAAGGGTTTCGAAGTGTTCCTGGACCTCAAGTTCCACGATATTCCGAACACCACCGCCATGGCCGTTAAAGCGGCAGCGGAGATGGGCGTGTGGATGGTCAACGTGCACTGCTCCGGTGGCCTGCGCATGATGGCGGCCTGCCGTGAAGTGCTGGACAAGCGCAGCGGCCCGCAGCCGTTGCTGATCGGCGTGACCGTGCTGACCAGTATGGAGCGTGAGGATCTGGCGGGCATCGGCCTGGATATCGAGCCGCAGGAGCAGGTGCTGCGCCTGGCCGCACTGGCGGAAAAAGCCGGGATGGATGGTCTGGTGTGCTCGGCCCTGGAAGCCCAGGCCCTGAAATCGGCGCACCCGTCGCTGCAACTGGTGACCCCGGGGATTCGTCCGGCGGGCAGCGCCCAGGACGACCAACGCCGCATCCTGACCCCGCGTCAGGCGCTGGACGCCGGTTCCGACTATCTGGTGATCGGCCGTCCGATCAGCCAGGCGGCCGATCCGGCCAAGGCGTTGGCTTCGGTGGTGGCCGAACTGGCGTAAAAAGATCGCAGGCTGCGCCAGCTCCTACAGGGGAATCCAATCCCATGTAGGAGCTGGCGCAGCCTGCGATCTTTTGATCTTTTGCTTTAAACCTTCAACACCAATTTCCCGAAATTCTCCCCGCTGAACAATTTCATCAGCGTCTCCGGGAAGGTCTCCAGGCCTTCGACGATATCTTCCTTGCTCTTGAGCTGCCCCTTGGCCATCCAGCCAGCCATTTCCTGGCCGGCAGAGGCGAACTGTGCCGCGTAGTCCATCACCACAAAGCCTTCCATGCGCGCGCGGTTGACCAGCAGTGACAGGTAGTTGGCCGGGCCTTTGACCGCTTCCTTGTTGTTGTACTGGCTGATGGCGCCGCAAATCACTACTCGCGCCTTCATGTTCAGACGGCTCAGCACCGCGTCGAGAATGTCGCCGCCGACGTTATCGAAATACACGTCGACACCTTTCGGGCATTCACGCTTGAGGCCGGCGATCACATCTTCGTTCTTGTAGTCGATGACGCCGTCAAAACCCAGTTCGTCGATCAGGAACTTGCATTTGTCCGCGCCGCCAGCGATGCCGACCACCCGACATCCTTTGATCTTGGCGATCTGCCCGGCAATGCTGCCCACCGCACCGGCTGCACCCGACAACACCACGGTGTCACCGGCCTTTGGCGCGCCGACATCGAGCAGGGCGAAGTAAGCGGTCATGCCGGTCATGCCCAGTGCGGACAGATAGCGCGGAAGTGGTGCCAGTTTCGGATCGACCTTGTAGAAACCGCGTGGCTCTCCGAGGAAGTAATCCTGCACACCCAAGGCGCCGTTGACGTAGTCGCCGACCGCGAAGCCCGGATTGTTCGAAGCGATGACTTTGCCTACACCCAGCGCGCGCATCACCTCACCAAGACCGACCGGTGGAATGTAGGACTTGCCTTCGTTCATCCAGCCACGCATGGCCGGGTCCAGGGACAGGTATTCGTTCTTGACCAGGATCTGACCTGCCGCCGGTTCGCCGACCGGTACTTCCTGATAAGTGAATGTCTCGCGGGTCGCGGCGCCCACCGGGCGTTTGGCGAGCAGGAACTGGCGATTGGTCTGTGAAGTCATGGCAGGCACTCAAGATGAATGAAGCCTTGTTGATAGACCTTCATGGACGATGCCGCAAGTTTGGCTGATGCGGCGAATGCAGGCTGATCCAGTGCAGTGATAGTTGGTACGGCAGTTCCATCACTGCAACTCATGGGCACCCAACCGGCCTTCTGATAGTGCTGCCGCGTCATGGGTAGCTGTGGCTAGACTGGGAAAAAACGCGATCCCCCGCAAAACTTCTCTTCGAGGACTTAACAATGAGCATGACGTTTTCCGGCCAGGTCGCCGTAGTCACGGGCGCCGCCAATGGTATCGGCCGGGCAACTGCCCAGGCGTTCGCCGCTGAAGGTCTGAAAGTGGTGGTGGCCGACATGGACACGGCGGGCGGCGAAGGTACCGTGGCGCTGATTCGTACGGCGGGCGGCGAAGCGACCTTCGTGCGTTGCAACGTTACGCTGGAAAGCGATGTAAAGAATCTGATGGATGAAGTGGTCAATACCTACGGCCGCCTCGACTATGCCTTCAACAATGCCGGCATCGAGATCGAGAAGGGCAAGTTGGCCGAGGGTACTGTCGACGAGTTCGATGCGATCATGGGCGTCAACGTCAAAGGTGTATGGCTGTGCATGAAATACCAGTTGCCGTTGCTGCTGGCACAGGGTGGCGGCGCGATCGTCAACACGGCCTCGGTGGCGGGGCTTGGCGCTGCGCCGAAGATGAGCATCTATGCCGCCTCCAAACATGCGGTGATCGGCCTGACCAAATCCGCCGCCATCGAATACGCGAAGAAAAAAATCCGCGTCAATGCCGTATGCCCGGCGGTGATCGACACCGACATGTTCCGCCGCGCCTATGAAGCCGACCCGAAGAAAGGCGAATTCGCCAACGCCATGCACCCGGTGGGTCGCATCGGCAAGGTCGAGGAAATCGCCAGCGCGGTGCTGTACCTGTGCAGCGACGGTGCTGCATTCACCACGGGGCATTCGCTGGCTGTGGATGGTGGTGTGACGGCGTTTTAAAACGAGACACTAAATCCAGAGTAAACACGAAACCTGTAGGAGCTGAGCTTGCTCGCGATGACGGTATGTCTGTCACATCGATGTTGGATGTGCCGCCGTCATCGCGAGCAAGCTCGCTCCCACAGGTTTTTTGTTTGCCTTGAGCATCCCGGCAGTGTGTTTCAAATGGTTAAAACCAAGGGTTTTGGCGGCGTTGTCGCACATCCCTTGGAGCGCTCCTGTGATTAACTGCTTCGCGCAGAATGCACAGGAGTTTTCTTGCTCATGGAATTGAGAATCGATCGACAGGCCCCCGTGCCGGTCATACAGCAAATTGTCGAAGCGCTAACCTGTTGGCTCCGTTGCAATGGTTTGGAGCCGGGTGCGCGATTGCCTTCGGTACGACAAATCGCGCGGATCAACCTGCTCAGTCAGTCTTGTGTCGTCGAGGCCTGTGAGCGTCTTGTCGCGCAGGGGGTGCTGGCGTCGCGTCATGGCGCTGGTTTTGTCGTGGCGGCCACAGCTGCGATTGCGCATACGGAGGCTGTGTGGCTCGAAGGCGCTGAAGACAAGGAGGGCGGGTCCTCGTGTGAGTTGCAACTGGGTGGTGGAGGGCTGCCCGAAAGCTGGCGTGAAACGGACGATCTGGCTTACGCGATCCGTCAGGTCAGTCGCACCGACATGGCCGGCCTGTTCAACTACAGCACGCCGCTGGGTTTGCCTGCCTTGCGCGGGCAAATTCTCAAGCGCCTGAAACGGCTGGATATCAGCGTTGAGGACAGTCAAATCCTGACGACCTCGGGTGCCAGCCAGGCCCTGGATTTGATCGTGCGAGCGTTGTTCAAACCGGGTGAAAGCGTGGTGGTGGAAAACCCCGGTTACCCCATGCTGTTCGATCTGCTCAGGTTGCACGGTGTCAGCATGCTCGAAGTACCACGAACGCCGCAGGGGCCGGACGTTGCAGCGCTGGCAGCGTTGCTGCTGAAGCACCGGCCGCGCGGACTGTTCATCAATAGCTTCCACCATAACCCTACCGGCTGCAGCCTGACGGCAGGGGTGGCGCAGCAGGTGCTGCAACTGGCGAAAGAGCACGGTGTGCTGGTGATCGAGGACGACGTCTATGCAGACTTGCACAATGGCCCCGGCAAGCGCCTCGCGGCACTGGATGACTGCGTGATCTACGTTGGAAGCTATTCCAAAACCCTCAGCAGCTCCCTGCGAGTCGGTTTTGTGGTGGCCAGCACCGAGGTGATCGCGCGACTGGCCGAGGTCAAGATGATCAGCAGCATGGGCGCCTCAAGATTTTGCGAGTCAGTGCTGGCCTGCCTGTTGGCCAATGGCGCCTATCGCAAATTGGTGCAGCGCCAGCGGCAGCGCTTGAACACCGATCGACAAGCGGCATTGCAGCAGCTCGAAGACGCCGAATGGGAGGTTTTCGGCAAGCCCACGGGAGGTCTGTTCATCTGGGCGCGGTCGCGGATGTCGGACTACGCTCAGGTGCGAATACAGGCCCGACGGTTCGGCGTCGAGCTGTCATCGGCGACGGCATTTGATCCCGCCGGCGCGGCCAATGAATGGCTGCGCATCAATGTGGCGTGTGCCTGTGATCCGCGAGCGCGGGCATTTTTTCAGGCCACCGCTCGGGATCGACCTCAAGCGTTCTGAAAACGACGCAGGCGTAGCTTTTTGCCATTATTCCGACGCCAGAGACTTGTGTTGCCACAGGCCCGTTGCGAATCTGCGTCTACAGATAATGGCAGGGGACTAAGTGCAATGATTTCGGCCGCGCAAGGACGTTTTGCCAACCTCGGTATGGCAAAAAAAATGGGTATCGGGTTTCTACTGGTGCTGTTGTTGACTGCCCTGGTGGCGGCCATCGGCGTCTGGTCCCTGCAAACCATCAGCCATCGTTTCGACGGGCTCAAGCAGATGTCGTCGCTCAACAGCGGTCTGCTGAAGGTGCGCCTGCTGGAGCAGGAGTATGCCTTGCACGGCAACCCGAAAACCGTCGAAGCCCTGCACCAAGGTGTCGACGGCTTGATCGCCCTGGCGAACGAACTCAAGGCCGCGTCTGCGGCGAATGTGCCGGTGATGAATGATGTCGAACAGTCCCTCGGCGCCTATCGCAAGGCATTCGACGAGTTTGTTTCGCTCAGTCAGGCCAAGGACCTCGCACTGGAAATGGCCAGTTGGTCGGTGTCCAGCGTGGCCAACAACCTTGACGTGTTGCAGGCCGGGCTTGCCGATGACGGCACCTATACGCTGAAGGATTCCGAGGGCAAGGACGGCGCGCAATTCGTCGAGCAAGCCAACCAGGTCAGTCAGGTCTCCCGGTTGATGCTGCAAGCCATGAACGAAGCGCGCGTGCGTCTGGATCAGAGCCGCAAGGGCGACGACAGCGCGGGGCAAGGCAAGATCGAGCAGGCCAGTCAGGCACTGACCCAGGCTGAACAACTGAAAACCACGGTCAAGGATGAGGGCTACCAGACCGTCCTCAATGAAGTGATCGGCCATATCTCCAGTTTCAGCGACAAGCTCACCGAATACACCGGCCTGCTGGAGCAGGAAAAAACCGTCTATCAGCAATTGCATCAACGCGCTGCCCAGGTGGTGGAGCGGGTGGATCAGGCCTATGTCGCTGAAGACCAGTCGATGCAGGCAGAGCTGAAAAAGAATTCGCTGCTGATTATTGGCTCCTCCGCGCTGGCGTTGCTGGTCGGGCTGATTGCCGCGTGGGTCATCACCCGGTTGATTGTGGGGCCGCTGCGCAGTGTGATTTCTGTCGCGCAACAGATCGCCTCGGGGGATTTGAGCGGGACGATCGAAGTTACCCGCCGCGACGAGATTGGTCAGTTGATGCAAGCCATGCAACAGATGGGTGTGGGGCTGAGCCATATCGTCAGCGGCTTGCAGGCGGGCATCGAGCAACTGGCGACTTCAGCGCATTCGCTTTCGGCGGTGACTGAACAGACCAACCTCGAAGTCAGCAGCCAGAAGGAAGAAACCGAGCAGGTCGCCACCGCGATGAACCAGATGACGGCCACGGTACACGATGTCGCGCGCAACGCCGAGGAAGCCGCCGTGGCGGCGCAAACGGCGGATGGCAAGGTTGAAAGCGGTCAGCATGTGGTGCGCCAGAGCATGGCGCGGATCGAGCAACTGGCGGATTCGGCTACATCGGCCAGTTCGAGCATTGAAAGCCTGAGCGCGGAAATCCAGAACATCGGCACGGTGCTTGGCGTGATCAAAAGTGTCGCAGAACAAACCAACCTGCTGGCGCTCAATGCGGCCATCGAGGCCGCACGGGCCGGCGAGCAGGGCAGGGGCTTTGCGGTGGTGGCTGATGAAGTGCGGGCGCTGGCCAAACGGACTCAACAATCGACCGAGGAAATCGAGCGACTGGTCAGCGCCTTGCGCTCGGCGGCGCAGGCGTCGGTGCAGCAGATCCAGAACAGTGGCGAGTTGGTGAAACTGGCGGTCAGTGATGCGCTGCAGACCGAGAGTGCGTTGGGCAGTATCGCGGCAGCGGTGTCGTTGATTCAGCAGATGAACCAGCAGATCGCGGCGGCCGCCGAGGAGCAGAGTTCGGTGGCCGAGGAGATCAATCGCAGTGTCACGAGTATTCGGGCCAGTGCTGATCAGTCTTCACTAGCGATGCAGGGGAATGCGGCGTCGAGTATCGAGCTGGCGCAGTTGGGGGTTGAGTTGAAGGGGATGGTGGGGCATTTCAGGCTTTGAGCTTTGAGCTTTTTTGATTGAGTACATATCCGTTGCTGCGGTAATGGCGGCTTATGGTTTCGCCCTTACGGCGACTCCCTTTTTTACAAGCGCCTAAAAAAGGAAGCAAAAAACGCTCGCCCCTTACGTACGGCCCCTCGCCAGGGCTCGGTGTTCCTTCGCTCCGGCATTCATCCGGGGGCATCGCCTCCGGTCTGCTTCGCGACGACCTCCTCTCGATGTGTGCGGCTTCGCCGCACGGCGCTACGCGCCCACCCCCGGATAAACGCCTCCACTCAGCCTGCCGATGGGGCGGGTGGATCAA
This sequence comes from Pseudomonas sp. NFX98, assembly GCF_047784845.1. Lineage (NCBI taxonomy): Bacteria > Pseudomonadati > Pseudomonadota > Gammaproteobacteria > Pseudomonadales > Pseudomonadaceae > Pseudomonas > Pseudomonas sp. NFX98. The sequence continues at coordinate 170,453 of NZ_JBLNNF010000011.1, read as the reverse complement.
AAGCGGCAGGCGAGCTAACGCTCGGCCTGTTGAGTGGTGAAGAGCATAAGTGCACCCCAAACCACTGTGGGAGCTGGCTTGCCAGCGATGGCGGCCTTACAGCCGACCAATCCCTTCCTGATGCCCCTCATTCAAACTTTAGGAGCCAGCCTGCTGGCGATGACGACCTGAATGCCAACGTATTTCACTTGGATGTCTACATCCTCTAAATCCAACCCAAAAAAAGCCACCTCCCGGTGGCTTTCTCTTTTGTCGCTGGTCAGTCGTAGATCACTTTCTTCTTCCAGTCCGCATCCGCCTCGACGTCCTTGAGGCCTTCGGTCAGTTGGTTCACTTCGCCTTCTACCGGAGCAATGCGGTCCATGACTTGGGCGTTGGCGCGGGCCAGGAGTTTTTCCAGGTATTCCAGCTGCTCGGCGTACATCTGTGGTTCCTGCTGTTTGCGCAGGTATTGCGCACCACGCTCGAACGCCAGGCGCGCCTGGCCGGGCTGGTTCTGCTGCAGGGAGTGCTGGCCAAGGTTGTTGAAGAACTCGATGTGCAGCAGCACCAGAATATGGCGGACCTCGCGGATCCAGCGCTTGGCTTCGTTGGGCGGCAGGAAGCCGTCCTGTGCGGCGCGGGTGATCTGGCCGTGCAAGGCTTCAAGGAGGAAGCGCACGTCCTTGGCCTTGGCTTCGGTCTGAATCGGCGCCGGCGGGTTGTTGACCGGGATCGATTCGCCTTGGCCCACCAGAGCTTCCAGTTCGGTAATCCGTGCCTTGAGGTTGGAACTGGTCTTTTCCAGGTTCAGCAGGCGTTGGCAAACATTCAGTTCCAGACGCGTCAGCAGCAGCTTGAGCGCCGGTGTCATCAATTGGCCGGGGAAGGTCTCGGTGATCTCACCGCAACGACGCAGACGATCGTTGAGTTCAACCTTGGTACGGGCCCTTTCCAGCTTATTGTTTTCCACCACATGGTTGATGTAGCCAATGGCGATCAATAATGCGATCCCGGCTACGACGAGCAGGGTGATCATGAGTGGTGTCACCGGTAAGACCTCTTTTTAGGGTTCGCGTGCGAGTGTAGTGGCTTGCTATATAAGCGCCTAGGGCCGCTCGACGAGTTGGATCGATGTGGCTCAATCTGTATCGGCAGCTGTCTGCTTATATAAATGCTGGCATCCAAGAAGCATATTGCCATCATTGATGGCGCCGACTATAACGCCTTGGCGAGTGTCAGAATATAGGCGCCAAACACCGGGCGGCGGAAAATCCGGATTGGTGCCTGAAAGCAGGGCGAAGTCATTGATTTAAATAAATTTATATCAGGGGGTTGACGACCTCTCAATCCATCCATAGAATGCGCGCCACTTGCAGCGTAAAGCACACAGCGAAACGAAGCAGGGAGTGAATGTTGTAGTGTGTCCCCTTCGTCTAGTGGCCTAGGACACCGCCCTTTCACGGCGGTAACAGGGGTTCGAGTCCCCTAGGGGACGCCATTGCGGGAATAGCTCAGTTGGTAGAGCACGACCTTGCCAAGGTCGGGGTCGCGAGTTCGAGTCTCGTTTCCCGCTCCATTTTTAAACAGCGTTGCTTTCGGGCAAGGCTGAGTGAAACCAGAACCAAGTCTTCGGATGCGGATCTGGGCACCGAAACACACACCATGTGTTCCGGGCAGCGTGTCCCCTTCGTCTAGTGGCCTAGGACACCGCCCTTTCACGGCGGTAACAGGGGTTCGAGTCCCCTAGGGGACGCCATTTGCGGGAATAGCTCAGTTGGTAGAGCACGACCTTGCCAAGGTCGGGGTCGCGAGTTCGAGTCTCGTTTCCCGCTCCATATTTAACAAAAACGCCGCTCATTGAGCGGCGTTTTTGTTTGTGCGCGATTTGTATATGCAGCATTAAAAGGCCCGCCAGTCTGACTGTGCGGGCTTTTTGCGTTCAACGCGTTATCAGCTTATTGGTTGATGAAGAGCGCCTCCACCCTTTTAATCCGACTTCATCCCGAATATCACTACAGGCTTGTATGAAGCGATCAACATCCTCATCGCTGAGGCCGGAATTCATCGAGAATCTTACTAACGAACGATTGAGCCCGGTTGCCGGAGAGCAGAAGACTGAGCCGAATATACCTCGTGCTTGTAACGCGTCCCTGAGACGAAGGGTCAATAACTCCAGCCCAGGCTCCAGCGCAACGATCTGTTCGGATCCTGTGCTCATGTCATACCCCAACTGCATGAGTGCAGACCTTGTTCGACGGGTAATTGCATGCAGCCTGTTACGGCGCTCGTCAGCATGCTGTAGAAAATCAGCAGCCTGTTCGAACCAGATCAATTCGTGATCAAGCAGACTTGAGCTGAAAATGGCGGGATAGGACTCCATGGCAAAGTAGTCCTTGAAACTGCCGGGACAAGTAATCAGGCCTGCTCGCCCGGCGAAGGCCTTTGCCAGGCTGACAGTCTGGAAATGGACCTTGTCGAACAAGTAATGCTGCGCGACCAATCCCGCGCCGTGTGGGCCGTGGGTTCCAAGTGAATGGGATTCATCGACGACCAAGACGCAGCCAAGGCGATGCGCAACATCAGCGAAGTCTTCCAAAGGGCAAAGACTGCCGTTAGTGCTGTAGATCGCATCGACAGCAATGACGCCTGGACCGTGCTTCTTTATCTGCCGCTCCGCATGATCGGCATCGTTGTGCGCAAACACGATTGCATGTGCATGGGCGGCATGCGCACCTTGCCAGAGCGACATATGTGCATGGATATCCAGATACACCGGAATGTCCCTGCCGGCGATGGCCTGCAGCAGCCCCACATTCGCCGCCCATCCTGATTGGCAAAGAATGCTGTCCTGTGCCCCCATGAACCGAGCCAGTCTGTGCTCAAGCCTGGTCATCGGAGTATCCCCGTGTAGAAAAACAGCGGACATCAAGAGTTGGTGTCGTGTCTGAAGTACCGCTTGTGCCTGGGCTTCGATCAATTGCTTCTCCGTTGCCAGACACAGATAGTCATTGCTCGACAAATGCAGAGCATCCGGGCCGGGAATGGCGCCGCGCAGCAAATGTTGGCCTGCCCATCTCTGCTGTACGCGCCCCACGGAGTGGCTTTCGATGCGTGCCTGAACAAAATCAGGGAGGTGAGCGTAGTGAGTTCGTTGTGGGCCTTGAGGCGGTTGGTGTAATACAGGCATAGCTGAGCTCCCTTCTGCCGGGGCGGCTTGCCCTGAACGCCAAAGGTTTCGAGTTCTCACTACACGCTTGGATCCGCTGCATGACTACTGTCAGAGTTGACAGTTTTTCCACGTAACCGACGGATGATCACGCTGTATCCATATTTGAGGCATTAAAAAGGCCCGCCAGTCTGACTGTGCGGGCCTTTTTCGTGTCGGCAGTTTTTACATCGACAACATCAACCGCCCCGCAAGCAAAATCAGAATCACACCCATGGTCCGTTCAAACCAATGCCCCATGCGCATGAACAGCAATCTGATCCGGGGATTGGAAAAAAACAGCGCCACAATCACAAACCACAAAGCATTCACAAAGCACATCCACACGCCGTACAGCGCCTGAATCTGCAGCGGTGTCGTAGCACTGATTAGGGTGGTGAAAATCGCCAGGAAAAACAGGGTCGCCTTGGGGTTGGTGGCGTTGGTCAGGAAACCAGTGGTAAACGCCTTCAGCAGTGTTTGTTCAACGACCGGTTCATTCGAGTCTTTTTCGCCTTCCAGAACGGTTTTTGGCTGGCTGCGCAACAGGCTCACGCCCAAGTAAAGAATGTAGGCACCGCCCACGACCTTGGCCACCGTCAGTAGCCAAGGGGTGGTGTGCATCAATGCGCCGACGCCCAGCAAGGTGTACAGCACATGCACGGAAATACCGGCGCCGATGCCCAGCGCCGTGCAGATTCCCACCCAACGGCCGAAACGCACGCTCTGGCGGATTGTTACGGCGAAGTCCGGTCCGGGAGCGACCACGGCCAGGAAATGGATGGTCGCCAGCGCCAGGAACTCGCCCAGGTAATTCGAAAGCATCTCAACTCCAGAAGGTCAGGGGGGAAGCAGTGCCGCGATAGCCGACGAAGAAAGAAAGGCTCAAGCGTGGATCGGCCACACCCGGAGTTACCGAGTGCATGCGGCGTGAATTGAACATGATGAAATCCCCGGGCGCGGGAAGAATTTCCAGCGTCGGAGTTCCCAGCAGCGTCGGGTCGATGCCGTAACTGTCGCCGCGCATTTCATCGAACTGTTCCGGGGAAATGTCGTCATCCCATATCTGCAGTGCGCCGCCCTCGGCGGGCATGTTCAGGTAAACATTGCAGGCGAACTGCGCTTCCAGGCTTCTGGCTTGAAAGCTGTCCGGGGCGTCCTTGGCGAAAATGTCGTGATGGGCGAGAAAACACACGCCGGGTTTCACGACGCGGGAGAGGCCGACATACATCTTGCGGCCGTAGAGGTTTTCCAGTTGCGCACCGGCCGGCCAGGACTCGTCGAGCATGCAGCGCAGGGTATCGACCGGAGACGCGTAGGGCGCGCAACGGTTGCGCAGTTCCGCGATGTTGCGGGTGGCGCGTTCGAAGTAATCCTCGATCAGCAGTGGCTGGTTTTCCGCCTCGTAAAACGCCATGCCGATACGGCCGATGCTCGGCGCGTTGATATAGCCTTCAAAGCCCGGCGCGAGGATTTTGTCGCCGATCTGGATCGGCAATGGCGAGGGCAACCAGCCTTTGATGCGGATGGCGAGGACTTCTTCGTTGGCCAGCTTTTTTATGCACGTCTCATCGAGACATTCGACGTCTAGCATCATGTCTTAGGTCCATCTATCAGAGAGTCGACGAAGCCTGCGAATGCAGGCTCCCCCCGGCGTCGGGCAATGGCATTGACGCCATTGTCCAAAGGCTCAATCCACGTGGTAGTGGACGGACAGCGTCCCTTTCTTTTGCGAAAGGGATTCGATCGTGACCGTGCCCAGATCCTTCAGGCTACGTACATGGGTGCCACCGCAACCGTAGGCGGGGAGTTCACCAAAGCCGATTTCCCGCGCGCCTTCGCGCAGCGACGTCAGGCGCGGCAGGTCGTGGGCGATCCACTGTTGAATGCCGTGTTGCAGGGTCTGGACTTCAACTTCCTGCGCCGATTCGGAAGGCTTGAACTGCACGCGTCCTTCGCCAGGCCAGTGATGGCCCTTGATCGGCATCCAGCCCATGGCCTGGACGAAGTGCCCGATCAGATGGCCGGCGGAATGCAGGCGCGTGTTGAGCTGGCGACGTTGTTCGTCGACGCAGATCCGGGTCATGCCGGTTTTTACCGGGCGGTCGACAAAATGAATGATCCGGTCCGGGTCCTGGACGACTCGCAACACTTGGCTTTCGCCGATCCAGCCAGTGTCACAGGGCTGTCCGCCGCCTTGGGGGTGGAACAATGTTGCGCGCAACACCACGGCGAATTCGTTCTCGTGGGGCGTACATTCCAGGACTTCCACGTTGGCCTTGAGGTCATCACTATGGAAAAAGAGGCGAAGCGTCATGTTCCATGCTCGTAATCAAATTTCTATTTTTTATTATATGAAGCGTCGAATAGCGTGATAATCCGTTCAAACATCAAAGGACTGTTGCGTTGTGAGCATAAATCTTCCACTGCCGCTGCTGGGTGAGATGGCGATTTTCGTCAAGGTTGTCGAGACCGGGAGCTTTTCCGAGGCAGCTCGCCAGTTAGGCTCTTCACCCTCGGCGGTCAGCCGCAGTATTTCGCGGCTGGAGAAAGCCCTCGCCACACGCCTGCTGCAGCGAACCACGCGTAAGTTGCGTTTGAGCGATGGTGGCGAGGAGGTATTCAAACGTTGTCAGGAGATGGTCAACGCCGCTCGCTCAGTCATGGAAATCAGCGGCCAGTTCACTGATGAACCGGAGGGCGTGGTGCGTATCAGCGTGCCGAAAGCGGTGGGCCGAATCGTGATTCACCCGCATATGCCGGAGTTTTTGCGCCGGTATCCCAAAGTGGATGTGGAGCTGTTGCTTGAGGATCGTCAGGTGGATTTGATCGACGATCACGTCGACCTGGCGATTCGCATCACCGATCGGCCGCCTGCGGGGCTGGTGGGGCGGCAGTTGCTGACGATCGACCATTTGCTATGCGCGACTCCGGAGTATCTGGCTGAACACGGAACGCCGACTCACCCCCATGACTTGCTCAACCATAGCTGCATTTATCTGGGTGAAACCCCGAGCGATGCGCGCTGGAAATTCAAGAAAGGCAGCAAATCGGTCACCGTCGGCGTACGCGGGCGATATGCCGCCAATCACACGGGTGTCCGTTTTGGCGCGGTATTGCAGCACATCGGCATTGGCAGCCTGCCGTATTTCACAGCGCGCCGTGCCCTGGAAAAAGGGTTGATGGTGCAGGTTTTGCCGGACTGGACCTTTTTGGCGTCGTACCACGGAGGCGCCTGGTTGCTGCATTCGCCAACCCGATACCTGCCTCCCAAAATACGGGTAATGATCGATTACCTGGTGGAGTGCCTGGCCAAGGAGCCGACTTTGGGCAAGCCAGGCAAGTCGGGCAATCTGATGACGGCCGTATCGGAATATGAGTTGCCCGAGAGTGACGGATTGTTCTGAATAAAGATCAAAAGATCGCAGCCTTCGGCAGCTCCTACAGAAGGTACGCATTCCAATGTAGGAGCTGCCGAAGGCTGCGATCTTTTGATCTGCCCGGAAATACAAAAAAGGCCCGCATGTTCACCATGCGGGCCTTTTTCATTACATCTTTCAGATCAGTGCTTGCTGTCCTGGTTCGACAACGCCAGCAGCTGTTTTTCCTGATTCCAGTCAAACGGTTCGTCGTTCTGTTCGGCTTCGAAGCGACGTTCTTCCAGCGCCTGATACAGGTCGATTTCATCATCGGGCATGTAGTGCAGGCAGTCACCGGCGAAGTACCACAGCAGGTCGCGCGGGACCAGGTGGGCGATTTGCGGGTAGCGGGTGATCACCTGGCACAGAATTTCCTGGCCCAAGTACTGGCTTTCGATCGGGTCGACCGGCAGCAATCCAAGCAGTTCGTCGAAGCGCTCCAGGAACAAGGCATGGCTTTCGTCGGGAACCTGTTCGGCCTCACCTACGGCGACCAGGATGCTGCGCAGGTGGTCGAGCAATACGAGATGATCGGCAACGATGTTGGACACGAGATAAGTCCTCAAGAGCAAAACGGGCGCGGGAGTATAAAGCTCCTGCGCCCGTTTTTACATGCTTGGGTAGATCAGCGGACCTTCCCTTGTGCTATTGCAAGCTCATCTTTGTCGAAGTCATCGACATCGATCACCTTGCGCCGCGCCGCCTCGGCTTCGCGCAGGGTTTGAGCTTCCACGGGTTGCAACACCCCAGCCTCCAGCGCGGCATCGATGACAGGCTCGCCAGCGACCGGTTTGACCTGACCGCTCTTGAGCGCCACATGCAGTTTTTTCTGTAGCGGTTGTGCGGCGCTCAACAGGTTGCAGGCATGTTGCAGGGCGCCAACCGGGTCCTCCTCGGATTGCGGGCGATAGCAACCGAGCAGAACTTCCTCCAGCGCAGGATCGCCCTCGGCTCGACCGATGACCGCAGCGACTTGTGCACCCAGCTTGTCGGAAGGTCCTTTGTGGCGACGACCGAACGGGAACACGATCACCCGCAACAGACACGCCAGCACTTTGTTCGGGAAGTTGTTCAGCAATTCATCCATGGCCCGTTCGGCCTGGCCGAGGCTTTCTTCCATGGCCCAGGTAAACAGCGGTTCCATGTATTCCGGCGCGTCGAGGTCGTTGTAACGCTTGAGCGCGGCACTGGCCAGATACATGTTGCTCAGCACATCACCCAAGCGCGCCGACAGGCGTTCACGGCGTTTCAGTTCGCCGCCCAGCAACATCATGCTGAGGTCGGCAAGCAAGGCAAACGCAGCCGCCTGACGGTTGAGGGCGCGGAAATAACCCTGGCTGAGCTTGTCGCCCGGCGTATGTTCCAGATGACCGAAACCGAGATTCAGCACCAGCGTGCTGGCCGCGTTACCCACGGCAAACCCGATGTGCCTGAGCAGCAGGCCGTCGAACTCGACCAGCGCCTGATCCTTGTCCTCGCGGGTGGCAAGGGCCATTTCCTTGAGCACGAAAGGATGGCAGCGAATCGCACCCTGGCCGAAGATCATCAGGTTGCGCGAGAGAATGTTCGCACCTTCCACGGTGATGAAAATCGGCGCACCGCTCCATTTGCGTGCGAGGTAGTTGTTCGGTCCCTCGATGATCGCCTTGCCACCGTGCACGTCCATCGCATGGCTGATGCACTCGCGGCCACGTTCGGTGAGGTGGTACTTGAGAATCGCCGACAGCACCGACGGCTTTTCGCCGAGGTCCACCGCGTTGGCGGTCAGCATCCGCGCGGCATCCATCATCCAGGCATTGCCGCCGATGCGCGCCATCGCTTCCTGAATACCTTCGAACGCGGCAATCGGCACGTTGAACTGTTCGCGAATCTGCGCGTACTGGCCGGTCACCAGGCTGGTGAACTTGGCCATGCCGGTGCCCACTGCCGGCAGGGAAATCGAACGCCCGACCGACAGGCAATTCATCAGCATCATCCAACCCTTGCCGAGCATTTCCTGGCCGCCGATGAGGAATTCCAGCGGGACGAAAACGTCTTTGCCAGAGTTCGGGCCGTTCATGAAAGCCGCGCCCAGCGGCAGGTGGCGACGGCCGATTTCCACGCCGGGAAGATCGGTGGGAATCAGCGCGAGGCTGATGCCCAGATCTTCTTTATCACCCAGCAGATGGTCCGGGTCGTAGGCCTTGAACGCGAGGCCGAGGAGGGTGGCTACCGGGCCAAGGGTGATGTACCGTTTTTCCCAGTTCAGGCGCAGGCCGAGGGTTTCCTGGCCTTCCCATTCACCTTTGCAGATCACGCCGGTGTCGGGCATGCCGCCAGCGTCGGAGCCGGCCAAGGGGCCGGTGAGGGCGAAACACGGAATATCGTCGCCGCGCGCCAGACGTGGCAGGTAATGGTTGCGTTGTTCATCGGTGCCGTAATGCAGCAGCAGTTCGGCGGGGCCGAGGGAGTTGGGGACCATCACGGTGGAGGCGAGGTCGCCGCTGTGGCTCGCCAGTTTCATCGCCACTTGCGAGTGGGCGTAGGCCGAGAAGCCCTTGCCGCCAAATTCCTTCGGAATGATCAAGGCGAAGAAACCCTGATCCTTGATATACGTCCAGGCCTCCTCCGGCAAGTCCATGGTTTGACCGAGTTGCCAGTCGCTGACCATGCCGCAGAGGGTTTCGGTCGGGCCATCAATGAAGGCCTGCTCTTCTTCATTCAGTTGTGCTTTGGGGTAGGACAGCAGTTTGTTCCAGTCCGGGCGCCCGCTGAACAGTTCGCCATCCCACCAGACAGTGCCCGCTTCGATAGCATCGCGTTCGGTCTGCGACATGGGCGGCAGGGTTTTCTGGAACCAGTTGAACATCGGCGCGCTGAAAAGCTTGCGACGCAGATCAGGCAATAGCAGCGGTGCCGCCACGGCGGCGGTCAGTACCCAGAAAATCAGCAACAGCCAGCCCGGTGCATGACTGAAGATGCCCATTGCCAGCAGGTAGACAGCCACGATGCCCAGGGCAGGCAGTGGCGCGATGCGACGGTGGGCTAAATAAGCTATCCCGACAAGCAGAACCAGTATCCACAACAGCAGCATATTTAATCCTCCGTGAAACCAGGGCGAACCAACCCACAGAGCTTAGACGGCATCCGTTAATCGGGGTGGTCAGAGCGAGGTGATTGAAATCGTGGGAAACCCCGGATGATTTTTGTAGGCCCGGTTGGCAATGGGCCTGGGAAATCGTTCATTGAACGGGCGGCAAAGCGTCCATATTTGGCCGAAACGTCGTTATCTCTGTGCTGAACCTCTCGCTAGACTCGGGGTTCCCCCAGGAGATCGCCCGCATGCACGAGTACCTAAGCCCCGGCCGCTTCATCGATAGTGACCACCCCTCGGTGGTGGAGTTCGCCGAAAAACACCGTGGCAGCAGTCGCGACCCGATCGAGCAGGCGATCAGTCTTTATTACGCCGTACGCGAAGTGGTGCGCTACAACCCGTACACCTTCAGTCGCGATCCGCAGACCTTGTGCGGCAGTTACGCGCTGGCCACGGGGGAGAGTTACTGCGTACCCAAAGCCACGTTGCTCGCCGGTGCTGCGCGGCATTGCGGCATCCCGGCGCGGATCGGCCTGGCTGACGTGCGCAATCATTTGTCGACGCCGCGCCTGCTCGAACTGCTCAAGAGCGACATGTTCGCCATGCACGGTTACACCGAGTTCTACCTGCAGGATCGCTGGGTCAAGGCGACCCCCGCGTTCAACCAGAAACTCTGCGAACTGTTCAATGTGGCGCCGCTGGAATTCGATGGCATCAACGACAGCGTTTTCCACCCGTTCAACCGCGATGGAGAGAAACTGATGGAGTACCTCGTCGATCACGGCCAGTTTGCCGATGTGCCTGAAGCGTTCTTTTTCGAGCACCTGGAAAAGTGCTACCCGCATCTGTTCGGCGAACAACTGTCGCCACTGCTGGGGGACATGCAGAGCGATTTGAGTCGCGCCTGATCCGGCGTATGCTGCCTGCGCATTCATCAATCGAGAGGCGGTCATGCTGAAGATCTGGGGTCGGAAAAATTCATCGAATGTGCGAAAGCCGTTGTGGGCCGCCGAGGAGTTGGGGCTGGCTTATGAAGCCATCGACGCGGGTGGTGCCTTCGGTGTTGTCGATACGCCTGAGTACCGCGCCATGAACCCCAATGGCCGCGTGCCGGTGATCGAAGACGACGGATTCGTGCTGTGGGAATCCAACGCCATCGTCCGTTACCTGCTGGCCAAACATGCGCCGGATAGCGCGTGGTATCCGGCGGGTGTGCAAGCGCGCGCTACCGCTGACAAGTGGATGGACTGGACCACTTCCAGTTTCGCCGGTCCGTTCCGCACCGTATTCTGGGGCGTTTTGCGCACTCCGGCAGATCAGCAGGACTGGTCCGCCATCAAGGCTGCGATCAAGGAGTGCGACGGCTTGCTGGCAATGGCCGATCAGGCGTTGGCGACCAAACCCTACCTGTCCGGTGACGAGATCGGCATGGGCGACATTGCGCTCGGCAGTTTCATTTATGCCTGGTTCGAGATGCCGATCGAGCGTGCGCCGCTGCCTCACCTGCAAGCCTGGTACGCACGGTTGCAACAGCGTCCGGCGTATCGCAAGGCTGTTATGACCGCGTTGACTTAATACCTACTATCGACACACTTGACTGTACTTGTGCGGCGGCGGCAAGCACCATTGCGTTCATGCGCCGCGGTTGCATTGCTCGCCGCCCGCCCTTATTTCTTTCTTTCTTCCCTTCTTGGTGCGTAATCCGATATGAGTTCCGCTCTGTCCATCCGGCAGCTAACCAAAACCTACGGCAACGGTTTCCAGGCCTTGAGTGGTATCGATCTGGACGTCGCCGAAGGTGACTTCTTCGCCTTGCTCGGCCCCAACGGCGCCGGCAAATCCACCACCATCGGCATTCTCTCGACCCTGGTGAACAAGACCAGTGGCACGGTGAATATTTTCGGTCACGACCTGGACAAGAATCCTGCGCAGCTCAAGCGCTCCATCGGCGTGGTGCCGCAGGAATTCAACTTCAACCAGTTCGAAAAGACCTTTGACATCGTCGTGACCCAGGCCGGTTATTACGGAATCCCGCCGAAAGTCGCCAAGGAACGCGCCGAGCAATACCTGACCCAGCTCGGCTTGTGGGACAAGCGTGACACGCCATCGCGTTCACTGTCCGGCGGCATGAAGCGTCGATTGATGATCGCCCGTGCGCTGGTTCACGAACCGCGCCTGTTGATCCTCGACGAACCGACGGCGGGTGTGGACATCGAATTGCGTCGCTCGATGTGGACCTTCCTCACCGAGCTGAACAAGAAAGGCATCACCATCATCCTCACCACGCACTATCTGGAAGAGGCTGAGCAGTTGTGCCGCAACATCGGCATCATCGACCACGGCACCATCGTCGAAAACACCAGCATGAAACAGTTGCTTGGCCAGTTGCATGTCGAGACCTTCCTGCTGGATTTGAAGAACAGCCTGAGTGCGCCGCCGCAGTTGATCGGCTATCCATCCCGGATGCTTGATGGTCACACCCTGGAAGTCCAGGTCGACAAGTCCATGGGTATTACCGCGCTGTTCACCCAATTGGCCCAGCAGAACATTGAAGTGCTGAGCTTGCGTAATAAAACCAATCGCCTTGAGGAGCTGTTCGTGTCCCTGGTGGAGAAAAATCTGGCGAAGGTGGCGTTATGAGTTCCGAGCTGCAACCCAATCTCGTTGCCCTCAATACCATCGTTTACCGTGAAGTCCGGCGCTTTACCCGGATCTGGCCGCAGACCCTGCTGCCGCCGGCCATCACCATGGTTCTTTACTTCGTGATCTTCGGTAACCTGATCGGCCGGCAGATCGGCGACATGGGTGGCTTCACCTACATGGAGTACATCGTGCCGGGGCTGATCATGATGTCGGTGATCACCAACTCTTACGGCAACGTGGTGTCGAGTTTCTTTGGCAGCAAGTTCCAGCGTTCAATCGAAGAACTGATGGTGTCGCCGGTTTCGCCGCACACCATCCTGATCGGTTACACCCTCGGCGGCGTGCTGCGCGGGTTGATGGTCGGGGTCATCGTGACGCTGCTGTCGCTGTTCTTCACCGATTTGCAGGTGCATCACCTGGGCGTGACCATTCTGGTGGTGGTGCTGACGGCGACGATCTTCTCGCTGCTGGGTTTCATCAACGCTGTGTTTGCGCGCAACTTCGATGACATTTCGATCATTCCGACGTTTGTGCTGACGCCGTTGACGTATCTGGGCGGGGTTTTTTATTCGATCACTTTGCTGCCGCCGTTCTGGCAGACCGTGTCGCTGGCCAACCCTGTGTTGCATATGGTTAACGCCTTCCGTTACGGCATTCTTGGGGTTTCGGATATCCGGATCAGTGTGGCGATTGCCTTTATGGTGGTGGCGACGGTGGTTTTGTATTTGGGGTGTGCGCGGTTGTTGGTGAGTGGGCGGGGGATGCGTACCTAATCGGTATTTTTTAGGGGCGGGTACATATCCATTCCTGCGGTAACGGCGGCTTATGGTTTCGCCCTTACGGCGACTCCCTTTGGCAAACGCCCCAAAGGAAGCAAAGGTCTCGCCCCTTACGTACGGCACCTCGCTAGAGCTCGGTGTACCTTCGCTCCGGCATTCATCCGGGGGCATCGCCTCCGGTTGGCTTCGCTTCAACCTCCTCTCGATGTGTGCGGCTTCGCCGCACGGCGCTACGCGCCTCCCCCCGGATAAACGCCTCCACTCAGCCTCCCGATGGGGCGGGTGGATCAAAAGCGGCAGGCGAGCTAACGCTCGGCCTGTTGAGTGGTGAGAAGCGTGAATGCATCCCGATCCACTGTGGGAGCCAGCCTGCTGGCGATGGCGGCCTGACAGCCGACCCGATTTTGTGCTGTATCACGCCCAATGTAGGAGCCGCCGAAGGCTGCGATCTTTTGATCTTGCTTCTAAACAACAAATCAAAAGATCGCAGCCTCGTTGCTCTCGACAGCTCCTACAGAGAAGTGCGCACGCATCAAGAGTCAGGCCGGCCGGTAGGCCGCCTCGCGGTGCTGTTGCGGTATTCGCCCCATCGAGAGGCCGAGTGGAGGTTCTGCGCAGTGGGCAACCCGGCAAGGATGCCGGGTTAGCCGCCCCCGGCCATGGATGGCCGATGGCGGCGGGCCCACGGAGCAGGACCGGAGCGAGGGCATGCCGAGCCTAGGCGAGGCACCGAACGTCAGGGGCAAAGCGCTTTGGTTACTTTCGTCTGGGCCGGCATTCCGGCTCTTCGAAAGTGACCCGCTGTAAGAGCGGAACCGTCAGCAGCCGTTACCAAAAAAACGGAAATGTACACGATCAAACACAACCCAAAGACCGCCCAATCACATCCGACTCTGCTTACGCCGCCGCCACTGCCGCGCCACCCACCACCGCCAATACACCATCACCAAACAATAAGCCAAAGCCCCCAACACCAACCCCGTCACCACCGACCCCAGCAAAAATGGCTGCCACAAGGTCGAGAGCTCTCCGCTGATCCACTCCCAGGTCAACTCATCGGGCAGATGCCGCGCAGGCACGTCCATCAGCCAGGCCCCAGTCTGATAGGTGCAAAAGAACACTGCAGGCATGGTGATCGGATTGGTCAGCCAGACCAGGCTCACCGCAATCGGCATGTTCCCGCGCACCACGATGGCGAGGATGGCAGCCAGCAGCATCTGCAACGGAATCGGCAGGAACGCCGCGAACAAACCGACCGCCATGGCCCGGGCGACGGAATGGCGGTTGAGGTGCCAAAGGTTCGGGTCATGCAGCAGCGTGCCGAGAAAGCGTAAGGATTTGTGTTCCCTGATGCTGGTCGGGTCTGGCATGTAACGTTTGAATAATCGCCGGGGCATAAGGCTTCTCGGTCGGTCAAGGCGGCAAGTATGTCTGGATTCTATGAAGCGCCCATTCAGACTTTGTGACAATTGATAACCACGACCGTGCGGCCGGACAGCTATGCCTTAGGTCGGGACTCTCAAGGACGGGCATATGCGCACAGGGATGATGGCGCTGGCACTGGGATTGCTGGCCCTGCGTTTTTTACCGGCATTGCCGCCGGTCGGTTTGTGGTTGTTGATGCCGGTGGTCGGTTTGATGTTGCTGCCGTTCAGGACGTACCCCGTGGCGTTCTTCCTGTTCGGTTTGAGTTGGGCTTGCGCGCAGGCGCATTGGGCGCTGGACGATCGACTGTCGCGGAGCCTCGATGGCGAAACCCGCTGGGTCGAAGGGCGGGTGGTGGGGTTGCCCCAGAACAGCGAAGGCGTCGTACGTTTCGAATTGGCAGATGCCCGCTCGCGACATGCAAAAGTGCCGCAACTCATGCGCGTGGCCTGGTATGACGGCCCGCCGGTGAACAGTGGCGAGCGCTGGCGACTGGCGGTCAAGTTGAAGCGTCCTGCGGGTTTGCTCAATCCGCATGCTTTCGATTACGACGCCTGGCTGCTGGCGCAACGCATCGGTGCGACCGGAACGGTCAAGGACGGCGAGCGACTGGCGCAAGCGCGATGGGCCTGGCGCGACGGTATCCGCCAGAGGCTTCAAGCGGTAGACGCCCAGGGACGAGCCGGTGCGCTGGCGGCTTTGGTGCTGGGCGATGGCGCCGGGCTGAGCCGTGAGGACTGGCAGGTGTTGCAGGACACCGGCACCGTGCACCTGTTGGTGATTTCCGGACAGCACATCGGTTTGCTCGCAGGCGTGGTGTATCTGTTGATCGCCGGTCTTGCCCGTTATGGCCTGTGGCCCAGCCGTCTGCCATGGCTGCCCTGGGCCTGTGGCCTGGCATTTGCGGCCGCTCTCGGTTACGGATTGCTGGCCGGTTTTGAGGTGCCGGTGCGTCGGGCCTGTTTGATGATCGGGCTGGTGCTGTTGTGGCGCCTGCGGTTTCGTCATCTTGGCGCCTGGTGGCCGCTGTTGCTGGCGCTCAATGGCGTTTTGCTGCTCGATCCGCTGGCGAGTCTTCAGCCGGGGTTCTGGTTGTCCTTCGCGGCGGTGGCGGTGCTGATTTTCACCTTCGGCGGCCGGTTGGGCCCTTGGCATTGGTGGCAAACCTGGACCCGCGCGCAATGGTTGATCGCGTTGGGATTGGGCCCGTTATTGCTGGTGCTGGGATTGCCGATAAGCGTGAGTGGGCCGTTGGTCAACTTGCTGGCGGTGCCCTGGATCAGTCTGGTGGTGCTGCCTCCCGCATTGCTCGGCACCTTGTTGTTGCCGGTGCCTTACGTGGGCGAAGGCTTGCTGTGGCTGGCGGGTGGTTTGATCGATGGATTGTTCAAGGGACTGGCGTTGGTCGCGGGTCAGATTTCTGCGTGGGTACCCATGGCGATTCCGTTTTGGGTCTGGTGCGTTGGCGCGTTGGGATCTTTTCTGTTGCTTCTACCCCGAGGCGTGCCAATGCGTGCGTTGGGGTGGCCCATGCTGCTGTTGCTGATTTTTCCGCCGCGCCCCGAGTTACCGGAAGGCATCGCCGATGTCTGGCAACTGGATGTCGGACAGGGACTGGCGATTTTGGTGCGCACCCGGCATCACACACTGCTGTACGACACGGGCCCGCGTTTCGGCGATTTCGACCTGGGAGAGCGAGTCGTATTGCCGTCATTACGCAAACTGGGCGTGAAAGAACTCGATCTGATGCTGATCAGCCACGCCGACGCCGACCATGCCGGTGGCGCCCGCGCGGTTGCCAACGGGCTGCCGGTCAAGCGTGTAATCAGTGGCGATCCTGCGGCGCTGCCGGTCGAGTTGCAAGCCCAAGCCTGTGAAACCGACCGGCAATGGACCTGGGACGGTGTTCAGTTCCGGCTCTGGCAATGGTCGTCAGCCAGCGACAGTAATCAGAAGTCCTGTGTTTTGCAGATTGAAGCCAACGGTGAGCAATTGTTGTTGACCGGCGACATCGACACCAACGCCGAGCGCGCACTGCTCGAAAGCCCATTGGCCGTGCCGACCGACTGGTTGCAGGCGCCGCACCACGGCAGTCGCAGTTCATCTTCGATGGCGCTGCTCAACGGCTTGCAGCCTAAAGCGGTGCTGATCTCCCGTGGTCAGGGTAATTCGTTCGGTCATCCTCATCCGACGGTCATGGCGCGCTATCGGAAACGCGCAATGGCGATCTATGACAGTGCGGAACAGGGTGCCATTCATCTGCAACTCGGACGTTTCCAATCACCGCGTTCGATGCGTCAGGAACAGCGGTTCTGGCGCGATCCGCCACCCTTGTAGCGATAACCGAGTGTAATCAAAGCCCGACCGGATGCGACATCGCGGTCTTCGGTGCGCCCACCCCCTATGTTAGAGTGGCGCACTTTTTCGAGGGGACTGACACTGTGTGGGAATTGGTCAAATCCGGCGGCTGGATGATGCTGCCGATCATTCTGAGTTCCATCGCGGCCATGGCGATCGTTGCCGAGCGTCTGTGGACCCTGCGAGCCAGTCGCGTGACCCCGGAGCACCTGCTCGGGCAGGTCTGGGTCTGGATCAAAGACAAGAAGCTCAACAAAGACAGGCTCAAGGAACTGCGCGCCAACTCGCCTCTGGGTGAAATCCTCGCCGCCGGCCTGGCCAACTCCAAGCATGGTCGCGAGATCATGAAAGAGTGCATCGAAGAGGCTGCGGCGCGGGTCATCCACGATCTGGAGCGTTACATCAACGCCCTCGGCACCATTGCGGCCATGGCGCCGTTGCTGGGCTTGCTCGGTACCGTGCTGGGCATGATCGATATTTTCAGCGCATTCACCGGCAGTGGCATGACCACCAACGCTTCGGTGCTGGCCGGTGGTATTTCCAAGGCCCTGATCACCACGGCTGCCGGTTTGATGGTCGGTATCCCGGCGGTATTCTTCCATCGATTCCTGCAACGCCGGATCGATGAGCTGGTGGTCGGGATGGAGCAGGAAGCGATCAAACTCGTCGAGGTAGTGCAGGGCGACCGCGACGTGGACCTGACCGAGGGCAAAGCGTGAAATTCCGCCGCAAACCACGGGAAACGGTGGACATCAACCTCGCGTCGCTGATCGACGTGGTGTTTATCCTGCTGCTGTTTTTCGTCGTGACCACGACCTTCACCCGTGAAACCCAGTTGCGTGTCGAGCTGCCGGAAGCGGTCAGCGGCGCTTCGGCCGATGACCAGACCCGGCAGCTCGATATCGCCATCAGCGCCGACGGCGTGTTCTCCGTGAACAACCATGTTTTGCCGAAAAGCGACCTGGCCACATTGATTGAAGCGCTGCAGAAAGAATCCAATGGCGATACCAGTCTGCCGCTGTCCATCAGCGCCGACGGTAAATCCCAGCATCAGTCGGTCATCACTGCGATGGACGCCGCCGGCAAGCTTGGCTTCAGCCAATTGCGCATGACCACAGTCGAGGCGGCGCCGACCGCGCCCTGATGGCCATGTCCGATCGTCTGCTCGCCGCGTGGTACGCCGGTCATCCGGCCCTGAAGCTGTTGCAGCCGCTGGAGTGGCTCTACCGGCGCGTGGTCAACAACAAGCGCAAACGCTTTCTCGCGGGCGAGGGTGAAATCTACCAGCCACCGGTGCCGTTGATCGTCGTCGGTAACATCACGGTTGGCGGCACCGGCAAGACGCCGCTGATCCTGTGGATGATCCAGCATTGCCAGCGTAGCGGCTTGCGGGTTGGCGTGGTCAGCCGTGGTTACGGTGCCAAACCGCCGCAGTTGCCATGGCGAGTCGAGGCGGATCAAAGCGCGGAAATTGCCGGCGATGAACCTTTGCTGATCGTTCAACGCACCGGCGTGCCGCTGATGATCGACCCTGATCGCAGCAGCGCCGTCAAAGCCTTGCTGGCCAGCGAACCGCTGGACCTGATCCTCTCCGATGACGGCATGCAGCATTACCGACTGGCCCGGGATCTGGAACTGGTGCTGATCGACGCCGCCCGAGGCCTCGGCAATCGGCGTTGCCTGCCGGCCGGGCCGTTGCGCGAGCCGGTCGAGCGTCTGCAAAGTGTCGACGCGGTGCTCTACAACGGCGCCACGGCTGATCGCGATGATGGTTTCGCCTTCCAGTTGCAACCCACTGCGCTGGTCAACCTGAAAAGCGGCGAACGACGTCCCCTCGATCATTTTTCAGCAGGTCAGGCGCTGCACGCCGTGGCCGGGATCGGCAACCCGCAGCGTTTCTTCAAGACCCTCGAAACGCTACACTGGCAGCCAGTCCCGCACGCGTTCGCCGATCACGCCGAATACAGCGTGCAGGCCTTGAATTTCACCCCGTCATTGCCGTTGGTGATGACCGAAAAGGACGCGGTGAAGTGCCGTGCCTTCGCCGCCGCCGACTGGTGGTACCTGGCGGTCGATGCTGTGCCGTCGCCGGCCTTCGTGGCCTGGTTCGACACACAGTTGATGCGCCTGTTGCCGGCTCGTCTGTTGCCTTAAACCGTTTTTATCCAGGGAGTGCTCATGGACACCAAATTGCTCGATATCCTCGCTTGCCCGGTCTGCAAAGGCCCGCTCAAGCTCAGTGCCGACAAAACCGAGCTGATCAGCAAGGGCGCAGGTCTGGCGTACCCGATTCGCGATGGCATCCCGGTGATGCTCGAAACCGAAGCCCGCACCCTGACCACCGACGAGCGTCTGGATAAATGACCACAGCCTTTACCGTTGTCATTCCGTCGCGTTACGCCTCCACCCGTTTGCCGGGCAAGCCGCTGCTGTTGATCGCCGGCAAGCCGATGATCCAGCACGTCTGGGAACAGGCGAGCAAAAGCAGCGCCCAGCGTGTCGTGGTCGCCACTGACGATGCGCGCATCGTCGAAGCTTGCAAAGGGTTTGGCGCCGAAGTGGTGCTCACCCGCGAGGATCACAATTCCGGCACCGATCGCTTGGCGGAAGTCGCGACGAAACTGGGCCTGGCGCCCGATGCCATCGTGGTCAATGTCCAGGGTGACGAACCTTTGATCCCGGCGAGCGTGATCGATCAGGTCGCTGCCAACCTGGCCGTCCACACGGAAGCGCGCATGGCCACCTTGGCCGAGCCGATCGAAGACGCGGAAACCCTGTTCAATCCCAACGTGGTCAAGGTAGTCAGCGACCTCAATGGCCTGGCGCTGACCTTCAGTCGCTCGACCTTGCCTTGGGCTCGGGATGCGTTCGCGGTGAACCGCGAGCAATTGCCGGAAGGCGTGCCCTATCGCCGCCACATCGGTATCTACGCCTATCGCGCTGGTTTCCTGCACGACTTCGTCAGCTGGGGCCCGTGCTGGCTGGAAAACACCGAGTGCCTGGAACAGTTGCGTGCCCTGTGGCACGGCGTGCGAATTCACGTCGCCGACGCGCTGATCGCGCCGCCGCCCGGTGTCGATACCGTTGAAGACCTTGAGCGCGTTCGTCGCCTGCTGGAGGCCTGATGCGGGTTCTGTTTGTCTGCCTGGGCAACATCTGCCGTTCACCCACGGCTGAAGGTGTTTTGCGCCACAAACTGCGTGAGGCGGGGCTGGCCGATCTGGTCGAAGTCGCCTCCGCCGGCACCGGCGATTGGCATGTTGGCAAAGCGCCGGACAAGCGCAGTCAGGCGGCGGCAAAGCTGCGTGGCTATGACTTGTCCATGCAACGTGCCCAGCAAGTGACCCGCGCCGATTTCGCCACCTACGACCTGATCCTGGCGATGGACAACAGCAACCTGCGCAACCTCAAGGCCCTGCAACCGGCCAAGGGCAAGGCCGAGCTGGATTTGTTCCTGCGTCGTTATGAGTCGGAAATCGACGAAGTCCCGGATCCGTATTACGACGGCGACCAGGGCTTCGAGCAGGTGCTGGATTTGATCGAGCGCGCCAGTGATCTGCTGGTTGTGGAATTGAAGGGACGGTTATGAGTTTGCAGGTTCGGTCGCAGGTTTCACTCAAGCCGTTCAACAGCTTTGGCGTGGATGTTCAGGCTCGCCTGTTCGCCGAAGCCCATAGCGACGCCGATGTGCGAGAAGCCTTGGCCTATGGGCTTGAGCATCATGTTCCGGTGCTGGTGATCGGCGGCGGCAGCAATTTGCTGCTGACGGCGGATATCGAGTCGCTGGTGTTGCGCATGGCCACACGCGGGATTCGCGTGGTGAGCGATGACGGCAGCAAAGTGGTGATCGAGGCCGAGGCCGGCGAACCTTGGCATCCATTCGTGCAGCACACGTTGGCGCAGGGTTTGTCGGGTCTGGAAAACCTCAGCCTGATTCCCGGCACCGTCGGTGCGGCACCGATGCAAAACATCGGCGCTTACGGGGTTGAGATCAAAGACGTGTTCGCCGGTCTGACGGCGCTTGATCGCCACAGCGGCGAACTGCGCGACTTCAACCTGGATGAGTGCAACTTTGCCTACCGCGACAGCCTGTTCAAACAGGAACCGGGGCGCTGGTTGATCCTGCGCGTACGCTTCGCACTCGACCGTGCTGCGCATCTGCACCTGGAATACGGCCCTGTTCGCCAGCGCCTGACCGAGCAAGGCATCGAGCATCCGACCGCCACCGATGTCAGCCAGGCGATTTGCAGCATCCGCAACGAAAAGCTCCCGGACCCGGCGGTGCTCGGCAATGCCGGCAGCTTCTTCAAGAACCCGTTGGTGCCAGCGGCGTTGGTCGCGCAGCTCAAGGGCGAATACCCCGATCTGGTGGCCTACGCGCAACCCGACGGGCAGATGAAAATCGCCGCCGGATGGCTGATCGAGCGGGCAGGGTGGAAAGGTTTCCGTGATGCCGACGCGGGCGTGCACAAGTTGCAGGCGCTGGTGCTGGTCAACTACGGCAGCGCCACCGGCCTGCAATTGCTCGACTTGGCGCAGCGTATCCAGAAAGACATTTCAGAACGTTTCCATGTCGAGCTGGAGATGGAGCCGAACCGTTATTGAGACTACGCTTTAATGGTTCAATCCAAAGCCCTGCACTGATGAAAAGTGCAGGGCTTTTTTGTTAATGCTGCGTTAACTTAGCGAGCTAACGATGCAAAGCATTTTCTCCATTAAAGGCCCGGTGCAGACGCTCCCGTCAGCACAAGAGAGCCCAATAGCCTGAGTCGATCTGCGTACCGAACCAAGATCCAATGGCAGATTGCTCGACCCCATAACTCAAGAACTATGCGGGCGTGCCCATGATTACCCTGAAACTCAACGGTCAAGACCATCAACTCGACGTCACCGAGGACATGCCGCTGCTCTGGGCGATCCGCGATGTGGCCGGCTATAACGGC
This sequence comes from Pseudomonas sp. NFX98, assembly GCF_047784845.1. NCBI lineage: Bacteria > Pseudomonadati > Pseudomonadota > Gammaproteobacteria > Pseudomonadales > Pseudomonadaceae > Pseudomonas > Pseudomonas sp. NFX98. The sequence continues at coordinate 148,626 of NZ_JBLNNF010000011.1, read as the reverse complement.
ACCAAGTTTGGCTGCGGCATGGGCCTGTGCGGTGCGTGCACCATTCATATCGAAGGCGCTCCGGCACGTAGCTGCATCACGCCGATCGGCTCGGTAGTCGGGCAGAACGTCACCACCATCGAAAACGTCCATGCCGACCCGGTCGGTAAAGTCGTGCAGCAAGCCTGGCTCGATACCGCCGTGGCGCAATGCGGTTTCTGCCAGGGCGGGCAAATCATGTCCGCCACTGCGCTGCTCAAAACCAATCCGAACCCGAGCGATGAGCAGATCGAAGAGGCGATGGTCGGCAACATCTGTCGTTGCGGCACTTACAACCGCATCAAGACTGCCATCCGCCAGGCATCCACCCACCTGAAGGAGGCCAAGGCATGAGCCAGTTACCGAATTATTTCGCCCTGAGCAACCTCAGTCGCCGTGGTTTCCTTAAAGGTGTGGGCGCTGCCGGTGCCCTGGTGGTTGCCGCGAGCTGGGGCTGGCAGGACGCGTTTGCCGAAGAAGAGAAGAAGTTCGGCGCCGACGGTATGCCCCATGGTTGGGTCGATGATCCCAAGGTGTACGTCAGCATTGCGGCCGACGGCACGGTGACCGTGATGTGCAACCGTTCGGAAATGGGCCAGGGCGTTCGTACCAGCCTGACGATGGTGGTGGCCGACGAGCTGGAAGCGGACTGGGCGCGGGTCAAGGTGCAGCAGGCACCGGGTGACGAAGTGCGCTTCGGCAACCAGGACACCGACGGCTCGCGCAGCATGCGCCACTGGTACGAGCCGATGCGCCGCTGCGGTGCCGCTGCGCGGACCATGCTGGAGCAGGCCGCTGCCAATCAGTGGAAAGTCCCGGTCAGCGAATGCCATGCGCAATTGCACAAAGTCATCCACAAACCCACCGGTCGTGAACTGGAGTATGGTGCGCTGGCCGCAGCTGCCGGTGCCTTGGCCGTTCCGGCGCGTGACAGCCTGAAACTCAAGCAACCGTCGGAATTCCGCTACATCGGCAAGGAAGGCACCAAGGCCATCGACGGTGACGACATCGTCAACGGGCGCGCGGTGTACGGTGCCGATGTGCATTTCGACGGCATGCTGTTCGCCACCATTGCCCGGCCTGCGGTCTACGGCGGCAAGGTCAAAAGCTTCGATGCCAGTGCGGCGATGAAGGTCCCGGGCGTGGTCAAGGTGGTGCAGATCGAAAGTCGTCCTTTGCCTTCGGAGTTTCAACCGCTGGGCGGCATTGCCGTGGTGGCGAACAACACCTGGGCGGCGATCAAGGGCCGTGAGGCATTGAAAATCGAGTGGGATGACGGCGCCAATGCCAGTTATGACTCGATCGCCTACCGCAAGGAACTGGAGGCTGCGTCCCTCAAGCCCGGCAAAGTCGTGCGCAACACTGGCAACATCGACGAAGCCATGGGCAGCGCCGACAGCACGCTGGAAGCCTCTTACTACCTACCGCATCTGTCGCAGTCGCCGATGGAGCCAATGGTCGCCATCGCCCGCTACAAGGATGGCGTGTGCGAAGCCTGGGGGCCGAGCCAGGCGCCGCAGGTCACCCGCACAAGAATCGGTGAGCGCCTCGGTCTGCCGTTCGATAACGTCACGTTCAACGTGACGCTGCTGGGTGGCGGTTTCGGTCGCAAGTCCAAGCCTGACTTCATCATCGAGGCGGCCATCCTCGCCAAGGAATTTCCTGGCAAAGCCGTACGCGTGCAATGGACCCGTGAAGACGATATCCATTGTTCCTACTTCCACACCGTGTCGGCGGAATACCTCAAGGCCAGCCTGAACAAGGATGGCCTGCCGTCCGGTTGGTTGCACCGCACGGTGGCACCGAGCATCACTGCGTTGTTCGCGCCGGGCATGAATCACGAGGCGGCTTTCGAGTTGGGCATGGGCTTCACCAACATGGCCTACGCGATCCCCAACATCCGCCTGGAAAACCCTGAAGCGACGGTGCACACCCGCGTTGGCTGGTATCGCTCGGTGTCGAACATTCCCCACGGCTTCGCGATCCAGAGCTTCATCGATGAACTGGCGCACAAGGCCGGGCAGGACCCGCTCAAGTACCAGATCAAATTGCTCGGCCCGGATCGGCAGATCGATCCGCGTACCTTGAGTGAAGAATGGAACTACGGCGAATCGCCCGAGCGTTATCCGATTGATACCGGGCGCTTGCGCACCGTGCTGGAAACCGCCGCCAAAGCCGCCGGTTGGGGCCGTGAGTTGCCGAAGGGCCGAGGCCTGGGCCTGGCGGTGCATTACAGTTTCGTCACCTACGTGGCGGCGGTGATCGAGGTTGAAGTCAAAGACGACGGCACGTTGATCGTGCACAAGGCGGACATCGCCGTGGATTGCGGGCCGCAGATCAACCCCGAACGGATTCGCGCACAGTTCGAAGGCGCCTGCGTCATGGGCCTGGGCAACGCTGTGCTGGGTGAGATCAGCTTCAAGGACGGCAAGGTCCAGCAGGACAACTTCCACATGTACGAAGTGGCGCGCATGTCGCTGGCGCCGAAGGAAGTCGCCGTGCATCTGGTTACGCCACCGGGCACCGTCCCGTTGGGCGGCGTCGGCGAGCCGGGCGTGCCGCCGATTGCCCCGGCGTTGTGCAACGCGATCTTCGCCGCCACCGGCAAACGCATCCGCGACCTGCCGATTCGCTATCAGCTCCAGGGCTGGCAGAAGGCGCAGGCCTGATGGACAGCGTCGATCTGAATGTCCTGCGCAGCGTGCTGGAATGGCGCCGCGCCGGTCAGCGGGTGGTGTTGTACAGCGTGGTCCAGACCTGGGGCACCGCGCCCCGGGCGCCTGGCGCGATGTTGGCGTTGCGTGAAGATGGCGTGGTGATTGGTTCGGTGTCGGGCGGTTGTGTCGAAGATGACCTGATTGCGCGGTTGCATGACGGTCGCATTCCGGTCGATGGCCCGCCGGTGCAGTTGATTACCTATGGCGTCACTCGTGAAGAGGCAGCGCGTTTCGGCCTGCCCTGCGGTGGCACCTTGCGTTTGACCGAGGAGCGGGTCGGCGACGCGGATTGGGTCGCCGAGTTGCTGGCGCGCTGCGAGGATCATCAAATCGTCGCGCGTTCGCTGGATATCGCGACCGGTGAAGTGGTCCTACAGCCGGCCGACAAATCGGATGTGCTGTCCTTTGATGGCAAGACGCTGCGGGCCATTTATGGCCCGCGCTGGCGCCTGCTGCTGATCGGTGCGGGGCAGTTGTCTCGTTATGTCGCCGAAATGGCCCGGCTGCTGGATTTCGAGGTGCTGATCTGCGATCCACGCACCGAGTTTGTCTACGGCTGGGAAGAACAGCACGGACGATTTGTCTCTGGCATGCCCGACGATGCGGTGCTCAATATCCAGACTGACGAACGCACGGCCATTGTCGCCCTGACCCACGACCCGCGTCTGGACGACATGGCGCTGCTCACCGCCCTCGACTCCAGGGCTTTTTATGTCGGAGCGCTGGGCTCTCGGGTCAACAGCCAGAAACGTCGGGAAAACCTGGCGCAACTGGGCTTGTCGCAACAGGCAATCGAGCGGCTGCACGGCCCGATCGGCTTGCACATCGGCAGCCACAGTCCGGCGGAAATCGCCTTGTCGCTGATGGCGGAAATTGTCGCGATCAAGAATGGCGTCGAATTGAAACAGAAAAAGCCAGTACGGGAGCGCGTATGAGCGAATCCATCGGAGCAATCATTCTGGCGGCGGGACAGGGCAGTCGGTTCCGGCAAGTCGCGGGTGAGGATAAGGACAAGTTACTGACGGACTGTACGGGGCGTGATGGTGCGGTTCGTTCGGTGATCGAGCACGTGCTGGTGAATCTGCCGGCCACGCTGGAAAAGCGTGTGCTGGTGACCACCGCTGATCGTCCACAGGTGATTCGCATGGCCAAGGCCTATGGCTGTGAAATCGTGCTGATCGAATCCACCGGAATGGGCGATAGCATTGCCGCTGGAGTCGCCGCGTCTGCACACCTCGGTGGCTGGTTGATGGTGTTGGGAGATATGCCGTTTATCCTGCCTTCGACTATTGAGCAGGTTCTGGCGCAGGTGGCTGATGATTGCATCAGTGTTCCGGTGCAGGACGGGGAATATGGGCATCCGGTGGGGTTTGGCCGCAGCTTTGAATCGGGGTTGATGGCGTTGTCGGGTGATCGCGGGGCCAAGCCGTTGTTTGCGCAGGGGCGAGTGGTTGAAGTGGCAGTGGATGATCCCGGGGTTTTGTGGGATGTGGATGTGCCGGAGAAGTTGATCTTTGGGTGATAGCAAAGAGATCGCAGCCTTCGGCAGCTCCTACAGGATGTCCGGGATCCAAATGTCGGAGCTGCCGAAGGCTGCGATCTTTTGATTTTTATGCATAAAAAAGCCCCGCCTGGGATCACCAGGCGGGGCTTTTTATTGACCGAGGGAATCAGACGAGTGGTTTAGGCTCGTGCTCTTTTTCTTCGGCTTGTTCGTGTTTCTCTACCGCTTCCTGCACGGAGCGTGGCGCTTCGTGGATCAACGATTCAGCTGGCTCGGCAGCAACTTCGGCAACCGGGGCAGGTGCTGCCTCGACGACTTCAGCAACAACCGGTGCTGCTTCTTCAGCGACAACGGCTTCAGCAACCGGAGCAGCAGCGGCAGCCAGTTCGGCTTCCTTCTGCAGGCGCTCTTCTTCACGCTTGCGACGACGCACTTCACGTGGATCGTTCGGCGCGCGGCCACTTGGCGTCAATGCGCTAACCTGAGCGGCTTCGACCACTGGAGCCGCCACTTCGGCGACAACCGGTGCTTCAACCACTGGAGCAGGCTCGGCAGCGGCAACAACCGGCTCGGAAACCATTGCTTCAGCGACTTCCGCTTCAACGACTGGCGCTGGAGTTTCAGCAACGGCTGGTTCGGCAATCCAGTTGAACGCGGTTTGTTCTTCGCGAACTTCACGAACAACTTCAGTCACGGTTTCAACAACCGGTTCTGCAACCTCGGCAGGCGCTTCGGTAACAACAGCTTCAGCAGCCGCTTCAACCACTGGCTGAGCTTCTGGTGCTTGGGCCACTTCGATTTCAGGCGAGGTGGTCACTTCTACCGGCGTGGTCGCTTCAACGACTGGCGCTTCAACCGGAGCAGTTTCCAGGGTGGCGGCAGTGGCGCGTTCGGCTTGCTCGTTGGCTTGTGCTTCAGCCGGAGCGCTGATCACGGAGCTGGCAACGGCTGCGGTAACAGCCAGGCCGGCGGCCAGATCGGCAGTGCTTGGCTCTTCAGCGTTTTCGCCGGCTTCGGACTCGTCCGAACCTTCGATCACGTTGCCGTTGGCGTCACGCTGACGCTCACGACGGTTGCTGCGACGACGCTGGCCACGGGAGCGGCGGCGTGGGCGATCGCCTTCGGCGCCGTCCTGACCATCTTCCTGCAGTTGCTCTTCGTTGGTTGTCAGCTCTTCTTCGGCAACGGCGGCAGCGGCTTGCTCGGCACGTGGTTGACGTTCTTCACGCGGTGGGCGTGGAGCGCGTTCTTCACGTGGCTGGCGGGCCGGACGTTCTTCTGTGGTGGCAACAGCGGCAGCGGCTGCGGCGGCCGGAGCGGCATCCAGCGGCTCACGCAGTTCACGTACGCGCTCTTCGCGCTCGCCACGTGGCTTGCGGTCTTCGCGCGGAGCACGCGGTGCACGTTCTTCACGCGGTGCGCGTGGTGCGCGTTCTTCGCGAGCTACGGCTGGGGTTTCTTCGCGGGCTTCGCGTGGCTGACGCTCTTCGCGTGGCTCACGTGGTGCGCGCTCTTCACGCGGTGCACGTTCTTCACGCGGCTTGCGCTCTTCATCGCGGCGACCGTTACGGTTGCGGCTCTGCTGACGACCGTTGCGACGCTCTTCGTTGCGGGCCGGACGCTCGGTAGCCGGTTTTTCAACCACGACCGGAGCGGCAGGCTCTTCCTTGGTAGCGAACAGGCTGACCAGCGACTTCACCAGGCCTTTGAACAGGCTTGGCTCTGGCGCGGCAACCGGGGCAGGGGCTGGCGCAGCAACTTCGGTCGGAACCGGAGCATTGGCGCGGGCTGGAGCAGTCTTGACCGCGGCTTCCTGGCGAACCAGGGTGCGGGTCGCGGCGGCTGGCTGAACTTCTTCCACATCGGCAGCGGCAGCGGCGATTTCGTAGCTGGACTGGTTGGTGGCGGCTTCCGGGCTGTCATCACGCAGACGCTGAACTTCGAAGTGCGGCGTTTCGAGGTGATCGTTCGGCAGGATGACGATGCGGGCACGGGTGCGCAGTTCGATCTTGGTGATCGAGTTGCGTTTTTCGTTGAGCAGGAACGCGGCGACCGGGATCGGCACTTGTGCGCGAACTTCGGCGGTGCGGTCTTTCAGGGCTTCTTCTTCGATCAGGCGCAGGATCGCCAGGGACAGCGATTCAACATCGCGGATGATCCCGGTGCCGCTGCAACGCGGGCAAACGATGCCGCTGCTTTCGCCCAGGGATGGACGCAGGCGCTGACGGGACATTTCCAGCAGGCCGAAGCGCGAGATGCGACCGACTTGCACGCGAGCGCGGTCGGCTTCCAGGCATTCGCGGACTTTTTCTTCCACGGCGCGCTGGTTCTTGGCAGGGGTCATGTCGATGAAGTCGATGACGATCAGGCCGCCGATGTCGCGCAGGCGCAACTGACGGGCGATTTCTTCGGCGGCTTCAAGGTTGGTTTGCAGAGCGGTTTCTTCGATGTCGCTGCCTTTGGTGGCGCGCGCCGAGTTGATGTCGATGGACACCAGGGCTTCGGTCGGATCGATAACGATGGAACCGCCGGAAGGCAGTTCGACCACACGCTGGAAAGCGGTTTCGATCTGGCTTTCGATCTGGAAACGGTTGAACAGCGGAACGCTGTCTTCGTACAGCTTGATCTTGCTGGCGTACTGCGGCATCACCTGGCGAATGAAGGTCAGGGCTTCGTCCTGGGCTTCAACGCTGTCGATCAGCACTTCGCCGATGTCCTGGCGCAGGTAATCGCGGATGGCGCGGATGATCACGTTGCTTTCCTGGTAGATCAGAAAAGGCGCGGCGCGATCCAGCGAGGCTTCTTTGATGGCGGTCCAGAGTTGCAGCAGGTAATCGAGGTCCCACTGCATTTCTTCGCTGCTACGGCCCAGGCCGGCAGTGCGCACGATCAGACCCATGTCGGCCGGGGCAACCAGACCGTTCAGGGCTTCACGCAGTTCGTTGCGCTCTTCACCTTCGATGCGACGGGAAATACCGCCGGCACGCGGGTTGTTCGGCATCAGAACCAGATAACGACCGGCCAGGCTGATGAAGGTGGTCAGGGCGGCGCCCTTGTTGCCACGTTCTTCTTTCTCGACCTGCACGATGACTTCCTGGCCTTCGCTCAGGACGTCCTTGATGTTGACGCGGCCTTCGGGGGCTTTCTTGAAGTATTCGCGGGAGATTTCTTTGAGGGGCAGGAAGCCGTGGCGCTCGGAGCCGAAATCGACAAAGGCAGCCTCAAGGCTTGGTTCGATGCGAGTAATCCGGCCTTTATAAATGTTGGCCTTCTTCTGCTCGCGTGCACCGGATTCGATGTCCAGGTCGTAGAGGCGCTGGCCATCTACCAGTGCAACACGCAACTCTTCGGGTTGAGTTGCGTTAATCAGCATTCTTTTCATGTAGTACCGTCGGTTTCCGGGCTGCCGGAAACGGCGTTCGGCACACACGACTTCTCACGGTCGGTGTCAGGTGCGTCGGGAGTGGTTGGCCATTTCCCGTGTCCAGCGAAGTCCGGCCAATGTGGGCCTTCATCGCGACGTACGCGTCCTGCTTGCTGTGGCTCTTGAGCACTCAGTCAGGAGGAGGAATCAACCGGCGGCTGTGGACGAGATGAAGCGTCTTGATAAAGCCTATTGCTACACAGTCCAGCGGTTGTGCATCTCCACCCTACACGTATCCCTGATAATTCGGGTGCTGCCGCGCGCAGAATCCGCAGCGGGTTGGCATTTACCGTGAGCTCCGAAAGGGGGAGGTCACGCATCATGGCTAATTTAGGCGTTGTTTCCGAAGCGTTCGCTCGGGGTCATTCGCAGCTGACTGCACTTTGTGAACTGGCCGTGAATATTTGCTCGTAAAGCGAGTGAAAAACTCTGCTTTGCGGCATGATTCAGGCCTCATGTCACCTGCGCTCGTTACACCTGCAAACTCCACCGTTACGTAGCGAAAGCCCCGTAGGACGGCCTCGCGTCCTGGTGAATTGCGTTGGTCAGGGCCGGTTTTTGACCGTTGGTCCGCTGCCCAGCCGCTTTTGGCGGCGTTCGCGACTATAGCAGCAATGATTAAGTGCTTCAATTCCATAAAAAATTGTTATCATCCGCGCCATGACGACTACTGCCCCTTCGACCCCAAGCGTACAACTGCTTGAGGTCTCGCCGGAATATGCCGGCCAACGTATTGATAATTTCCTTCTCGCTCGGCTCAAAGGCGTGCCCAAGACCTTGATTTATCGCATTTTGCGCAAAGGCGAAGTGCGGGTGAACAAAGGCCGGATCAAGCCCGAATACAAGCTGCAGGCGGGCGATATCGTGCGCGTCCCGCCGGTTCGCGTGCCTGAACGGGACGAGCCGGTGCCATTGGCCCAAGGCCTGCTGCAGCGCCTGGAAGCCTCGATTGTCTTCGAAGACAAAGCGCTGATCGTGATCAACAAGCCTTGCGGTATCGCTGTTCACGGCGGCAGCGGCTTGAATTACGGCGTCATCGAAGCCTTTCGTCAGTTGCGTCCCGATTGCAAGGAGCTGGAACTGGTTCACCGTCTCGACCGTGACACCTCCGGCCTGCTGATGATCGCCAAGAAGCGCAGCATGCTGCGTCACTTGCACACAGCCTTGCGCGGCGATGGCGTCGACAAGCGCTATATGGCGCTGGTTCGCGGTAACTGGGCGTCCTCGATCAAGCAAGTTCGAGCGTCGCTCGGCAAGAGCAATCTGCGCTCTGGCGAGCGTATGGTCGAGGTCGACGAGGAGGAGGGCAAGGAGTCGGTGACCGTGTTCAAGGTCCTGCGTCGTTTTGGCGACTTTGCCACCCTGATCGAAGCCAAGCCGATCACCGGCCGCACTCACCAGATTCGTGTCCACACCTTGCACGCCGGGCACTGCATTGCCGGCGACACCAAATACGGCGATGACGATTTCAGTAAGGAAATCCGCGATCTGGGCGGCAAGCGCCTGTTCCTGCACGCCTACATGCTGACCGTGCCACTGCCCGATGGCGGCGAACTGAAGCTTCAGGCGCCGGTCGATGAGATGTGGGCCAAAACCGTGGAGCGCTTGAGTGCACCCATCTGATTACAAGCTGCTGATTTTCGATTGGGATGGCACCCTGGCCGATTCCATTGGTCGGATTGTCGAGGCGATGCATGTGGCCTCCGAGCGATCCGGTTTTCAACTGCGCGATGATTTTGCCGTCAAGGGCATCATTGGGCTGGGTTTGCCGGAAGCCATCCGCACGCTGTACCCGGAAATCAGCGATGCCGAGCTGATCGCCTTTCGTGAGCACTACGCCGATCACTACATCGCCTCGGAGGCTGTGCCTTCGCCGTTGTTCGAAGGTGTGGTCGAGTCGATGGAGGCGTTTCGTGCCGAGGGTTATCACCTGGCGGTCGCAACGGGCAAGGCCCGGCGCGGATTGGATCGGGTACTGAAGGCGCACGGTTGGGCGGAGTATTTCGATATCACCCGTGCCGCCGATGAAACCGCCAGCAAGCCGCATCCGCTGATGCTTGAGCAGATCCTTGCTCATTGCGAGGTTCGTCCGGAGCAGGCGTTGATGGTCGGCGATTCATCCTTCGATTTGCAGATGGCACGTAATGCCGGTATGGATTCGGTGGCTGTCAGCTACGGGGCTCAGTCTATCGACGCACTGAATCTGTTCGAGCCGCGATTGGCCATTGATCGCTTTTCTGAATTACATGCCTGGCTGAGTCAGCGGGCTTAATACGTTTTTGCTGGAGTAGAAGGCATGGCCGACGAATGGAAGGCGCCCGCCAAGGCGAGCGCAGAGAGCGGTGACGAAAAAAGCTGGAAGCTATTGGAAAAGACCCTGCTGGCCGGTGTGCAAGAGCAGCGTCGCTCCCGGCGCTGGGGGATTTTCTTCAAGCTGCTGACATTTGTGTACCTGTTTGGCGCGTTGCTGCTGTTCTCGCCGCTGATGGACATGGAAAAAGCCGCGACCCGCAGTGGCAATTACACCGCGCTGATCGACGTCACCGGCATGATCGCCGACAAGGAGCCGGCCAGCGCCGACAATATCGTCGGCAGCCTGCGCGCCGCTTTCGAAGATAAAAAGGTCAAGGGCGTCATCCTGCGCATCAACAGCCCGGGCGGCAGTCCGGTGCAGTCGGGTTATGTCTATGACGAGATTCGCCGTCTGCGTGGCCTGAATCCGGACATCAAGCTCTACGCGGTAATTTCTGATCTGGGCGCTTCTGGTGCCTATTACATCGCCAGCGCGGCTGATCAGATCTATGCCGACAAGGCGAGCCTGGTGGGCTCCATTGGTGTGACGGCGGCCGGTTATGGTTTTGTCGGCACCATGGAAAAGCTGGGTGTGGAGCGTCGCACCTACACCTCAGGCGAGCACAAATCGTTCCTCGATCCGTTCCAGCCGCAGAAGCCTGAAGAAACTGCGTTCTGGCAGGGCGTGCTGGATACCACGCACAAGCAGTTCATCAACAGCGTCAAGCAGGGTCGTGGCGATCGCTTGAAGGACAAGGAGCATCCGGAGCTGTTCTCCGGGCTGGTCTGGAATGGTGAGCAGGCATTGCCGCTGGGGTTGATCGATGGCTTGGGTAATGCCAGTTCGGTTGCAAGAGATGTGATCGGCGAAAAAGAACTGGTGGATTTCACTGTTCAGGAATCGCCGTTCGATCGCTTCTCAAAAAAACTGGGTGCCAGCGTGGCTGAGCATCTGGCGATGTGGATGGGGTTTAACGGTCCGTCGCTGCGCTAAATTCTGTTGGATGGATCAAAAGATCGCAGCCTTCGGCCGCTCTTACACAATCGCTGTAGGAGCTGCCGAAGGCTGCGATCTTTTGCTTTTCAGGGTATCTGCACGTTTTCTGCGAGCAACATGTCGATCAGGCGAATCAGCGGCAGGCCGACGAGGCTGGTGGCGTCAGGGCCTTCCGTGCTTTTAAACAGGCTTACCCCCAAGCCTTCGGCCTTGAAGCTGCCAGCGCAGTCATAGGGCTGTTCGGCGCGCAGGTAGCGCTCGATGCGTGCAGCGTCCAGTGTGCGCATGTGGACGGTGAAAGGCACGCAGTCGACCTGGCAGTGGCCATACTCGCTGTTGAGCACTGCCAGGCCAGTCAGGAAGGTTACGCTGGCGCCGCTGGAGGCCAGTAGTTGTTCGCGGGCCTTTTCGAACGTGTGGGGTTTGCCGATGATCCTGTCGCCGAGCACGGCGACCTGGTCGGAGCCGATGATCAAATGGGCTGGGTGAGTGCCGGCCAGCGCCCGTGCTTTTTCCTCGGCGAGGCGTTTTACCAGATCAATGGCAGACTCGCCCGGTCGATGGCTTTCGTCGATATCCGGTGAGCTGCAAGTGAATGGCAGCCGCAGGCGGGCCAGTAATTCCCGGCGATAAACCGAGCTGGAAGCGAGTAATAAAGGCAGCATGCGCAACTCCAAATGACAGGCACGAATTCTAGCGAGGCTTCCAAGTGACGGACAGGGCTGAATTTCCTTTGACATGGGCGGGTGCGTCCCTATAATGCTGCGCCTATGTTGAATGACCCGATTCCACCTCACGTTGACCCGCGCAAATTGGCTGATCGTGGCACCACCCTTCAAGGTGAAATGCTGCTGGCCGATTTGGAGAGACTTTGCGACCCGCTTTCCGACAATGTCGGTACGGTGCAGGCTAAATTCGTTTTTGAACGAGATGAACGTAAATCTGTGGTAATTCACAGCTTTATCGACACTGAAGTCAAAATGGTTTGCCAGCGTTGTCTTGAGCTGGTCACCCTGCCGATCCATAGCGAATGCAGTTATGCTGTGGTGAAGGAGGGTGCGAATACCCAGTCGTTGCCGAAAGGTTATGACGTGCTGGAACTGGGCGAAGATCCATTGGATCTGCAGTCACTGATCGAGGAGGAGCTTCTGCTCGCCTTGCCCATTGTGCCTGCTCATCATCCGGAAGAATGCCAGCAGCCGGCGGGAGCAGATGAGCCCGAACCGAGCGAGGACGAGGTAACGCGGTCCAACCCGTTCAGTGTATTGGCGCAGTTAAAGCGTGACCCAAACGTTTAGGAGTTAATCAATTATGGCTGTTCAGCAGAACAAAAAATCCCGCTCTGCCCGTGACATGCGCCGTTCGCACGACGCTCTCGAGGCTAGCACCCTGTCTGTAGAAAAAACCACTGGTGAAGTTCACCTGCGTCACCACGTATCGCCAGAAGGCGTATACCGTGGCCGTAAAGTGATCGACAAGGGCGCTGACGAGTAATCACTTGTCCGCTCAAGTCATCGCGATTGACGCAATGGGCGGGGACTTCGGTCCCCGCAGCATTGTTCAGGCCAGCCTTGCTTGCCTGTCTGCTACACCCTCGCTGCACCTGACCCTCGTCGGTCACCCCTCCCTCCTTGAAGAATTGATCGCTGGCCAACCGGCTGTGGATCGCGCGCGCCTGTCGATTGCTCCGGCGTCCGAAGTCATCACCATGGACGAAAAACCTGCCCAGGCCCTGCGCGGAAAGCCTGATTCGTCGATGCGCGTGGCGCTTGAGTTGTTGCGTGACGGCAAGGTCCAGGCGTGTGTCAGTGCCGGTAATACCGGGGCGCTGATGGCGTTGTCGCGTTTCGTGCTCAAGACCTTGCCGGGCATCGACCGGCCAGCCATGGTCGCGGCGATTCCGACGCAGAGAGGCTATTGCCAGTTGCTCGATCTGGGCGCCAATGTCGATTGCAGTGCCGAGCATCTGTTGCAGTTTGCCGTGATGGGCTCGGTTGCAGCGGAAACTCTGGGTATCGTGCGCCCGCGTGTGGCCTTGCTGAACATCGGCACCGAAGACATCAAGGGCAATCAGCAGGTCAAACTGGCTGCAACCTTGCTGCAACGAGCTCGTGGTATCAACTACATCGGCTTTGTCGAAGGTGATGGTTTGTACCGTGGCGAAGCGGATGTGGTGGTGTGTGACGGGTTTGTCGGCAATATCCTGCTCAAATCCAGCGAAGGCCTGGCGACCATGATTGCCGGGCGTATCGAGGCATTGTTCAAGAAAAGCCTGCCGTCACGCATGGTCGGTGCATTGGCCTTGCCGCTGATGAAGCGCTTGCAAGCCGATCTGGCGCCGGCGCGGCATAACGGGGCGAGTTTCCTCGGGTTGCAGGGCATTGTGGTGAAAAGTCACGGTTCTGCCGGTGTTCAAGGGTTCCAGAGTGCAATTTCCCGGGCCTTGATCGAGATTCAGGAAAATCTGCCGGAGCGCATTCACGGTCGTCTGGAGGATTTGTTGCTTTAGGCGTTTTCGTCGGACAATGCTTAAATGTGACCGCTCAGTTCAATTGGCCATCCAACTGTCAGTTTCTTGCGTCCCCAAAACGGGACACTAATTCTTCGACGACAAGATCATTAGGGGCTTGTTACATGTCTGCTTCCCTCGCATTCGTCTTTCCAGGACAGGGTTCGCAGTCCCTCGGCATGCTGGCCGAGTTGGGCGCGCAACATCCGGTTGTCCTCGAAACATTCAAAGAAGCCTCCGATGCTCTGGGTTACGACCTGTGGGCACTGACCCAGCAAGGGCCGGAAGAGTTGCTCAATCAAACCGATAAAACCCAACCGGCCATTCTGACCGCTTCGATCGCCCTGTGGCGTCTGTGGCTGGCGGAAGGCGGCGCGCGTCCGGCGTATGTTGCCGGCCACAGCCTGGGTGAATACAGCGCACTGGTTGCCGCTGGCAGCCTGAGCCTCGGCGACGCAGTGAAACTGGTCGAGCGTCGTGGCCAGTTGATGCAGGAAGCCGTTCCGGCCGGGCAGGGCGGCATGGCTGCCATCCTCGGTCTTGACGATGCTGATGTGCTGGCAGCCTGTGCCGAAGTGGCGCAAGGCGAAGTGGTCAGTGCGGTCAACTTCAACTCGCCGGGCCAAGTGGTTATTGCCGGTGCCAAGGCCGCGGTCGAGCGTGCCATCGAAGGCTGCAAGGCCCGTGGCGCCAAGCGTGCCATGCCGTTGCCGGTCAGCGTGCCTTCGCACTGCGAGCTGATGCGTCCGGCAGCCGAGCGTTTCGCCGAATCGATCGCCGCGATCGACTGGCAGGCGCCGCAGATTCCTGTGGTGCAGAACGTCAGTGCTGCCGTGCCTGCCGATCTGGAAACCCTTAAGCGCGATCTGCTTGAGCAGCTCTACAAGCCAGTGCGCTGGGTTGAATCCGTCCAGGCGCTGGCAGCCAAAGGCGCGACCAATCTGGTCGAGTGTGGCCCGGGCAAAGTGCTCGCCGGTCTGAACAAACGCTGCGCCGAAGGCGTATCGACTTCCAACCTCAATACCCCAGACGCCTTCGCTGCCGCCCGTGCAGCGCAGGCCTGAATCAGGAGAAACTTGCATGAGTCTGCAAGGTAAAGTTGCACTGGTCACCGGTGCAAGCCGTGGCATCGGCCAGGCTATCGCCCTGGAACTGGGTCGTCAGGGCGCCATCGTCGTTGGCACCGCGACTTCCGCTTCGGGCGCTGAGCGCATTGCCGCCACCCTGAAGGAAAACGGTATTCAGGGCACTGGCCTGGAACTCAATGTCACCAGCGATGAGTCTGTAGCGGCAGTCCTGGCGAGCATCCAGGAGCAGTTCGGTGCGCCGGCGATCCTGGTCAACAATGCCGGCATCACCCGCGATAACCTGATGATGCGCATGAAAGACGACGAATGGCATGACGTTGTCGATACCAACCTGAACAGTCTGTTCCGCCTGTCCAAAGGCGTTTTGCGCGGTATGACCAAAGCCCGTTGGGGACGAATTATCAGTATTGGCTCGGTTGTGGGTGCCATGGGCAACGCAGGCCAAGTAAACTACGCTGCCGCCAAGGCCGGTCTGGAAGGTTTCAGTCGTGCACTGGCGCGTGAAGTCGGTTCGCGTTCGATTACGGTAAACTCGGTGGCCCCAGGGTTCATCGACACCGATATGACCCGTGAATTGCCCGAGGCACAGCGTGAAGCCTTGCAGACGCAGATTCCGCTGGGTCGTCTGGGACAAGCTCAAGAGATCGCGTCTGTGGTCGCTTTTCTTGCCTCTGACGGTGCGGCTTACGTTACTGGGGCTACAATCCCGGTGAACGGCGGGATGTACATGAGTTAAATGTGACGGATTGCTTCAAAAAAATGTCATACGAGCTGTCTAAAATCCGTTATAAAGCTGCAATCTATTTATAGGCAGAGGGTCACCGGGTTTGAGGAGTGAAGCTTTCAGTTGAAAAGCTGAAAAGTCTTTCTATACACTTACCCACTGGCCAGCTGCCTGAATTTGTCCATTAGGAGTGAAAACAAGGTATGAGCACCATCGAAGAGCGCGTCAAGAAAATCGTTGCCGAGCAACTGGGCGTTAAAGAAGAAGAAGTGGTCAACACTGCTTCCTTCGTTGAAGACCTGGGTGCTGACTCCCTTGACACCGTTGAGCTGGTGATGGCTCTGGAAGAGGAATTCGAGACCGAAATCCCTGACGAAGAAGCTGAGAAGATCACTACTGTACAAGCTGCAATCGACTACGTTACTAGCCACCAGGCGTAATAGTTTGTAATCGTTGCTCGCTGTCATGGAAAAACCGCACTGCCATCATGGCGTGCGGTTTTTTCTTTAGGCCTGATGCAAAGTCGTCATTTGAAAAAAGGAGAGTGCTGTGTCGCGTAGACGCGTCGTAGTCACCGGTATGGGTATGTTGTCGCCACTGGGCACGGATGTGCCGAGCAGCTGGCAGGGCATTCTGGCTGGCCGCAGTGGCATTGGTCTGATCGAACACACCGACCTTTCTGCCTATTCCACCCGTTTTGGCGGCTCGGTAAAGGGCTTCAATGTCGAGGAATACCTGTCGGTCAAGGAAGCTCGCAAGCTCGACCTGTTCATTCAGTACGGTCTGGCCGCAGGTTTTCAGGCAGTGCGCAATGCCGGTCTGGAAGTCACCGACGCCAACCGTGAGCGCATCGGCGTGGCCATGGGTTCGGGTATTGGCGGACTGACCAATATCGAAGAAACCAGCCGCACGCTGCACGAGACCGGCCCGCGACGGATTTCTCCGTTTTTCGTGCCTGGCTCGATCATCAATATGATTTCCGGTTTCCTGTCCATCCACCTGGGTGCACAGGGGCCTAACTATGCCATCGCCACGGCCTGTACTACCGGTACGCACTGCATCGGTATGGCTGCCCGCAACATCATGTACGACGAAGCCGACGTGATGATCGCCGGCGGCGCCGAAATGGCTGCCTGCGGCCTGGGTATGGGCGGCTTCGGTGCCTCCCGCGCCTTGTCGACCCGCAATGACGAGCCGACCCGCGCCAGCCGCCCATGGGACAAGGGCCGTGATGGCTTCGTACTGTCCAACGGTGCCGGTGCGCTGGTTCTTGAAGAACTGGAGCACGCCAAGGCCCGTGGCGCGACCATCTATGCCGAACTGATCGGCTTTGGCACCAGTGGTGACGCTTACCACATGACGTCGCCGCCCGCCGATGGCGCCGGTGCTGCCCGCTGCATCACCAATGCCCTGCGCGATGCCAAGATCAATGGCGACCAAGTGCAGTACATCAACGCCCACGGCACGTCGACGCCTGCAGGTGACCTCGCTGAAGTCAACGCGATCAAATCGGTGTTTGGCGAGCATGCCTACAAGGTGGCCGTCAGTTCGACCAAGTCCATGACCGGTCACCTGCTCGGCGCGGCCGGCGCCGTTGAAGCGATCTTCAGCGTGCTGGCGATCAACAGCCAGGTGGCGCCACCGACCATCAACCTCGATGAGCCGGACGAAGGCTGCGATCTCGATTTCGTGCCGCACACTGCGCGCAACATGGATATCGATGTGGTCCTGTCCAACTCCTTCGGTTTTGGCGGCACCAACGGCTCGCTGGTGTTCCGCCGGTTCGCAGGCTGATGGACAGCTGGGTCGACGGTCAACCGGCTGACACGCTGTCGCTGAAGGATCGCGGCCTGGCTTACGGCGATGGTCTGTTCGAGACCATCGCTGTGCGTGATGGCTTTCCGGTGCTGCTGGACCGGCATCTTTCGCGTCTGGCAGGTGGTTGTTCGCGATTGCGGATCGCCACCGATCACGAGCTGATTCGAAATGAAGTGTTGGCCTATGCCGCTGCATTGGGTGACGGGGTACTAAAGCTAATCCTCACCCGCGGCGACGGCCTTCGCGGCTATGCACCTGATCCTGCGGCCCAGGCTCGACGTATTCTGCAAGGCAATCCTCCCGCAGCTTATCCTGCCGTACATGGTGAGCGCGGCGTTCGGCTGTTCCCTTGCGCAACACGGCTCTCCAGCCAACCGCTACTCGCCGGCCTCAAGCACCTCAATCGTCTGGAACAGGTCATCGCTCGTTCCGAATGGCAAGACGCCGACCATGCCGAGGGCTTGATGCTCGATCATGCCGGTCGGGTCATTGAGGGCGTGTTCAGCAATCTGTTCCTGGTGCGCGATGGCGTGTTGGTGACGGCGGATCTGAAGCGCTGTGGTGTGGCAGGCGTGATGCGTGCCGAATTATTGTTTCAAGCCGAGTCACTTGGCATTCCCGTGCAAATCACCGACATCCCTCTGGAACAGCTGCAATGGGCCGATGAAGTCTTTGTCTGCAACAGCGTGTATGGCGTTTGGCCGGTGCATGCGTATGCCGCTCTGAGCTGGCCGGTTGGGCCGCTCACCCGTAAACTCCAAACCATTGCCCGCGCGCTACTGGATCTTGATACGTGAGACGTAAACTCTTGCTGCTGCTGGAAACCGGACTGGTTCTGGCAGGGCTGATGTTGGGTGCTTCTGCCTGGAAAATTCATTCGGCACTGGTACAACCGCTGAATATCACGCAGGAAGAACTGCTGGAGGTGCCGAAGGGCACCACTCCGAACCGCACCCTTTTGCGAATGGAAGCCGATGGCGTCATCAAGGACGCGTTCTGGCTGCGCGTCTATTGGCGTTTCAACCTGCCTAAACAGCCACTGCACAGCGGCGAATACCGCATGACACCCGGCATGACCGTCGAAGGTCTGATCGATCTGTGGAAGCGCGGGGAAATGGTGCAATACAGCCTGACCCTGGTCGAAGGCTGGAATTTCCATCAAGTCCGTGCAGCCTTGGCCAAAGAAGAAAAAATCGAGCAAACCCTGAACGGTTTGAGCGACAGCCAGGTCATGGACAAGCTCGGCCATGCCGGGATTTTCCCTGAAGGGCGATTCTTCCCGGACACTTACCGCTTCGTGCGGGGCATGAGTGACGTCGAGCTGTTGAAGACGGCTTACGATCGTCTCGATGAGGTCCTTGCCAAGGAGTGGAATCAGCGCGCAACCGATTTGCCGTACAGCGGACCTTATCAAGCGCTGATCATGGCCTCGCTGGTCGAGAAAGAAACCGGCGTGCCACAGGAACGCGGGCAGATTGCCGGCGTGTTCGTGCGGCGCATGGCGATCGGCATGCTGTTGCAGACGGACCCGACGGTGATCTATGGCTTGGGGGATCGCTACAACGGCAAGCTGACCCGCGCCCATCTCAAGGAAGCGACCCCTTACAACACTTACATGATTTCCGGCTTGCCGCCGACCCCGATTGCCATGGTCGGCCGCGAAGCCATTCACGCGGCGCTGAATCCGGTGGAGGGCAGCAGCCTTTACTTCGTGGCTCGCGGTGATGGCAGCCATGTGTTCTCCGATGATCTGGATGCCCACAACAACGCTGTGCGAGAGTATCAACTGAAGCGTCGTGCCGATTACCGCTCCAGCCCGGCACCTGTTACTGCGCCGGAAACGCCGCAGGCTCCGGTTGAAGAGTCTCAGGCTGTCGAATCTCAGACTGAGCACGATCCTGCTGAGGATCAAGCGCCGATCCCGGCCGCATCGCCGGACACCGCTCCCGAGACTGTGCCGCAGGTGCCGCCGCAGGAACCTGCGCCTGAACCTGCACCAGCGCCCGCACCGGATGCAGCCGCGCCGCAAAACTCGCAATGACTCTGACTAAGGACTGCCTGTGACTGGCTTGTTTATTACGCTGGAAGGCCCGGAAGGCGCCGGCAAAAGCACTAATCGTGAATACCTGGCCGAGCGCTTGCGCGTCGCCGGTATCGAAGTGGTGCTGACCCGCGAACCGGGCGGTACGCCGTTGGCCGAGCGTATTCGTGAAGTGCTGCTGGCACCGGTCGATGAGGTTATGAACCCGGATACCGAGTTACTGTTGGTGTTTGCTGCGCGTGCCCAGCATCTGGCTGAGGTGATTCGCCCGGCGCTGGCCCGTGGTGCAGTGGTCTTGTGTGATCGTTTCACTGATTCGACTTACGCCTATCAGGGTGGCGGCCGCGGTTTGTCGCTGGAGCGTATCGCGGCACTCGAGACCTTTGTGCAGGGCGATCTGCGTCCCGACCTGACGCTGATTTTCGATCTGCCGGTAGAAGTCGGCCTCGCCCGCGCCAGCGCACGGGGTCGCCTTGATCGCTTCGAACTCGAAGGCCGGACCTTTTTCGATGCCGTGCGCAGCGCTTTCCTCAAGCGCGCTGCAGCGGAGCCAGCGCGATACGTGTTGGTCGACGCCGCGCAGCCGCTGGCGCAGGTTCAGCAATCGCTGGATACCTTGTTGCCACGCCTGCTGGAGTTGACCCGTGGCTGAAGCCTATCCGTGGCAGGACAGTCTCTGGCAGCAACTGGCCGGTCGAAAGCAACATGCACATGCCTATTTGCTGCATGGCCCGGCCGGGATCGGTAAACGGGCGCTGGCCGAGCGCTTGATGGCCAGCCTGCTGTGCCAGCGGCCGACCGCGCAGGATGCCTGTGGCGAATGCAAATCCTGCCTGTTGCTCAAGGCTGGCAGTCATCCCGATAACTACATCCTGGAGCCGGAAGAAGCCGACAAGGCGATCAAGGTCGATCAGGTTCGGGATCTGGTCAGTTTCGTGGTGCAGACCGCGCAACTGGGCGGGCGCAAAGTGGTGCTGATCGAGCCGGTCGAGTCGATGAACATCAACGCCGCCAACGCCTTGCTCAAAAGTCTTGAAGAGCCGTCCGGCGACACGGTATTGCTGCTGGTCAGCCACCAGACCAGCCGTCTGTTGCCGACCATCAAGAGCCGTTGCGTGCAACAGGCGTGTCCGCTGCCGAGCGAGGCGATGAGCCTGGCGTGGCTGGCCCAGGCACTGCCGGACTGCTCGCCAGAAGAGCGCGTCGAGCTTCTGACCCTGGCCGCCGGTTCGCCGCTGGCCGCCGTCAACTTGCAGACTCAAGGTGTCCGCGAACAGCGTGCCCAGGTGGTCGAAGGCGTGAAGAAGCTGCTCAAGCAGCAACAATCGCCGACACAACTGGCCGAAGGCTGGAATGCGATTCCGTTGTTACTGTTGTTCGACTGGTTCTGCGACTGGTCGAGCCTGATCCTGCGCTATCAGTTGACCCAAGATGAAGAAGGGCTCGGATTGACGGACATGCGCAAGGTGATTCAATACCTGGCGCAGAAAACCGCTCAGGACAAAGTCCTGAATATCCAGGACTGGATCCTCGCCCAACGCCAGAAAGTGTTGAGCAAAGCCAACTTCAATCGGGTGTTGTTGCTGGAGGCCCTGTTGGTGCAATGGGCGTCCTTGCCTACCCAGAGGTGATCGTCTGCGCCTAGACTCTGTGCATCAGCAGTGGAGGTCAGCATGAATGAACCCGTCAGCCCCGGCCCGCGCAATGGCATTTTGTCCCTGACCATCAAGGACAAGTCCGTGCTTTACGCGGCCTACATGCCGTTCATCAAGAACGGCGGCCTGTTTATCCCGACCAACAAGAGTTACAAGTTGGGCGATGAGGTATTCATGCTGCTGCACTTGTTTGATGAGGCGGAAAAAATCCCGGTGGCCGGCAAGGTCACCTGGGTCACCCCCAAAGGCGCCCAAGGTAACCGCGCCGCCGGGGTCGGCGTACAGTTCAACGAAGGCGACAACACCGCGCGCAGTAGAATCGAAACCCATCTGGCCGGAGCGCTGAAGTCCGACCGCCCCACTCATACGATGTAAGTTGCAGTCATTTTTATGCTCGTAGATTCCCATTGTCACCTTGATCGCCTCGACCTCGCCGCCCATGACGGCTCGCTGGATGCCGCCCTCGATGCGGCGCGCCAGCGTGGAGTGGGGCACTTTCTGTGTATTGGTGTCAGCGCCGACAATGCCGCCGACGTCAAAGCGCTCGCTGAAAAGTATGACGACGTGGACTGCTCGGTCGGCGTGCATCCGCTGGATGTGCAACCTGGGGCGGCGCCCGCGCTGGACTGGCTGTTGCATGAACTCAATCACCCACGCGTGGTGGCCATCGGTGAAACCGGCCTGGATTATCACTACGAGCCGGAAGCGGCAGAGTTGCAGCAAGAGTCCTTCAGATTGCATCTGCAAGCGGCGCAGCAGACCGGCAAACCGGTGATCATCCACACCCGTGGCGCCCGCGCCGATACCCTGAAACTGCTGCGCGAAGCGGCGCTGCCCCAGGCCGGCGTGCTGCATTGCTTTACCGAAGACTGGGACATGGCGAAAGCCGCGCTGGATATGGGGTACTACATTTCCATGTCCGGGATTGTCACTTTCCGCAATGCCGACGCGTTGCGCGATGTGGCGAGCAAGGTGCCGGCTGACCGCTTGCTGGTGGAAACCGATTCGCCGTACCTCGCGCCGATCCCGCACCGAGGCAAGCCGAACCTGCCGCAGTACGTACGTGAAGTAGCGGAATTTCTGGCAATGTTGCGTGGTGAGTCCTACGAGCGATTTGCCGGGCAAACCACCGAAAACTTCAAGCGGTTGTTCCCGATGGCACATGTAAAAGGTTAAATCGCAGGCAAAAAAAACCCGGGTTCTGGGGGGTGAATCCGGGTTAAGACCATTAGGAGTAAAACAATGGTACGCGGTCCGTTGGTACCAATATCGGCGCAACACTTGGGGGAGATGTCTCGCCGACAGTTCAAGTATTGATCAGTATTTCGCCGAGTCCAGTTTGTCGGCCCCGGTTTTTAAACAAATTTGGAATACGGGCGCTTCGGAAGAGTTCTCATCAACCTGTTTGCGTGCGCGAAATGACCAGAAACAACAGATATGGTCGGATGATCCGTGCATTTTTACGTAATTTAGGCATAATACGCGGCTTCGAATTTTGACCCCTACAGACCTTTTCTTATGCATAAAGAACCTCGTAAGGTCCGTGAGTTTCGTCGCCGCGAGCAAGAAATTCTCGATACCGCGCTAAAGCTGTTCCTCGAACAAGGTGAAGACAGTGTCACCGTCGAGATGATTGCTGATGCCGTCGGTATCGGCAAAGGCACGATCTACAAGCACTTCAAGTCCAAGGCCGAGATTTACCTGCGCCTGATGCTCGACTACGAGCGCGATTTGAACGAGCTGTTGCACTCGGCCGATGTCGACAAGGACAAGGAAGCCCTGTCCCGCGCCTACTTCGAATTCCGCATGCGCGATCCGCAACGCTATCGCTTGTTCGATCGCCTGGAAGAAAAGGTGGTCAAGGGCAACCAGGTACCGGAGATGATCGAGGAGCTGCACAAGATCCGTGCCTCGAACTTCGAACGCCTGACCCTGCTGATCAAGGGCCGGATCAGCGAAGGCAAGCTTGAAGACGTGCCGCCGTACTTCCATTACTGCGCGTCCTGGGCGCTGGTGCACGGTGCCGTGGCGCTTTATCACTCGCCGTTCTGGAGCAATGTGCTGGAAGATCAGGAAGGTTTCTTCCAGTTCCTGATGGACATCGGCGTGCGCATGGGCAACAAGCGCAAGCGTGACACCGACACCCCGAGCAGCTGAGCCATTCAGCCGCCTTATTGCGCCATTATTTCGCTACATGGCGCAGTACCGCAGGAATATACTCAGGCATGGGACTTGCTAAAACTTGATTTGTGAGTCAAGTTTTAGCGGTCCGAATATTCTTCCGCCGGAGTGATCATGATCGTTGACCGTCAAGGCAGGCGTTTTCGCAATTTGCGAGTCAGCCTGACCTCAGCCTGCAATTACGCGTGTACCTACTGCGTGCCCAACGGCAAGCGGCTGGTGGCTGCGCAGGATGAGTTGTCGGCCGAGGCCATGGCGCGCGGCGTGGCCTATCTGATCGAAGCCGCAGGCATCGAACGCCTGCGCATCACCGGCGGCGAACCGTTGGTGAGTCCAAAACTCGAAACCTTCATGACCGCCGTCGGGCAGATGGGCCTGCAAGACATCAGTCTGACCACCAACGGTCAATTGCTGGCGAAAAAGCTGCCGCTACTGGTGGATGCCGGCATTCGGCGCATCAACGTTTCCCTCGATACCCTCGACGCCAGTGCATTTCGCAGCATCGCCCGTGGCGGCGATCTGGCGACGGTGCTCGATGGCATGGAGCAGGCCCGCGCGGCCGGCATGAAGATCAAGGTCAACATGGTGCCGTTGCGCGGTCAGAACCTCGATCAGGTGATGCCGCTGCTCGACTACTGCCTGGAGCGCGGCTATGAACTGCGTTTCATCGAGTTGATGCGCATGGGCCATCTGGCAAGCGACTCCAACGCGTTCCTGCAACAGTTCGTCAGCCTTCAGCAGTTGCTGAGCCTGATCGGCGAGCGCTACGAGTATCTGCAAGCTGATGCGCCGGTCGATGCCACGGCAGTGCGCTACGAGATCCCGGGGCTTGGGCATTTCGGCGTGATCGCCAACGAAAGCGTGCCTTTCTGTCGGACCTGTTCACGGCTGCGCCTTTCATCTACGGGATGGCTGCATGGCTGCCTGTCGTCGAGTAACCGGCACTACGTCGGCGATCTACTCGACAAACCGCGTCATCAGGCTTTGCCGGCCTTACAACGACTGCTGGTGAAAGCCTTGGGCGACAAGCAGGAAGTGGCGTTCTCCGGCGGCGCGACGGTCATGAAAATCATCGGCGGCTGAACCGGCCTCATCGCGGGCAAGCCTTGCTCCTACGGTATTTGCGAGTGATCGCTGATTTGTGATCGACTCAAATCCTGTAGGAGCAAGGCTTGCCCGCGATGGCGTTTGATCAGGCGATCATTATTCTTGAACTGGCGCAAAAGCTGCATCCAACGGCCATTCGCCGGTTTTCCGTCACCGGCCTCTGGAGGATAGGATGCGTAGCCTGGTTTTGCTGCTGGCCGTTATGGCGCTTGGTGGCTGCATGAATGTCAGCGATATGGCCGAAGGGACTCGCTACCATATGAGCGATGCGGGCTTGCTGGATCACAGCGACAGCCGCCGCGTGAACAACCTGCGCATTCAGCCGGACTCGTTCGTCTACATCGCCCAGGGTGCCTTTGTGCCGCCCGGCAGTGCCGTTTACCCGCGTCCCAATGTGATCGCCGAAGTCGCCTTCGACGGTTTTGTCGAGTACTTCCCGATGGTTCGCCGCGCCCGTACGCCGGAAGGTCTTGATCAGGCCATGAGTGAAGCCCGTGCCGTAGGTGCTCATTACTTGCTCTATACCCGTTTCGCCAAGTCTGATGACCGCATCGGCAACTCGGATGAATGGCTGGATCAGGAAGCCGTGGATCGCCTTGGTATCGATACCGGCGTGATTCAGATCATGTTGATCGAGACCAGCACCCAGTATTTGATTGATACTGCACGTATCAAGAGTCGTGGCGGATTACTGACGTTCCACGATGAAAAGCCAGAAGACCTGATGGGCCCGCCGCTGGAGCAATATGCTCGTAGCCTGTTGGGGCTCAGCGACCAGTAATTTCAAGGAGAACGCCATGAGTGGCCCGCAAAAAGCCAACGACCTGCTGGGGCAAATCCCCAAGACCAAAGGCTTGCCACCGGTCCACTTGTGGAACCCCGACTTCTGCGGCGACATCGACATGCGCATCGCCCGCGACGGCACCTGGTATTACCTGGGCACGCCGATCGGGCGCAAGCCGATGGTCAAGCTGTTCTCCACCATCATTCGCCGCGACGGCGATGATTATTTCCTCATCACGCCAGTCGAGAAGGTCGGCATCAAGGTCGACGACGCACCGTTCGTGGCGATTGCCGTGGACGTGGAAGGCGAGGGCGAGGCGCAGGTCTTGCGTTTCACCACCAACGTTGATGAGACCGCTGAAGCTGGCGTCGAGCATCCGATTCGTGTGGTGATCGATCCGGACACCCAGGAACCAGCGCCCTACGTGCATGTGCGCACCAATCTCGAAGCGCTGATCCATCGCAATGTGTTCTATCAGTTGGTGGAGCTGGCGGTGAGCCGTGAGATCGATGGGCAGCGTTGGCTCGGTGTCTGGAGTGGCGGCGAGTTTTTCCGGATCGGCCTGGAGCCTTGAAAACATCGCAGCCTGCGGCAGCTCCTACAGGAGAAGTTTTATTCTCTGTAGGAGCTGCCGCAGGCTGCGATCTTTTCGATTGACACCCAATCATATGATGATTAGCGTTGGCCTCCATCGCGAACGGCTTTGAGGTGTCCATGTCCAGCAGCTTTCATGCGTCGACAGTCGATTGGCTGGGTTGCTGGATCGCCACCGGGCAAGTCAAGCCCGGAGAAACGCTCAAGGTCGAAGCCGATCTCGGCGAGCAACTGGGTGTCAGTCGCACCGTCATTCGCGAAGCCATCAAGACTCTGGTTGCCAAAGGCATGCTCGAAGTCGGGCCGAAGGTCGGTACGCGGGTGTTGCCAGTGCGGCGCTGGAACCTCTTCGATCCGCAAGTCGTGGGTTGGTTGTCGCGCAGCGGTTTGCCGGAAAACTTCGTCGACGACTTGCTCGACCTGCGCCGCACCATCGAACCCATGGCGGTGCGCTGGGCCTGCGAGCGGGCGACTGTTCCTCAGGTAGAGGCGATTCTGCTGGCCTACAACGCCCTGGCGCGGGCAGTGGACAGCGGCGTCGACTACAACCGCGCCGACCAGCTTTTCCACGAATGCATACTCGCCGCCAGCCACAATCAATTCATCGAACAAATGGTCCCGGCCCTCGGCGCACTGTTGGCGGTGTGTTTTGAAGTCTCCGCTGCCGACCCTGACGAACTGCGTCGCACCCTGCCGATCCACAAGGACATGGCCGACGCCATCGCCGCCCGGGACGCCGCTCGGGGTGTCTGGGCCTGCATGACCCTGATCGACAACGCCGACCTGGCCATCAAGCGCTATTACCCGCAAGTCATGGCCGATAAAAAAGCCGGCTGACAACAAAGAACCACAGATAAAAACAAGAACAATGCAGGAGGTTTCATGACGTTGACCGCTGTTACCGAACACCGGGCGCAACTGGGCGAAGGTCCGTTCTGGGATGCGCCGACCCAGGCGCTGTATTGGGTGGACATCGCCGGCAAGCAAGCGCTGCGGCTGATCGGTGCCAATGTGCAGATCTGGCAGATGCCGGAGCACGTGTCTGCGTTCATCCCCTGCGCCAGCGGTGATGCACTGGTGACGTTGAGCAGCGGCGTGTATCGGCTTGATCTGGATTCACCGGGCCTGGAACCGCGACTGACTTTGTTCTGCGTCGCCGACCCTCAGCCAGGCAATCGCGCCAACGAAGCCCGTTGCGATGCCCAGGGCCGGCTCTGGCTCGGCACCATGCAAAACAACATCGGTGAACAGGGCGAAGACTTGCCTATCGAACGGCGTTCCGGCGGGTTGTTCCGCATTGATCGCGATGCGCGGGTGACACCGCTGCTGCGAGGGCTGGGCATTCCCAATACGCTGCTCTGGAGCGACGACGCCACCACCGTGTATTTCGGCGATAGCCTCGACGGCACGTTGTATCGACACTTCATTCGAACCGACGGCAACCTTGAACCGGCGCAGACCTGGTTTGGCCCTCACACGCTCGGTGGTCCGGATGGTTCGGCGATGGATGCCGAGGGGTTTATCTGGAACGCCCGCTGGGACGGCAGCTGCCTGCTCAGGCTGACGCCGGATGGTAAGGTTGATCGGGTGATCGAATTGCCTGTCAGCCGTCCGACCAGTTGTGTATTCGGCGATGCTGACCTGAAGACCCTTTACATCACCAGTGCTGCGAGCCCGCTTGGGCATCCACTGGACGGCGCAGTGTTGGCGATTCGCGTCGATGTGCCTGGAAAGCTGTGTACTCGATTCTCCGGTTAAATCCCTAAATATGGGATGTAAATATATATATTGAGATTTTCTGCGGGCCGGGTTTATAGTCGGCTCCATCAGTTACACGCACTCACACTTAAAAAAACAAAACAGGTGAAGTGATGCAGCGATCCATGGCTGAACCCCTTTCTTTGCCAGAGGCGCCCAATCCGCCCAAGGGCGAGCGCCTGAAAGACAAAGTGGTGCTGCTGACCGGCGCCGCCCAAGGTATCGGCGAGGCGATTGTCGCGGCCTTCGCGTGCCAGCAAGCCAAGCTGATCATCAGCGACATCCAGGCCGAAAAAGTCGAAAAGGTTGCGGCGCATTGGCGGGATAAAGGCGCCGATGTTGTAGCGATCAAGGCCGACGTTTCGCGTCAGCAGGATTTGCATGCGATGGCTAAATTGGCGGTCGAACGTCACGGGCGGATCGACGTACTGGTCAACTGCGCCGGCATCAACGTATTCCGCGATCCGCTGGAAATGACCGAGGATGATTGGCATCGTTGCTTCGCCATCGACCTCGATGGTGCCTGGTACGGCTGCAAGGCTGTATTGCCGCAGATGATCGAGCAGGGCATCGGCAGCATCATCAACATCGCCTCCACCCATTCCTCCCACATCATTCCGGGCTGCTTTCCGTACCCGGTGGCCAAGCACGGCTTGCTCGGCCTGACGCGCGCCTTGGGTATCGAGTACGCGCCGAAGGGCATTCGCGTCAACGCCATCGCACCGGGCTACATCGAAACACAACTGAACGTCGACTACTGGAACGGTTTTGCCGACCCTCACGCCGAGCGTCAGCGCGCCCTCGATCTGCACCCGCCCAAGCGCATCGGACAGCCGATCGAAGTGGCCATGACCGCAGTATTTCTGGCCAGTGATGAAGCGCCGTTCATCAACGCCTCATGTATCACTATCGATGGCGGACGCTCGGTGATGTACCACGACTGAGTGCCCGGGATTTCAGGCGTCTTGCTACGACTGAAATCCAATCATCATACGATATGACTATTGGCAGTATGGTTACACCGCTCCATGATTTTC
This sequence comes from Pseudomonas sp. NFX98, assembly GCF_047784845.1. Lineage (NCBI taxonomy): Bacteria > Pseudomonadati > Pseudomonadota > Gammaproteobacteria > Pseudomonadales > Pseudomonadaceae > Pseudomonas > Pseudomonas sp. NFX98. Next base: position 120,378 of record NZ_JBLNNF010000011.1, on the reverse strand, counting down.
AAAGAACACTCAACAAGAACAACAAGGAGTCAGCTTATGAATCGTCGTCGTGCCATCCGTACCTTGTGCTGTGCCGCCCTGGCGGTTTCGGCGGTCAGCCTCAGCAGCACGCTGCTGGCGGCCGAGGAAGTGAAAATCGGTTTTCTGGTCAAGCAAGCGGAAGAGCCCTGGTTCCAGACCGAATGGGCGTTCGCCGAAAAGGCCGGCAAGGAGAAGGGCTTTACCCTGATCAAGATCGCTGTGCCGGATGGCGAGAAAACCCTGTCGGCCATCGACAGCCTGGCGGCCAACGGCGCCAAGGGCTTCGTGATTTGCCCGCCGGACGTGTCCCTCGGCCCGGCGATCATGGCCAAGGCCAAGCTCAACGGGTTGAAAGTGATTGCCGTCGATGACCGTTTTGTCGACGCCAGCGGCAAGTTCATGGAAGACGTGCCGTACCTCGGCATGGCCGCGTTCGAAGTGGGCCAGAAACAAGGCAGCGCCATGGCCACCGAAGCGAAAAAACGCGGCTGGGACTGGAAAGACACCTACGCGGTGATCAACACCTACAACGAACTCGACACCGGCAAGAAACGCACCGACGGTTCGGTGAAGGCGCTGGAAGAGGCCGGCATGCCGAAGGATCACATCCTGTTTTCGGCCCTGAAGACCCTCGACGTGCCGGGCAGCATGGACGCCACCAACTCGGCGCTGGTGAAACTGCCGGGCGCGGCGAAGAACCTGATCATCGGCGGCATGAACGACAACACCGTGCTTGGCGGTGTGCGCGCCACGGAAGCGGCCGGCTTCGCAGCAGCGAACGTGATCGGCATCGGCATCAACGGCACCGACGCCATCGGCGAACTGAAAAAGCCCAACAGCGGTTTCTACGGTTCGATGCTGCCAAGCCCACACATCGAGGGCTACAACACCGCCAGCATGATGTACGAGTGGGTTACCACCGGCAAAGAACCGGCGAAGTACACCGCCATGGACGACGTGACGCTGATCACCCGCGACAACTTCAAGCAGGAACTGGAAAAGATCGGCCTGTGGAACTGAAGGCCGGTTGATTTCATCGGCAACCCCGGCAACGGGGTTGCCTGATCTGTGTGATGAGGTGGTTATGCACGCGCAAACACAAGTACAACAACACAATGCCGGCGGCAGCTTGCGCTTCAACGGGATCGGCAAGACCTTTCCCGGCGTGAAGGCGCTGGACGGCATCAGCTTCGTCGCCCACCCAGGGCAGGTTCACGCGCTGATGGGCGAGAACGGCGCCGGCAAATCGACCTTGCTGAAAATCCTCGGCGGCGCCTACAACCCAAGCAGCGGCGATTTGCAGATCGGCGATCAGACGATGGCCTTCAAATCCACTGCCGACAGCATCGGCAGTGGTGTGGCGGTGATCCACCAGGAGCTGCACCTGGTGCCGGAAATGACCGTGGCGGAAAACCTGTTTCTCGGCCATCTGCCGGCCAGTTTCGGCCTGATCAATCGCGGCACTTTGCGTCAGCAAGCACTGGCCTGCCTCAAGGGCCTGGCTGACGAGATCGATCCGCAGGAGAAAGTCGGGCGCCTGTCCCTCGGGCAACGGCAACTGGTGGAAATCGCCAAGGCCTTGTCCCGTGGCGCCCATGTGATCGCGTTCGACGAACCCACCAGCAGCCTGTCGGCGCGGGAGATCGATCGCTTGATGGCGATCATCGGCCGCCTGCGCGACGAAGGCAAAGTGGTGCTGTACGTCTCCCATCGCATGGAAGAAGTATTCCGTATTTGCAACGCGGTGACGGTGTTCAAGGACGGCCGTTACGTGCGCACCTTCGAAGACATGAGCGAGCTGACCCACGATCAATTGGTCACGTGCATGGTCGGTCGCGACATCCAGGACATCTATGACTATCGCTCGCGCCCGCGTGGCGCAGTGGCGTTGAAGGTTGATGGCCTGCTCGGGCCCGGCCTGCGCGAACCGGTGAGTTTCGAGGCGCACAAAGGCGAGATTCTCGGACTGTTCGGCCTGGTCGGCGCGGGTCGAACCGAACTGTTTCGCCTGCTCAGCGGTCTGGAGCGCAACAGCGCCGGACGCCTTGAACTGCGCGGCCATGAATTGAAATTGCGCTCGCCCCGCGATGCGATTGCGGCGGGGATTCTCCTGTGTCCCGAGGACCGCAAGAAGGAGGGCATCCTGCCGCTGGTGAGCGTTGCCGAGAACATCAATATCAGCGCCCGTGGTGCGAATTCCACCTTCGGTTGTCTGTTGCGCGGGCTTTGGGAAAAGGGCAACGCCGATAAACAGATCAAGGCGCTCAAGGTAAAAACACCGCACGCCGGACAGCAGATCAAGTTTCTCTCCGGCGGCAATCAGCAGAAGGCCATTCTCGGTCGCTGGCTGTCGATGCCGATGAAGGTCTTGCTGCTCGATGAGCCGACGCGGGGCATCGACATCGGTGCCAAGGCCGAGATTTACCAGATCATTCACAACCTGGCGGCCAGTGGCATTTCGGTGATCGTGGTGTCCAGCGACCTGATGGAAGTGATGGGCATTTCCGACCGCATTCTGGTGCTGTGTGAAGGCGCACTGCGCGGCGAACTGAGCCGCGAACAGGCCAATGAATCCAATCTGCTGCAACTGGCTTTGCCGCGCCAACGCGCTGACGGCGTGGCGAACTGAGAGGTGACTATGATGACAACCCAAAATGAAACCCTGCCGACTGCACGCAAACCCCTGGACCTGCGGCGCTTTCTCGATGACTGGGTGATGTTGCTGGCGGCCGTCGGGATCTTCGTGCTCTGCACCTTGCTGATCGACAACTTCCTTTCGCCGCTGAACATGCGCGGCCTCGGTCTGGCGATTTCCACCACCGGGATCGCGGCGTGCACCATGTTGTATTGTCTGGCGTCCGGGCATTTCGACTTGTCGGTGGGTTCGGTGATCGCCTGCGCGGGCGTGGTCGCGGCGGTGGTGATGCGCGACACCGACAGCGTCTTTCTCGGCGTCAGCGCGGCGCTGGTGATGGGGCTGATCGTCGGTCTGATCAACGGCATCGTGATCGCCAAGCTGCGGGTCAATGCGTTGATCACCACGCTGGCGACCATGCAGATCGTCCGTGGTCTGGCTTACATTTTCGCCAACGGCAAAGCGGTTGGGGTGTCGCAGGAATCGTTCTTCGTCTTCGGCAACGGTCAGTTGTTCGGCGTGCCGGTGCCGATCCTGATCACTATTGTCTGCTTCCTGTTCTTCGGTTGGTTGTTGAATTACACCACCTATGGCCGCAACACCATGGCCATCGGCGGCAACCAGGAAGCGGCGCTGCTGGCCGGGGTGAACGTTGACCGGACCAAGATCATCATCTTCGCCGTGCACGGCGTGATCGGCGCACTGGCCGGGGTGATCCTCGCTTCGCGCATGACCTCCGGCCAGCCAATGATCGGCCAGGGTTTTGAACTGACGGTGATCTCGGCTTGCGTGCTGGGCGGTGTGTCGTTGAGCGGCGGGATCGGCATGATCCGGCATGTGATTGCCGGGGTGCTGATTCTCGCGATCATCGAGAATGCGATGAACCTGAAGAACATTGATACGTTCTATCAGTATGTGATTCGTGGATCGATTTTGCTGTTGGCGGTGGTGATTGACCGACTGAAACAACGCTAGGATTTACATTGACCTGACTGACGCCTTCGCTGGCAAGCCAGCTCCCACAGTAATTGATGTCGTACACAAAATTTATGTTCGACATGGAAACCTGTGGGAGCTGGCTTGCCAGCGATTGAACGCGCAGCGGCCACGGCTTTTTTGCCATCCCTTCCGTCGCTTCCCTCAAAAATCCCTTGCCCGTTCTGACCCGTTTCGGTTATCAATTTGTACATGATTAGACAGGTACGATTTGACAAGAAACAACGGGTGGTCGACGAACTCATCCGGCGCATCGAAAGCGGCCTCCTGGAGGACGGCTTTCAGTTGCCGGGCGAGCATCAGTTGGCTCAAGAATTCAAAGTCAGCCGAGGAACTTTGCGTGAAGCCCTGGCCGAATTGAAACGGCGCAATTACATCGCGACGCAAAGCGGGGTGGGCTCCATCGTCACGTTCGACGGTGTGGTGCTCGACCAGCGCAGCGGCTGGGCCCAGGCCCTGGCCGACAGCGGCGCGCTGGTCAACACCGAAGTGCTGCGGCTGGAGGCGGTGACGCGTCCTGACCTGCTGCCGCGTTTCGGCACCGACCAGTTCATCACCCTTGACCGTCGACGCCGTTCCAACGACGGCACGCTGGTTTCCCTTGAACGCTCATTGATGCCCGCCATCGGAGGCCTGGAAAGCTTGCCGCGGGTTGGCCTGATCGACAATTCCCTGACCATCACCCTGGCCGCCTACGGCTATATCGGTGAGCGCGGCGATCAATGGATCGGCGCCGAACCTTTGAATGAACAGGACGCCGAACTGCTGGGCCGCCCGGTCGGCACCGTATTCCTCAAGGCTTTGCGCACCACCTACGACCGGCAAAACCGCTTCATGGAGCAAGTGGAAAGTCTGCTCGATCCTGTGCATTTTCGCCTGCACCTGCAATTTGGTACTTCGAAATGACTGCGCTCAACCGTGCCTTGGGCGCGTTCTACGGCTTGGCTTTGGGTGACGCGCTGGGCATGCCGACCCAGTCTTTAAGTCGCGCTGAAATCCAGGTTCGCTTTGGCGAAATCACAGCCCTCGAAGATGCCGGCCCCGATCAGCCGATCGCCGCAAACATGCCCAAGGGCTCGATCACCGACGACACCGAACAGGCGATTCTGGTCGGTCAGTTGTTGATTGACGGTAAGGGCAAGATCGAACCCTCGGTGCTCGCACAGCGTTTGATCGAATGGGAAGCGGTGATGCAGGCCAAGGGTTCGCAGGATTTGCTTGGCCCTTCGACCAAACGTGCAATCGAGATGATCCTCGCCGGCCATTCGCCGGAAGAGGCGGGGCGCTACGGCACCACCAATGGCGCGGCCATGCGTATTACGCCGGTCGGGATCGCGGCGAATGTCGCTGATCCGCAGCGATTTATTGAAGCTGTCGTGCAGGCCTGCCAGGTCACCCACAACACCACACTGGGAATCTCCAGTGCGGCGGCGGTGGCGGCGGTGGTGTCTGCCGGGATCAACGGCATGGACCTGGGCGAGGCGTTGAACCTCGGTCAGCAAATCGCCCAGCAAGCGGAAAGCCATGGTCACTGGGTAGCCGGTGGACGCATTGCCTCGCGCATCAGCTGGGCGCGGAGCATCAGCGTCGACTGCGACAACGGCTTGCTAGCGGATTTGATGTACGACGTGATCGGCACCTCGGTGGCGTCGCAGGAGTCGGTGGTGGTGTCGTTTGCCTTGGCCCAGCAGGTGGCCATCGGCGAAATGAATGCCTTCGACGCACTGTGCATGGCCGCCAGTCTCGGCGGCGACACTGACACCATCGCGGCGATTCTCGGCGCGATGCTCGGGGCCTGTCTGGGTCTTGAGAGTTGGCCGGTGGAGATGATCGACACGGTCAAGGCTGTCAATGATCTGGAGTTTGAACCTTTGGTGACAGGACTTCTCTACCTGCGCTGAAACAGGGAAACAACCTGTGTAGGAGCTGCCGAAGGCTGCGATCTTTTGATCTTTGGCGGCCTTGTAATCGCTGAAAATCAAGATCAAAAGATCGCAGCCTTCGGCAGCTCCTACCATGCCCACAACCACAAAAATGGCAACAGGAGCATTTTTCATGAGTTCATCGAACGCCGGGCAGAACGCCGGGCAACTGGAAACCCGCGGCATCGAGCCGGTGCCGGAATCCGAGTGCAATGGTCATCCGTTGCAGCTGTTCTGGGTCTGGTTCGCCGCCAACATTTCCATCCTCGGTCTGCCGCTGGGCGCGACGCTCGTGGCGTTTCGCGGGTTGGCGATCTGGCAGGCAATCATCGTTGCTATCCTCGGTGCCGCCGGTTCCTTTGCGGTGGTCGGGATCATCTCCATCGCCGGTCGTCGGGGCCGTGCACCGAGCCTGACGTTGTCACGAGCCATCTTCGGCGTACGCGGAAATATCGGCCCGACGCTGGTGTCGCTGATGTCGCGCCTGGGTTGGGAAACCGTCAACACTACCACCGCCGCGTTCGTGCTGCTGTCGTTGTGCTCGATCCTGTTCGGCTCGCCAGTGGAAGCGAAAAGCGCGCCACTGCTGACCCTGGTGTTCATCGCGATTTTCGTGCTGTTGACCTTGTCGGTCTCCGGCCTCGGTCACGCCACATTGCTGGTGATCCAGAAGTGGGCGACCTACGTGTTCGGCGCGCTGAACATTCTGGTCGGCGGCTTCCTCTGCGCTACCATCGACTGGAGCGCGGTGTTCAACGCCACGCCTGCGCCGATGAGCGCGATGATCATCGGCATCGGCACGATGGCGGCCGGCACCGGGATCGGTTGGGCCAACGCCGGTGCGGACATGTCGCGCTATCAGCACCGCAGCGTCAAAGCCGTGCGCCTGGTGGCGTCGGCGGCGTTCGGTGCGGGGATTCCGCTGGTATTGCTGATCACTCTCGGCGGCTTGCTGTCGGTGGGCAACAACGATCTCGCCCAAGCCACGGACCCGATCATCGCGATCCGCGACATGCTGCCGACCTGGATGGCCGTGCCGTACCTGATCACCGCGTTCGGTGGTTTGCTGTTGTCGAACAACCTGTCGGTGTACTCCGCCGGTTTGACCACGCTGACCCTCGGCCTCAAGGTCAAACGCGTCTACGCCGTAGTGGTCGACATCGTCGCAATCTTCGCCGGTTCGATTTACTTCATGTTGATCGCCGACAGTTTCTACGGTCCGTTCATCACCTTCATTTCCCTGCTGGCGGTGCCGATCACCGCGTGGGTCGGGATCTTCGTGGTCGACCTGATTCACCGTCATTACTACAGCCCCAAGGACCTGCTGGACGTCAGCCCGAGCAGCGCCTACTGGTATCGCGGCGGCGTGGAGTGGCGCGCGTTCGGCGCCTGGGCCATCGCCATCGTGTTGGGTTTCAGCTTCACCACTATCGGCACCACGGCGGAAAACGTCTGGTTCAAGGGCTTCCTGTCCGACTCGTGGCTGGGGCACAACGGCCTCGGCTGGATCGTGACCTTCGTGGTGGCTGGCGGGATTTATTGTGTACTCGGCGGGGCGAAGGATCGTCGTGCTGCGTTGACCGAGAATGCTCATGCCTAAGATGTTGCACACCGGCCAGGTCATCATCGACCTGGTCATGGCCGTGGATAAACTGCCGCAAGCCGGGGGCGACGTGCTGGCGCAGTCCGCCAGTTTCGAAGCCGGCGGTGGCTTCAACGTGATGGCCGCCGCCCAGCGCAACGGGTTGCCAGTGGTGTACCTCGGTCGCCACGGCACCGGGCGTTTCGGTGACCTGGCCCGCGACGCGATGAACGCGGAAGGCATCCGCATCGGCATCGCTGATCGCGCCGAACGCGATACCGGTTTGTGCGTCGCGATAACCGATGCTTCGGCCGAGCGCAGCTTCGTGTCCTACATCGGCGCCGAAGGTGATTTGACCGCCGAGGACCTGGCCAGCGTAGCGGCCGAGGCGGGTGATTTTGTCTACGTCAGCGGTTACAGCCTGCTGCATGTCGGCAAGGCGCAGGCGCTGGTGGATTGGGTGCTGGCGCTGCCGGACGGCGTCAATGTGGTGTTCGATCCGGGGCCGCTGGTGGATTCGCCGGATGCGCCGTTGATGCAGGCGCTGCTGCCGCGCATCGATGTGTGGACCAGCAACAGCGTCGAAGCGCTGAAGATTACCGGTGCGACGGACATCGCTGAGGCACTGGATCGACTGGTCGGGTATCTGCCACGCGAGGTACTCATGGTGGTGCGTGACGGGCCGCAAGGTTGTTGGATCAGCCAGGGTTCAGAGCGCAGGCATGTGCCGGGATTCAAGGTTGAGGCCGTGGACAGTAACGGTGCCGGTGATGCTCATGCTGGTGTGTTTGTGGCGGGATTGGCGCAGGGGTTGTCGGCGTTTGAGGCGGCGCTTCGGGCCAATGCGGCGGCGGCGTTGGCGGTGACCAAGTGGGGCCCGGCGACTTCGCCCGGCACTGCTGAAGTTGATGCGTTAATCAGCAAGTCATTTAGTCACTGAGCGGACGCTATCGCGGGCAAGCCCGCTCCCACAGGGTTCTAGGGTGTTCACAAGATTTGTGTTCACCATCGCAACTTGTGGGAGCGGGCTTGCCCGCGATGAGGCCCTCGGATTCGATAGATGATTCGGGCGCTAGCCAGCCTTGCGCAACGCCTCGATCAACTCCTGCTTGCGCATCGACGACCGCCCCGGAATATCCTTCGCACGAGCCTCTTTCATCAAGCTGTCCACGGTCTGGGTATCTCGCGAAGCCTTGCTGCTACGTGGCTTTCCTTCACGGCTCGCCACCGCGCGTCGCGACGATTCCTTGCGATCCGCAGACTTGGCGCTGGCCGGTTTCTTGCGCCCGGAACCGCCAGATTTCTCGCCGCCGCCGGACTGTTTATTCACCGTCGCCCAGGCACGGGCTTCGGCCTCATCCTTGGACACGCCTTTGTTCTCGTAACTGTCTTCGATGTGTTCGGCCTTGCGTTTCTGCTCGGCGGTGTATTTGTCTTTGCTTCCACGAGGCATGGGATTTCTCCTGGCTTCAGAGTGGTTCAAACATCCAGCTTGCGTGCGGCCTCAACGCCGGCGGCGCTGAGTTTGATCGGCAGGTTAAGCGAGTGTTCGCCGGCATCATTGCACTGCACATTGCCGTGCTGGATCAGTCCGCGCTCCTGCAAGGTGGCGAGGGTGCTGGCCACGACTTTCTCCCCCCGGTAATTGTCCAGGACCTCCTTGCCCAAGCCACTTGGATGGGCATGCAGCAGGCGGGTCAGGACTTCTTTTTCCAGGTTTTTATCGACGTTCATGGTTACCTCTTTCATTGGGATGAATCGCTTATTGGCTCACACCACCTTCTGAACCCGAACCACCGGTGGTGGTTTTCGAACCGACGCCGGGACCGGCGTTATCGGGGGTTTTGGTGTCCGGCATGTTCAAGCCGCCCTGGCGGCCCATGTCATTGCCTTGAGTCCGTGGATCGGTGCCGGTTGACGGCGGCAGGCTGCTGTCGACACCCGTGCCGTTGGTGTTCATGCCGGGGGCACTCTGGATGGCGGGAGCTTTGGGGGATTCGACCGGGTTGGTCGGGCCGGTGCCGGACGCGGTGGTCGCAGCGATGGCGGGAGGGCACAGCAGGGTAGCGAAGGCGAGGGCGGTCAACCTGGACGAGATCATGGTGGTGTCTCCATTGATTTAGAGTCCTTACCTGATGTTGGTCCGCCCCCGATTCGAATTGGTGCCTGATGAACGACGAACGGTTCAGGCCTGCTGCAAGGTCTTGGCCTTGGCTGCGCGACGCCAGATCAAGCGACCCACGGTAATCAGCCAGTTGAGCGCGGCGACCGCCAGCACGGTCAGCAACAATGTGGCCATCCCGTGCTCGACGATGATTTTCCCGGCGAGCAGCGGAAAACCAAACACACCGATAAAATACGAAAGGCTGAACAACAGCAAGGCTTGCGCGGTGGTGCCGCTCGGTGCTTCGTTGGCGGCCAGGCCGTTGATCACCGAGTAAGTCAGCCCGTAACCGACGCCGAGCGTCACCGCTGCGAGCACGTAACTGAAACCGTCATCGACCACGAAACCGAACATCACAATCGAGGCCATCATCAACCCGGACAGCAGGCAGGATGCGCGCAAGGGATCGCGCTTGACCACGATGCCGGCGATCAACATTCGACTGCTGATCGCGGCACTCATGAAGCCGAGGAAGAACAGCGAATAGTCGAGTGAGCGTGCGGCGGCGTAACTCGTCTGGAAGCTCGACAGTCCACCAAAAACACAGCCGCCCAAACCGACCATGATGATTGGCAACACTGCCCGGGACGACAGCACTTGCGCCGCTGCGCGCCAGGAAATCCGCGACACCGCTGTCGACTGCATCGTGGCCGCTTTCAGTTGCCGATCCAGTCGCCAGAACAACAGCACACCGACCAAACTGGCCAGCGCGGCGAGGTAAAACGCCGCCGTCACCGGATAACCCAAGGCACTCGCGGCGCGGCCCAGCAAAGGACCGCTGCCGATCCCGGTCATCATGCTGCCCGACAGCAACGCAAAGTATTTCGCCCGTTGTGCAGGTGTCACCAGGCTTGAAACGATGATCGGCCCCAAGGTGTAGAACACGCCCCAGCCCAAGCCCAGCAGCAATCCGAAAAACAACAGCAGATGGCCGAAGCCCGGAGTCAGCGCGAAGCCCAGGCTGGCGGCCACCAGCAAGATGCCGAACAGCGCCACCGATCGCGCCGCACCGAGCAAGTCGGACAAGTGACCGGAAACAATCACCGCCGCAAACGTGCTGAGCATCGCCGCTGAAATCACGCTGCCGGCATCGTGCTCGTTGCCCCCGCGTGAGCCGATCAACAGCGACAGCAAAAACGTCGAGCCGTAGGACAGCGACAACAAATAGCTGGCGAGACAAAACAGGCCGAACAACTTGCTTGAAACGGGAGGTGTTGCGGTAGACATGACGCGGTTCCTTGACCGGATAAATGAGCGGCTCATCCATCTAACCACGCGAGGCCGGGATGTTAGGTCCGAGGTTATCGATTCCAGGGTTAGCGCCGGGCGGAGTAATGCCGCTCTTGTGGCGAGGGAGCTTGCTCCCTCGCAACAATTCTCTCGCCGACTTAGTATGGCGTTTTCAACTTCCGACAAGGCACGTCCATGACGATCGAAATCCGCCCGGCGACCCCCAGTGACGCGCCGCAAATTCTCGCGTTCATCACTGAGCTGGCCGACTACGAACGTGCCCGCCATGAAGTCATTGCCAGTGTCACCGACATCGAGCGCAGCCTGTTCAGCGAGGGCGCCACGGCCCATGGCCTGATCTGTCTGCGCGATGGCTTGCCGATCGGCTTCGCCGTGTTCTTCTTCAGCTATTCCACATGGCTGGGCAGCAACTGCCTGTACCTCGAAGACCTCTACATCACCCCGGAACAACGCGGTGGCGGTGCGGGCAAAACCTTGCTGCGGCATCTGGCGAAAATCGCCTGCGCCAATGACTGCGGGCGTTTTGAATGGAGCGTGCTGGAGTGGAATACCCCGGCCATCGAGTTCTACAAATCCCTGGGTGCACAGCCGCAGGAGGAGTGGGTTAGGTATCGGATGGACGGGGCCGTGCTGCGGGATTTTGCTGCGGGTAACTGAAGCTTCTTAAAAGATCGCAGCCTTCGGCAGCTCCTACATTGGAATGCGTTCCCTGTAGGCGCTGCCGAAGGCTGCGATCTTTTTTGTTGAGTCTCACAATATGGGATTGATATTTATATATTGAGATTTTCCAGCGCGAGGGTTTATAGTCCAGCTCACTCACTGCCAAAAACCAAAACAGGTGAAGCGATGCTGGCGCAATTGATCGCGCTCGATTGGGGGACAACCTCATTACGTGCTTACAAACTTGCCGAAGGTGGCCTGGTGCTCGAACAGCGTTCGCTGTCGTCGGGGATCATGCAGTTGCCCAAGGCGCCGCGAATCATCAACGGTCGCGAATGCACCGACGGTTTTGAACTGGCTTTCGACGAGGCTTGCGGTGACTGGCTCGACGCCCAACCCGATTTGCCGGTGATTGCCTGCGGCATGGTTGGCAGCGCCCAGGGCTGGCGCGAAGCGGCCTACCGCGATACGCCGGCAAACGTTGCCAATCTCGGAACTTCCCTGCAAACCGTGCGCAGTCAGCGTGGCGTCGATGTGCACATCGTGCCGGGTGTGATTCAGCGCTCGCGCCTGCCAAACGTCATGCGCGGCGAAGAAACCCAGGTGCTCGGTGTGCTGCAAAACCTGACGGGCGAGGCGGGCGCTGATGTGCTGATCGGCCTGCCGGGCAGTCATTCGAAATGGGTGGAAGTGGCCGACGGCTGCATCGTGCATTTCGACACCTTCATGACCGGCGAAGTCTTCGCCGTACTCAGCGAACACAGCATTCTGGGGCGCACCCAGCAGCGCGGCGGCTCTTTCGACGGCGAAGCCTTTGATCGCGGCGTGCAAGTGGCGATGTCGGCGGACGGAGAAATCGGCGTGCTGTCGACCCTGTTCAGCGCCCGCAGCCTGGGACTGACCGGTGAACTCAGCGGCGCAGCTCAAGCGGATTACCTGTCCGGCCTGCTGATTGGCCATGAGCTGTCGGCCCTGGCCAACGTGCAGCGTCGTCGGCGCAATAGCGTTCATCTGCCGTCGATCATCCTCATCGGCAATTCCCAACTTTGCACACGCTACAGCCGGGCCCTCGACGCTTGCGGCTTTGCCAAGGTGACCCTGGCCGAGCAAGCCACCGAACGCGGGTTGTGGCAATTGGCGCTGGCCGCCGGCCTGATCTCGCCCCCTTAATCCCGTTAACCTGACTGGAGTCCTGACATGCTTAAACAAGCACTGGCGCAAAACGGTCTGATCGCGATCCTGCGTGGCCTGCATCCCAAAGAGGCCGCCGCCATCGGAAAAGTCCTGTACGCGGCGGGATTTCGCGTTATCGAAGTACCGCTCAACTCTCCTTTGCCGTACGAAAGTATCCGCATCCTGCGCGATGCCTTGCCCGCCGATTGCCTGATCGGCGCGGGAACGGTGTTGACCCCGGAGCAGGTCGAGCAGGTGAAAGAGGCGGGCGGTCAGGTGATCGTCATGCCCCATAGCGATCCAAAGGTCCTGCGCGCAGCGAAAGCGGCGGGGCTGTATCTGTCGCCGGGTGTCGCCACGCCAACCGAAGCCTTCGCAGCACTGGCCGAAGGTGCGGACGTACTGAAGATGTTCCCGGCCGAGCAGATGGGGCCAGCAGTCGTCAAAGCCTGGCTGGCGGTGCTGCCGATCGGAACGATTCTGGCGCCGGTGGGCGGGATCACGCCGGACAACATGCAGGTATTCATCGACGCGGGCGTCAAAGGCTTCGGCCTCGGCTCGGGCCTGTTCAAATCGGGCATGACACCGGAGCAAGTGGCGGCCAATGCCAAGGCCTACGTCGCTGCCTGGAAAGCCCTTCGCTAAGACCTTTTTGGCGCTGCGAGCGCTGCATCTAACAAGAGAGACAATCAGATGAAAATCACCAAGCTGACCACCTTTATCGTTCCGCCGCGCTGGTGCTTCCTCAAGGTCGAAACCGACGAGGGCGTGACCGGTTGGGGCGAACCCGTGGTCGAAGGCCGCGCCCACACTGTCGCCGCTGCCGTTGAAGAATTGTCCGACTACCTGATCGGCAAAGACCCACGCAACATCGAAGACATCTGGACCGTGCTCTATCGCGGTGGCTTCTACCGTGGCGGCGCGATCCACATGAGCGCCCTGGCCGGTATCGACCAGGCGTTGTGGGACATCAAGGGCAAGGCGCTGGGCGTTTCGGTCAGCGATCTGCTGGGTGGTCAGGTGCGGGACAAGATCCGTGTGTACTCGTGGATCGGCGGCGATCGTCCGGCGGACACCGCACGGGCAGCGAAGGAAGCGGTCAGCCGTGGTTTCACCGCAGTGAAAATGAACGGCACCGAAGAGCTGCAATTTCTCGACACTTTCGAAAAAGTCGACCTGGCCCTGGCCAACGTTGCTGCCGTGCGTGACGCGGTCGGCCCGAATGTCGGTATCGGCGTGGACTTCCATGGCCGCGTGCACAAGCCGATGGCCAAGGTGTTGATGAAGGAACTCGACCCATACAAACTGATGTTCATCGAAGAGCCGGTGCTCAGCGAAAACTATGAAGCGCTGAAAGAACTGGCGCCGCTTACCAGCACGCCGATTGCTTTGGGCGAGCGCCTTTTCTCGCGCTGGGATTTCAAGCGTGTGCTCAGCGAAGGCTACGTCGACATCATCCAGCCGGATGCATCCCACGCCGGTGGCATCACCGAAACCCGCAAGATCGCCAACATGGCCGAAGCCTACGATGTGGCGTTGGCACTGCATTGCCCGCTGGGTCCGATTGCATTGGCCGCTTGCCTGCAACTGGACGCGGTTTGCTACAACGCGTTCATCCAGGAACAGAGCCTGGGCATCCACTACAACGAGAGCAATGACCTGCTCGACTACGTCAAAGACCCACGGGTGTTCGACTACGACAAAGGCTTCGTGAAGATCCCGAACGGCCCGGGCCTGGGGATCGAGATCAACGAGGAATACGTGATCGAACGCGCCGCCGTTGGCCACCGCTGGCGCAACCCGATCTGGCGCCATGCCGATGGCAGTTTTGCCGAGTGGTGAGTGATTTCTGATCCATCACAAATCCCTGTGGGAGCTGGCTTGCCAGCGATAGCGTCCTGTCAGTCACATCATTATTGAATGTGTCGCCGTCATCGCTGGCAAGCCAGCTCCCACAGGGTTTGTCGCCAGTTTTTAAATTGACCTCAATAACCATAAAAAGAGGCACTCCCCATGCAACCGCAAACCCTCACCGGGCAGGCGTCGTTGGCGGCGCCCAGCCGCAAGCGGTTTTTCATCATGGTCCTGCTGTTCATCACCGTGGTGATCAACTACCTCGACCGCAGCAACCTGTCGATTGCCGCGCCAGCGCTGACCAGCGACCTGGGCATCGACCCGATTCACGTCGGCCTGATCTTCTCCGCGTTCGGCTGGACTTACGCCGCCATGCAGATCCCCGGCGGCTGGCTGGTGGACCGCGTTCCGCCGCGCATCCTTTACACCGCTGCGCTACTGCTGTGGTCGATCGCCACGGTGATGCTTGGTTTTGCCGGCAGCTTCATCGCGTTGTTCGTCCTGCGCATGGCCGTCGGTGCTTTGGAAGCGCCGGCCTATCCGATCAACAGCCGCGTGGTCACGACCTGGTTCCCTGAGCGTGAACGCGCCACGGCCATCGGTTTCTACACCTCCGGGCAGTTCGTCGGCCTGGCATTCCTGACCCCGGTTCTGGCCTGGCTTCAGCATGCATTCGGCTGGCACATGGTGTTCGTCGCCACGGGCGCGGTGGGGATCATTTGGGCGGCAATCTGGTACGCGGTGTATCGCGAGCCACGGGATTTCAAAGGCGCCAACGAGGCCGAAATCGACCTGATCCGCGAAGGCGGCGGGCTGGTGGATATCCAGGCGGAACAAGCCAAGGTCAAAGCCAAATTCAGCTGGACCGACCTCGGCATCGTCCTCAGCAAACGCAAACTCTGGGGCATCTACCTCGGCCAGTTCTGCCTCAACTCGACGCTGTGGTTTTTCCTGACGTGGTTCCCGACCTACCTGGTGAAATACCGCGGCATGGACTTCATCAAATCCGGCTTGCTGGCGTCGCTGCCGTTTCTTGCGGCATTTGTCGGCGTGCTGTGCTCCGGTTTCTTCTCGGACTTCCTGATCCGTCGCGGCTATACCGTAGGGTTCGCCCGCAAGTTGCCGATCATCAGCGGGCTGCTGATTTCGACCTCGATCATCGGCGCCAACTTTGTCGAATCGACGCCGCTGGTGATAGCTTTCCTCGCGCTGGCGTTCTTCGGTAACGGGCTGGCCTCGATCACCTGGTCGCTGGTCTCGACGTTGGCTCCGGCACGTTTGCTGGGACTGACCGGTGGGGTGTTCAACTTCATCGGCAACCTGTCGGCGATTGCCACGCCGATCGTGATCGGTTTTCTCGCCAGCGGTGATTCCTTTGCCCCGGCGATCACCTATATCTCGGTTCTGGCGTTGATGGGCGCGCTTTCCTACATCTTGCTGGTCGGCAAGGTCGAGCGTATCAAGTTGTAGTCGTGGCACGCGGGCGACCATAATGCCGCCCGTTCACTCGCTCAACGGTAAAGGCTGGATATGCAGGAAGACGCCCCAAAAGTTGCCAAGGACGCCGCCCCGACCGGCACCCAGACACTGCTTCGCGGTCTGGGTGTGGTTCAGGCCGTGGCCAGCGGCGCCCGCGATCTCAAGGAAATCGCCCGGCTGATCGGCACCACGCGCAGCACCACCCATCGCTTGGCCAGTTGCCTGGTGGACGAGCGTTATCTGCGGGTGGTGCCGCAAGTCGGTTATCTGCTGGGGCCGAAGCTGATCGAACTGGGTTTTCAGGCGCGCGAAGAGTTGCCGCTGGTGACCCTGGCCGGGCCATACCTGGACGAGTTGTCGGCATTGACCGGCGACACCATTCACCTGGCGATTCGTGAAGGCGACGAAGTGCTGTACCTGCACAAGAATCCGGGGCGCAACGGCCCGGAAATGCGTTCGCGAGTCGGCCACCGCATGCCGTTGGCGCGCACCGGGATCGGCAAGGCGCTGATGCTCGATGACACGCCACAAGAGTGGCAACGGCTGTACGAAGTCAGCCTGCCTGCGGGTGGGAAAAATCTGTTCTGGCCACAGCACCCGGAGCAATCCTGGGAGCAGTTCCAGCAGCGCATGATCGAATACGTTGCCGGTGGCTACGCCTTCGATCTGGAAGACAATGAACCGTCGATCCGTTGCGTAGCGGCGCCGATCCGCGATGCCAGCAAACGCATCGTCGCCGGTATCAGCATCGCCAGCACCGTGCCGTACATGCCGCTGGAAAAAATGGCTGAGTTGATTCCTCTGATCAAAAGCGTCACTGCCCGGTTGTCGGCCGAGTTGGGCCTGAAGGTCTGACACATAACCCTGTAGGAGCCGAGCTTGCTCGCGATAGCGGTATGTCATTCAGCATCATAGGTGCCTGATGCACCGCCATCGCGAGCAAGCTCGGCTCCTACATTTGAAGTGTGTTAAGTCGTAAATCCCAGACAACAAAAAGGCCCCCATTTCGGGAGCCTTGATGTTCAGGCGTTCGGCTTACATGTTCGGGTAAGTCGGGCCGCCGGCGCCTTCCGGCGTCACCCAGGTGATGTTCTGTGCAGGGTCCTTGATGTCGCAGGTCTTGCAGTGAACGCAGTTCTGGGCGTTGATCTGGAAGCGCTTCTCGCCGTCTTCCTTGGTGATCACTTCGTACACGCCAGCCGGGCAGTAACGCTGGGCAGGCTCATCGTACAGCGGCAGGTTCTTGCTGATCGGGATGCTCGGATCGGTCAGCTTCAGGTGGCACGGCTGCTCTTCTTCGTGGTTGGTACCGGAGATGAACACCGAGCTCAGTTTATCGAAGCTGATCTTGCCGTCCGGTTTCGGGTAGTCGATCTTCTTGCAGTCGGCCGCCAGTTTCAGGCAAGCGTAATCCGGCTTGGTGTCGTGCAGGGTGAACGGCAGTTTGCCGCCGAAGATGTTCTGGTCCAGCCAGTTGAAACCACCGCCGACGATAGCGCCGAACTTGTGGATTGCCGGGCCGAAGTTACGGCTGGCGAACAGTTCTTCGTGCAGCCAGCTGTTCTTGAATGCGTCGACGTAGCTGGTCAGCTCTTCGGTGCCATCCTTGTCGGCGAACAGTGCGTCAGCCACGGATTCGGCGGCGAGCATGCCGGACTTCATCGCGGTGTGGCTGCCCTTGATCTTGGCGAAGTTCAGGGTGCCGAGGTCGCAACCGATCAGCGCGCCGCCCTTGAAGACCATTTTCGGCAGCGAGTTCAGGCCGCCCTTGCAGATGGCGCGCGCGCCGTAGCTGATGCGCTTGCCGCCTTCCAGATACTGTTTGAGTACCGGGTGGTGCTTGAGGCGCTGGAACTCGTCGAACGGCGACAGGTAAGTGTTGCTGTAGGACAGATCGACGATCAGGCCGACGACAACCTGATTGTTTTCCAGGTGATAGAGGAACGAACCACCGGTGTTTTCGGTGCCCATGATGTCCATCGGCCAACCGGCGGTGTGGACCACCAGGCCTGGCTGATGCTTGGCCGGGTCGATTTCCCAGATTTCTTTCAGGCCGATGCCGTAGTGCTGCACGTCGGAATCGTTGTCGAGGTTGAAGCGCTTGATCAGCTGCTTGCCGATGTGGCCACGGCAACCTTCGGCGAACAGCGTGTATTTGCCACGCAGTTCCATGCCTGGGGTGTACAGGCCTTCTTTCGGATGGCCTTCGCGGTCTACGCCCAGATCACCGGTGATGATCCCGCGAACGATACCGTTTTCGTCGAACAGCGCTTCCTGAGCGGCGAAGCCCGGGTAGATTTCCACACCCAGGTTTTCGGCCTGCTGCGCCAGCCAGCGGCACAGGTTGCCCAGGGAGATGATGTAGTTGCCTTCGTTGTGCATGGTCTTGGGCACAAAGAAGTCAGGGATTTTCTGCGCGCTTTCAGCATTCTTCAGCACGAAGATGTCATCGCGCGTGACCGGCGTGTTCAGCGGTGCGCCGAGTTCTTTCCAGTCCGGGAACAGTTCGTTCAGGGCCCGTGGTTCGAACACGGCACCGGAAAGGATGTGTGCGCCGACTTCGGAGCCTTTTTCGACCACGCAGACGCTGATTTCCTTACCGGCTTCGGCGGCCTTCTGCTTCAATCGGCAGGCGGCGGACAGGCCAGCGGGGCCGGCACCGACGATGACCACGTCGAATTCCATGTATTCGCGTTCCACAGGCTATCTCCTACTCAAGGCTCAACAGTTTTTTTCTAATTTTGGAGGTTAGGTGTCGCATCCATGAATCCCAGCGCAACGTCGGGAGCGGACAATCGATCAACCACCTTTCTCTTTGGGTGGCGCATTATATCTACACCACTCTCAGGGTCCAATACAAACGTTTGTTTGAATTGGCTCAAAGCCAGAGAAATCAAAGTCACGCGGCTTATGAACGGCTATTTTGCCGTATTGACCGGAATAGGTGTTCCGGTCAAGATACGGGCGGTTTTGCGCTCGCCGTAGGCTGACTGTTGGTTTCAAGTGCACCTCTAAAGACAGGGCGATGGCAGTAGAAAGTGATGCGCCGTGCGGGTTTGGCGCGCAGTTTACACGCCGCGATATTGAATGACTCGTCAGTCACTCCTGACGAACGGTCATCAACATCATGAGCGAGGCTCACTTGACACATTTGCCGGCGTTTTTGGAGGTGCCCTTGCGCCCGATGAGCATCAACCGCCAGGTTCGCCTAGGCGACTTTCTTTTCACCGGAGAGTAACGAGGAATCCATGAAGGTTCTTGTAGCTGTCAAACGCGTTGTGGATTACAACGTCAAGGTCCGCGTCAAGGCGGACAATTCCGGCGTCGATCTTGCCAACGTCAAGATGTCGATGAACCCGTTCTGCGAGATCGCAGTGGAAGAAGCCGTACGCCTGAAAGAGAAAGGTGTTGCGACTGAAATCGTCGTCGTCTCCGTCGGCCCGTCCACCGCTCAAGAGCAACTGCGCACCGCGCTGGCTCTGGGTGCCGACCGCGCCATCCTCGTCGAATCCGCCGAAGATCTGACTTCCCTGGCCGTTGCCAAACTGTTGAAGGCTGTTGTCGACAAGGAACAGCCTCAGCTGGTGATCCTTGGCAAACAAGCCATCGACAGCGACAACAACCAGACTGGCCAGATGCTCGCTGCATTGAGCGGCTACGGTCAGGGCACGTTCGCTTCGAAAGTCGAAATCAGCGGCGACAGCGTAGCTGTTACCCGCGAAATCGACGGCGGCGCGCAGACAGTTTCCCTGAAACTGCCGGCCATCGTCACCACCGACCTGCGTTTGAACGAGCCGCGTTACGCGTCTCTGCCAAACATCATGAAAGCCAAGAAGAAGCCTCTCGAAGTGCTGACTCCGGACGCTTTGGGCGTTTCCACCGCCTCCACCAACAAAACCGTGAAAGTCGAAGCGCCAGCTGCACGTAGCGCGGGTATCAAGGTCAAGTCGGTGGCTGAACTGGTCGAGAAACTGAAAAACGAAGCGAAGGTAATCTAATCATGACTATCTTGGTAATCGCTGAACACGACAACAAAGTGCTGGCCCCGGCCACGCTGAACACTGTTGCTGCCGCCGCCAAAATCGGTGGTGACATCCACGTTCTGGTTGCAGGCCAGGGCGCTGGCGCCGTGGCTGAAGCCGCTGCGAAAATCGCTGGCGTGACTAAAGTGCTGGTAGCCGACAACGCTGCCTACGCGCATCAGCTGCCGGAAAACGTCGCTCCGCTGGTTGCTGAATTGGGCAAGGGCTACAGCCACATCCTGGCTGCCGCTACTTCCAATGGCAAAAACATCCTGCCGCGCGTTGCCGCTGCACTGGATGTTGACCAGATCTCCGAGATCATCTCGGTAGAAAGCGCTGACACCTTCAAGCGTCCGATCTACGCCGGTAACGCTATCGCTACCGTTCAGTCGAACGCTGCGGTCAAAGTGATCACCGTGCGTGCCACCGGTTTCGACCCGGTTGCCGCTGAAGGTGGTTCGGCTGCCGTTGAAGCCGTTGGCGCTGCTCACGACGCTGGTATCTCCAGCTTCGTTGGCGAAGAACTGGCCAAGTCCGATCGTCCGGAACTGACCGCTGCCAAGATCGTCGTTTCCGGCGGTCGCGGCATGCAGAATGGCGACAACTTCAAACACCTGTACGCCCTGGCCGACAAGCTGGGCGCTGCCGTCGGTGCTTCCCGCGCCGCGGTCGACGCAGGTTTTGTACCCAACGACATGCAGGTCGGTCAGACCGGCAAGATCGTTGCTCCACAGCTGTACATCGCCGTCGGTATCTCCGGCGCGATCCAGCACCTGGCCGGCATGAAAGACTCCAAAGTGATCGTTGCGATCAACAAGGACGAAGAAGCGCCGATCTTCCAGGTGGCCGATTACGGCCTGGTGGCGGACCTGTTCGAAGCCATCCCTGAGCTGGAGAAGCTGGTCTAATCCGGCTGCTTCACTTATAAAGAGCCCGATCTTTTGGTCGGGCTTTTTTTTGCTTTTCTTTTCTGTAGGAACTGTCGAGTGAAACGAGGCTGCGATCTTTTGATCTTGCTCTTGATGCTCAAGTGAAGTTGGAAAGATCGCAGCCTCGTTTCACTCGACAGCTCCTACAAGTGACATAACCGGTTTGAGTGGAGTGTATTGCCATGGATCTGCGTGTTGCGTGGAGCTTGCTGGGATTGGCGTTGTTGCCGACGCTGTCGATCGCGGCGGGCAAGTGCGAACGTCTGGTGGTGACCGGCAGCCCGGATGCACCTCCGTACCTGTGGCAAGACCCGCAAAATCCCAAGCACTTGATCGGCGCCAGTGCCGATCTGTTGCAGCAAGTGGCGGGGGAGTTGGGGTTGAAGGTCGAACTGCTTTACGCCGGTAAACGCTCCCAGGCCCTGGACGAGGTGCGCAGTGGGCGCATGGACATGCTGGCCGACGCCAGTTTGACGGTCAGTGAGCTGGAGTCCCTGGACTACATTCATCCACCGTTGCTGGAAAACGATTACCTGGTCTGGACCCGTAAAGACTCGCCACTGGTCTACAACGACGTGCAGGACCTGCACGGCCATCCCGGCGCTTTGTCGGAAAAGTCTCGATTGACCTCGGCATTCGTCACGTTCGCCGATCAGCAATTGACCCTCACCCGTACACCCAATCTCACCCAGGCCTTTCAGAAATTGCTCTTGGGTGAAGTGGAATTTGTCCTCGCCGGACGTTACTCGGGCATGGCAATGGCGCAGACACTGGGCATGGCCAATGACTTGATCGCCCGTGCGCAACCGGTCGACAAGCCGGGGTTGTTTCTGGCGCTTTCCCATAACTCTGCCTGCAACGATCCGTGGTTGCGCGGACAGCTGGCCAAAAAGATGACAGAATTGCCCGCGTCCGGACTGACGGAAGCTGTACTGCAACGCAATATCGAGCGTTGGAACGCGCAGCAGAAGCAACCTGTCAGTGCCCCAAAACAGTAGGGATTTTTTGTGAGTATTCGACCTCTTTTCGCTGCCCTGGCCGTTCTGGCTCTGGCGGGTTGTGCAGCCGATCCGGCGCCGAATGAACAAATGCGCCTGACCGCTCAGGCCGTCGAGCAAGCCAAGGCTGTTGGCGCTACCGCCGATGAAGTGCCGGAAATGAAACTGGCCGAAGACAAATACAACCGGGCCAAGGGCAGCATGGCTGACCAGTCCTACAAGAACGCGCGGATGCGGGCCGAGCAGGCCGAGCTGGATGCGCGTCTGGCTGAAGCCCGGGTCCTGACCCTCAAGAGCGAGGAACAGCTGAACGTGCTCAATACCCGCATCACCCGCCTGCGCAAGCAACTGGGGGACGCCCAATGAGCCTCAAGTCCACAGTAATCGGTGGTTTGCTCCTGGTGGGCTGCGCGAGTCTCTATGGCTGTGCCGGTCAGCGCAGCGAGGCCGCATTACAACAGGCCGGTACCGACTTCCAGAAGGTCAAGGAAGACTCCAACGTCCTGCGTATCGCCCCCAAGGACGTGATTCGCGCCGGTGAGTCCTTGGCACGCGCCGATCGCTTGTCCAGCTACTGGGGCAGCGGTTCGGATGTGGCGCATTACGCTTACCTGAGTCAGCGCTACAGCGAAATTGCCCGCGAACACACCAATCAGGTGCTTAACGAAGAGCGCGCCGCGAAACTCGAACTGGAGCGTCAGCGCCTGCAATTGGCCTTGCGTGAGTCCAAGCTGCTCAGCGTGCAGCAGCAAGGCAAATGGATAGAAGAGCAGATTGTGGCACTGGCCACCACCCAGACTGATCGCGGTCTGGTGATGACCCTGGGCGATGTGCTGTTCGACACGGGTGAAGCGGAGCTGAAAAGCTCGGCCAACCGCGTCGTCCTGAAGATTGTGCAGTTCCTGCAGCTCAACCCCAAACGTGTGGTGCGCATCGAAGGTTATGCCGACAGTACCGGCGGTAAACAGGAAAACCTCAAGTTGTCCCGTGACCGCGCGCAGTCGGTGGCGGATGTGTTGATGGACTTGGGTGTCGACGACAAACGCATTCAGGTCGAAGGCTACGGCGATGAATACCCGGTTGACGCCAACGCTTCCGAGCGTGGACGCGCACAGAACCGCCGGGTGGAAATTGTGTTCTCCGACGAAAAAGGCCAGCTCGGCGCCGCCCGCTGAAGCTGCCCGCTAAATACCCTGTAGGAGCTGTCGAGCGGAGCGAGGCTGCGATCTTTTGATCTTGTTCTTGCTCTTGATGTGCAACACGCTGAAAAGATCGCAGCCTCGTTTCACTCGACAGCTCCTACACAGCTCCTACACAGCTCCTACAAAACCCGGCCTGCCTGGACAGCGCCGGGTTTTTTTACGCCTGCCAAATACCTCGCAAAACAGTACAGTTTTTGCTGACACTGCACTGTACTGTCGACTATTGTGGCAACTGTCCCAGTACACTTCTAAACTGTTCCGGTATCGTTTCCGACAAGAATAAAATGCCTGTGAAATCGAGTGCTGCGTCATGACCAACCTCTTGCTCTACCAACGTATTGCTCAGCAACTGGCCGAAGACATCCGCCGTGGTGTTTATCAACCGGGCGAGCGCGTGCCTTCGGTGCGCAAGATGAGTTCGCAGCTCAACGTCAGCCATGCCACGGTTTTGCAGGCGTATGCCAATCTTGAAGATCAAGGGCTGATCCGCGCCCGGCCGCAGTCGGGCTACTACGTGCACCAAACGCCGGCCCTGACGGCGCCGACTCCGGATATCGCTCGGGTCGAGCGTCCGGGCCTGGTTACTCGCAGCAGCATCATTCAACAGGTTCTGGTCGAATCCCGGCGCGAAGGGGTGTTCCCATTGGGCGCCGCAGTGCCGAGCGTCGACTATCTTCCGGTGCGGGCGCTGCACCAGCAATTGGCCAAAGTCACCCGTTTCCATAGCCCGCGTGCCTTCAGCTACATGTTCAGCCCCGGTTTCGAGCCATTGCGCCGACAAGTGGCGATCCGCATGCGCGATGCCGGCGTGGTGGTCGATCCGTCGGAAGTGGTGATCACCCACGGTTGCGTCGATGCCTTACAGATGTCGCTGCGGGTGCTGACCCGGCCGGGTGACCTGATCGCAGCCGAGTCGCCGACCTACTATGGTCTGCTGCAACTGGCCGATCTGTTGGGGCTCAAGGTCATCGAAATCCCCAGCGATCCGGCTACCGGCATGAGCCTCGAAGCCCTGCAACTGGCGGCCAACCAGTGGTCGATCAAGGCGCTGGTGCTGACCACGCGTCTGAGTAATCCGTTGGGCGGCACCATGCCTGAAGAGCGGCAGAAGCAACTGCTGCGCCTGGCGTCGGATTTCGACATCCAGGTTGTCGAGGACGATATCTACGGCGAACTGATGTTCGAGCAGGGCCGCACCAAGGCGCTCAAGGCCTACGATCGGCTGGATCGGGTGATCTATTGCTCGAGCTTCTCCAAGACCCTGTCGCCGGGTGTGCGCATCGGCTGGATGATTGCCGGCAAGTATCAGCAGGAAATTCAGCGCTTGCAGACCTTCAGTACCCATTCGGCGTGCAGCGTCACGCAAATGGGCATTGCCGCCTATCTGGAAAACGGCGGTTACGACCGGCATCTGCGCTTCATCCGCCAGGAATACCGCAAGAACCTCAGCGCCTTCCAGTTGGCGGTGCAGCAATATTTTCCCGAAGGCACGCAAATGACGCGGCCTACCGGCGGCTTTATTTTGTGGGTGAGCCTGCCGGGAAGGGTCAATACCCAGGAATTGCATGTGCGCGCACTGCAACAGGGCATCAGCATTGCGCCGGGGCTTATTTTCAGTAACACCGAGCAATTCAATCATTGCATCCGGTTGAACTGCGGCATCCCGTGGAATCGTGAAGCTGATCGGGCATTGATGACCTTGGGCATGCTGGCCACCCAGCTTTGCCAGGAGATGGCCGGCGGCTTTTGAGGTGGCGGGCAGGTTAATCCTGCCCGAGCTTGTCTTGGCGCCTGCAACAGGCGAGCATATGGCCCCGCTGTCGATTGCGCGATATGCGCCGTTGGATCCATGAAATCGATTTTTTCTGCCACCTGTTTGTTGATCTGCCTGTTCATCAGCGCTCCGCCGGTATCCGTTCTGGCCGCTTCTGCTCAAGAAAAACCGACAGCGAGCACGCCATCGAAAAAAGCGGCGCCCGCGAAAAAAACTGCACCGGTCAAGAAGAAGGCGGCTGTGGTGAAAAAACGCCCGCCGATTGCCGCCAAGTCAAAACCGGCCAGTGAAGTGGTGAAAACCCAACTGCCTTCCGCCAATCTCGATTTGAGCCTGCCCAAGGATATGGTTGAGGAGCTTGATCCCGTCGGTACTGTGCCGTTACCTAAGCGCGATCCCGTGTTGCCGCAGATGTTCGGAGACAAAAGCAGCGGGTTCCAGCTCAACGGTCGTTTGATCAGCAACGAAATGCAGTTGCAGTTACGCAATGAAGAACGCCGTGAAGTCGACGGTGCAGCGCTGGAATTTGAGTTCAAGCGATAAGTTGACGCTAATCACGATACGCTGGGTAGACGCTTTGTCGGAGACTGCCCAGTCACAGCCGTTTGCAGGTAAAAACCCGTGGCTCGGTAATTTAAAACAACTGTTTTAGCGGTTACTCTGTGCCCCGTCCTTTAACACATCGCCCGTCGCGAGGAGCTCGTCGTCATGAAATGCCGTGAAGGCTGTGGCGCCTGTTGCATTGCCCCATCCATCAGTTCACCCATTCCCGGTATGCCCAGCGGCAAGTCCGCCGGGGAACGTTGCCTGCAATTGTCGGCCGATAACCTGTGCAACATTTTCGGTCAGCCGGAGCGTCCAGCGGTGTGCTCGGCATTCGAGGCTGACGTTGAGGTGTGTGGCAGCAGCAGTGAAGAGGCCATCAGGCTGATTGGCTGGTGGGAGCAAATGACGGCGGCGTAATGTGTCAACGAACGGAACTTCAACAATAAGGAATAACATTATGGGTTCGCTGCATCGTATCGCTGTGCTGTGTGGTTTGACGGCTGTATTGGCCACTTCGGTTGCACAGGCCGAAGACTGGAAAGTCGCCAAGAACGAAGACGGCATCAAGGTCTCCCTGAGTGAAGTACCGGGTTCCGACTACAAGGCCTACCAGGGTGTCACCCTGATGAAAACCACCATGGCCAAGCTGCGCGCGCTGCAGGAAGACGTAGCCGGCGCCTGCACCTGGATTCACGAATGCAAGAGCCAGAAGTTGCTCAAGCATGAAGGTGACCAGAGCTGGACTTACACCCAATTCAATACTCCGTGGCCGGTTACCCCGCGTGACTCAGTGCTGCATATCACGACGATTGAAGGCGCCGATGGCAGCCTGACCCGCAAACTTGAAGGTGTACCCAAGTACACTCCCGAAGAAAAAGGATTTGTGCGGGTTACCAAAGTGGATGGCTTCTGGAAGTTCGTTCCCAAGGGCGATCAGATTGAAGTGACTTATCAGGTTCACACTGAGCCGGGTGGCAGTATTCCTTCGATGGTTGCCAACAAGTTTGTGGTGGATGCGCCGTTCAATACCCTCAAAGCTCTGAAGGCGCGGGCTGAGAAGTAAACGTTGGGCGTATCGCCTCCGATCTGCTGCGCGTCCACTCCCTGCCTGGTGGAAAAGATCGCAGCCTCGTTGCACTCCGCAGTTCCTACGACGAAATGTTCCAATGTAGGAGCTGCCGAAGGCTGCGATCTTTTGATCCTGAATTCGATCTGAAGCCTTTATTGTGTTTCCAGATATGCGTTGCACAAAATTTTCACAAAGCCTCCAAGACAATTCGCCCGCGCCGGCATGACAGAACAGTAATCAATGGCAATGCCGCGGTTGATCGTGCAACATTTGCGCACCGCGCAAACCCCAGGGCCGAGTACTGGCCGATAGAGGGCAAGGCGCCGCTGTATTTTTGAAACTTCAACTTCCAATGGGTCCTAAAACGACATGGCAATCCCGGACGCCCTGAGTCAGCAGCGAGCTTCGAGTCGCTTGCTGCAACCGACCGTCAAATCGCATCTGGCTTACACGCTGCTGTGCGCTCTGGTCATGATGGTGATGTTTTCCGCGCTGCGCCTCGCGCTGCTGGTCTACAACCGCGAAATGATCCTCGATACACCGGCCTCGACCTTTATCGAGGCGTTCGTCAACGGCCTGCGTTTCGACCTGCGTCTGGTGGTGTACCTCAGCATCCCGTTGCTGCTGGCTCTGTTCAGTGCCCGGGCCATGGCGGCGCGTGGGTTCTTCCGTCTCTGGCTGACCATTGCTTCGAGCATTGCGCTGTTCCTCGGCCTGATGGAGATGGACTTCTACCGTGAGTTCCACCAGCGCCTGAACGGCCTGGTCTTCCAGTATGTGAAGGAAGACCCGAAAACCGTGATGAGCATGCTCTGGTACGGTTTCCCGGTGGTTCGCTATCTGCTGGCCTGGGCCGTGGGCACCTGGATCCTCAGCCTGGCGTTCAAGGGCGCCGACCGTGCGACCCGTCCTCGTGGCCCTTTCAGCGGCGGCAGCATCAGCACTCGGCAGGTTGCCCCTTGGTACACGCGCGCCATGGTGTTCGTGGTCTGCCTGCTGATCTGCGTGGTCGCGGCTCGTGGCACCTTGCGCCAAGGCCCGCCGATGCGTTGGGGTGACGTCTACACCACCGACTCCAACTTCGCTAACCAACTGGGCCTCAACGGTACCCTGTCCCTGGTAGCGGCAGCGAAGAGCCGGATGTCCGAAGATCGCGACAACATCTGGAAAGCCACGTTGCCGCAACCGATGGCGCAGCAGACTGTGCGCGACATGCTGGTGATGAAGGACGACAAACTGGTAGATGGCGAAACTGCCGCGGTACGCCGCGACTACACGCCACCGGCCGACAAGACCCTACCGATCAAGAACGTCGTTGTGATCCTGATGGAAAGCATGGCGGGTCACTCGGTGGGCGCATTGGGCGCTCCCGGCAACATCACGCCATACCTCGATCAACTGACGAAGGAAGGCCTGCTGTTCGACCGCTTCTTCTCCAATGGTACTCACACCCACCAAGGCATGTTCGCCACCATGGCGTGCTTCCCGAACCTGCCGGGTTTCGAATACTTGATGCAGACGCCGGAAGGCAGCCACAAGTTGTCCGGCCTGCCACAGTTGCTCAGTGCCCGTGACTACGACGACGTGTACGTCTACAACGGCGATTTTGCCTGGGACAACCAGTCGGGTTTCTTCAGCAACCAGGGCATGACCAATTTCATCGGGCGTAACGACTTCGTTAACCCGGTGTTCTCCGACCCGACCTGGGGCGTGTCCGACCAGGACATGTTCGACCGTGGCCTGGTTGAACTGAAAGCCCGCGACGGCAAGGACAAGAAACCGTTCTATGCCTTGCTGCAAACCCTGTCCAACCACACGCCATATGCTTTGCCGACACCATTGCCGGTCGACCGTGTAACCGATCGCGGCAGTCTGAACGAGCACTTGACCGCCATGCGTTACTCGGACTGGGCGCTAGGTCAGTTCTTCGAGAAGGCTCGCAAGGAGCCGTACTTCAAGGAAACCCTGTTTGTCGTCGTCGGCGACCATGGCTTCGGCAACGAACGTCAGATCACCGAAATGGACCTGGGTCGTTTCAACGTGCCGATGCTGCTGATCGCACCGGGCATCCAGGAGAAGTTCGGCAAGCTTGACCATACCGTGGGCACGCAGATCGACATCGTGCCGACCATCATGGGTCGTCTGGGTGGCGAAGTGCGTCATCAGTGCTGGGGTCGCGACCTGCTCAACCTGCCTGAAGGTGATACCGGATTCGGTGTGATCAAGCCGTCGGGCAGCGAACAGACCACGGCCATCGTGACTGCGGACCAGATTCTGGTACTGCCACGGGACAAGGACATGGCGCCGAAGATGTACCGTTATGAACTGGGTGCCAAGCCGCACGCTGAAGTGGTGCCGGATGCTCCGCGTACCGCCGAGCTGAAAACCAAGCTCGAAGCGTTCCTGCAAACGGCGACCAAGAGCCTGCTCGACAACACCGCCGGTGTGGTCGACGGCACGCCGGACTAAAACAGTGATGCAATAAAAAGAGGCCCTTTGAAAGGGCCTCTTTTTTTTTGCCGGTTAAATCGTCATATCTTGCCGAGTAACAACAGAATCAGTATCACCACCAACACCACGCCGATGATACCGGACGGGCCATAACCCCAACTTCTGGAGTGCGGGAAGACCGGCAGACCACCGATCAGTAACAGGATCAAAATGATCAGAAGAATTGTGCCCATGTCTGTTTCCTTGCTGTAAGAGTTCAGGAATGACTTAGCCGTTATCAGTCAGCGGGAATGTCATTAATTCGAGCTGCTTAAAGTTTCCGACCGTCGCGCGTGAAAGAAAATTCCAAGTTTTTTTGATGTTTTTCGAGCCCGCGCCCATTCCATTACTTATTTCATTAGTTGATTCAGCCGTTCCGGCGGTTTGCTCGGGCCATTCAGCAATCTGATGGAGCGTGGGTCGGGCAATATCCTTCGCTACACTCGACGCATCTTCCCCGGAACAACAAGGCTGTTTGCTATGCAAAATCGCATGATGATCACTGGCGCAGGCTCGGGCCTGGGTCGCGAAATCGCGCTGCGCTGGGCGCGTGAAGGCTGGCAACTGGCCTTGTCGGACGTCAGCGAAACCGGCCTGCAGGAAACCCTGAAGCTTGTGCGCGAAGCGGGCGGCGACGGTTTCATCCAGCGTTGCGACGTGCGCGATTACAGTCAATTGACCGCGTTTGCCCAGGCTTGCGAAGTGAAGCTCGGTGGTATCGACGTCATCGTCAACAACGCGGGCGTGGCCTCGGGCGGGTTCTTCAGTGAACTGTCGCTGGAAGACTGGGACTGGCAGATCGCGATCAACCTGATGGGCGTGGTCAAGGGCTGCAAAGCGTTCCTGCCACTCCTGGAAAAGAGCAAAGGCAAGATCATCAACATCGCGTCGATGGCTGCATTGATGCAAGGTCCGGCCATGAGCAACTACAACGTGGCCAAGGCCGGCGTGGTGGCATTGTCCGAAAGTCTGCTGATCGAACTGGCGCACCAGGAAGTCGGGGTGCACGTGGTGTGTCCGTCGTTCTTCCAGACCAACCTGCTGGATTCATTCCGTGGCCCGACGCCGGCCATGAAGGCCCAGGTCGGCAAGTTGCTGGAAAGTTCGCCGATCAGCGCGGCTGACATTGCCGATTACATCTACCAGCAGGTCGCCGCCGGCGAGTTCATGATTCTGCCCCACGAACAGGGGCGCATGGCGTGGGCGTTGAAGCAAAAGAACCCGCAACTGCTCTACAACGAAATGACGCTGATGGCCGACAAGATGCGCGCCAAGGCTAAACAATCCGCAAGCTGAACTTGCCCGCAAGCGACTGCATAGTTAGGGTGGCCGCCATCGGCCACTTTCGCGAGACGTTCGCATGCTCAACTACTTGTGGTTTTTCCTCGCCGCGCTGTTCGAAATCGCCGGATGTTTTGCTTTCTGGATGTGGTTGCGCCAGGGCAAAAGTGCCTGGTGGGTGGTGCCGGCGCTGCTCAGCCTGACCTTGTTCGCGCTGTTGCTGACCCGTATCGAAGCCACCTACGCCGGGCGCGCCTATGCCGCTTATGGCGGTATCTACATCATCGCGTCGATTGGTTGGCTGGCGGTGGTCGAACGCATTCGTCCGCTGGGGTCGGACTGGATTGGCGTGGCGTTGTGCGTGATCGGTGCGAGCGTGATCCTGTTCGGTCCGCGTTTTTCCGCAGCCTGAAGGCTCGATCCTACATACAGTCGATCTGTAGGGCGTTTCCGTCAGGAGGTTGGTCGTTGGCTGTCAGTTCGGTCTGGATTACCGTCCCTGCCTTGAAGGCCCGACCGACGCCGGGCATCTTCAAGGTCCGGTAACCCTGTAGGACCAAGGCCATGCTTGTACTCAGTCGTGTTGTAGGTGAATTGATTTCCATCGGTGACACCATTTCCATCCGCGTCGTTGGCATCAACGGCAACAGCGTGCGTTTTGGTGTCGAGGCGCCGGAGAGCGTCGATGTGCACCGGTCCGAGATCTACGACCGGATCCAGCGCAAAGTGCCGCGAAAGAAAAAATCAGTCGAATAAATGCTTGGGCACATCGTGCTTGAGCATCAACTGGCATTGCTCGCTTTCCGGGTCGAAGACAATCAAGGCCTGGCCCTTGGTCAATGCCTGGCGTACGCGTAAAACGCGGGTTTCCAGTGGCGTGTCATCGCCATTGTCGGTGCCGTCGCGGGTCACGAAGTCCTCGATCAGGCGGGTCAGGGTGTCGACTTCAAGTTGGTCGTGGGGAATCAGCATAGGCACCTCGGTTCAATCAATGGCGCGATGCTACGGCGGTTATGAACACATCACCAGTAGGAGCTGCCGAAGGCTGCGATCTTTTGATCTTCGGCATCAGTCGCACCGCTGAAAATCAAAAGATCGCAGCCTTCGGCAGCTCCTACCTATCCATTGTCGGCCTAACTATCCGACCGCTGCCCCACCAGGCTATCCACCGACGGCACCCGCGTATCGCTTTCCATCTGGGTGTCATGCTCGATCTGGTGACTGAACCGGTCGAGCGAACCCGTGGCCGGTTGCGCATCGCTGGCGAACACGGGCGGGCTGAGGATGTAGGCACCGAGCAGGCGGCTGAGCGCGGCGAGGCTGTCGATGTGGGTGCGCTCGTAGCCGTGGGTGGCGTCGCAGCCGAAGGCGAGCAGGGCGGTGCGGATATCGTGACCGGCGGTCACCGCCGAGTGCGCATCGCTGAAGTAGTAACGGAACAGATCGCGGCGTACCGGCAGTTCATTGTCACTGGCCAGGCGCAACAGATGCCGTGACAAGTGGTAGTCATAAGGCCCGCCGGAATCCTGCATCGCGATGCTCACGGCATGCTCGCTGGAATGCTGGCCGGGCGCGACCGGTGCGATGTCGATGCCGACGAATTCGCTGACGTCCCACGGCAACGCCGCCGCCGCGCCGCTGCCGGTTTCCTCGGTGATGGTGAACAGCGGGTGACAGTCGATCAGCAGTTCCTCGCCGCTGTCGACGATGGCTTTCAACGCCGCCAACAGCGCAGCGACACCGGCCTTGTCGTCGAGATGACGGGCGCTGATGTGACCGCTTTCGGTGAACTCCGGCAACGGATCGAAGGCGACGAAATCACCGACGCTGACGCCCAGCGAGTCGCAATCGGCGCGGGTCGCGCAATAGGCGTCCAGGCGCAATTCAATGTGGTCCCAACTGATCGGCATTTCATCCACGGCGGTGTTGAACGCGTGCCCGGAAGCCATGAGCGGCAACACGCTGCCGCGAATCACGCCGTTGTCGGTGAACAGACTCACCCGGCTGCCCTCGGCAAAACGGCTGGACCAGCAACCCACCGGGGCCAGTGTCAGGCGACCGTTGTCTTTCACGGCGCGCACGGCCGCGCCGATGGTGTCCAGGTGGGCGGAAACGGCGCGGTCGGGGCTGTTCTTCTTGCCCTTGAGCGTGGCGCGAATGGTGCCGCGACGGGTCATTTCGAAAGGGATGCCCAACTCTTCAAGACGTTCGGCAACGTAACGCACGATGGTGTCGGTGAACCCGGTGGGGCTGGGAATGGCGAGCATTTCCAGCAGGACTTTTTGCAGGTAGGTCAGATCCGGTTCTGGGTATTTGATGGTCATGGAAACTCCTGATAGGTCAAACCACCGGCTGACTATGCGGAAACAACAAATCCACAAAGCGCTCGGCCGTCGGTTGCGGCTCATGGTTGGCCAGTCCGGCGCGCTCATTGGCTTCGATAAACACGTACTCCGGTTGATCGGCGGCGGTCACCATGAGGTCGAGGCCGACCACTGGAATGTCCAGTGCCCGCGCCGCCCGCACTGCGGCATCCACCAGAGACGGATGCAGGATTGCGGTGACGTCCTCGAGAATGCCGCCGGTATGCAGGTTCGCCGTACGCCGTACGAACAGATGTTCGCCCGCAGCCAGAATGCTGCTGTAGTCGTAACCGGCGGCATGCAAGGTGCGCTGGGTTTCATGATCCAGCGGGATTTTGCTTTCACCATCGGTGGCAGCCTGGCGGCGTCGACTCTGGGCTTCGATCAGCGCGCCGATCGAATGCTGACCATCGCCCACCACTTCAGCCGGTTTGCGAATGGCCGCGGCCACCACTTCAAAGCCGATCACCAGGATTCGCAGATCGAGACCTTCATGGAAACTTTCCAGCAACACTCGACTGTCGAACCGGCGGGCGGCTTCGATGGCTTGCTGGACGTCCTCGATGGTCTGCAAATCAACCGCCACGCCCTGGCCTTGTTCACCGTCCAGCGGTTTGACCACCACCCGATGATGCTCGTCGAGGAACGCCAGATTGTCGTCGGCATTCCCCGCCAGTTGCTGTGCCGGAAGATTCAGGCCAGCGGCTTTCAGCACTTTGTGGGTCAGGCTTTTGTCCTGGCACAACGTCATGCTGATTGCGCTGGTCAGATCACTGAGGGATTCGCGGCAGCGCACCCGGCGTCCGCCATGGCTAAGCGTGAACATCCCGGCCTCAGCGTTATCGACGTGCACATCGATGCCACGTCGATGCGCTTCCTCGACAATGATCCGCGCGTATGGATTGAACTCGGCTTCGGGACCCGGACCGAGAAACAACGGCTGATTAATGCCGTTTTTGCGCTTGATGGCAAACGTCGACAGGTTGCGAAAACCGAGCTTGGCGTAAAGGTTTTTCGCCTGACGATTGTCGTGCAGCACCGACAGGTCGAGGTAACTCAACCCGCGACTCATGAAGTGCTCGATCAAATGCCGCACCAGCACTTCGCCGACGCCGGGCCGCGAACAATGCGGATCGACCGCGAGGCACCATAGGCTGCTGCCGTTTTCCGGATCATTGAATGCCTTGTGATGATTGAGGCCCATGACGCTGCCGATCACCGCGCCGCTGTCCTCGTCTTCGGCCAGCCAGTACACCGGGCCGCCGAGGTGTCGCGGGGTCAGCAACGTGGCATCGATCGGCAGCATGCCGCGCGCCTGATACAGCTGATTGATCGCGTGCCAGTCGGCTTCACTCTGGGCGCGACGGATACGGAACCCGCGAAACACCCGAGTCGCCTGGCGGTAATCGCTGAACCACAGGCGCAAGGTGTCGGACGGATCAAGGAACAACTGGGTCGGCTCCAGCCCCAGCACTTGCTGGGGCGCGGCGACGTATAACGCAATGTCGCGTTCGCCGGGTTGCTCGTTAAGCAACTCTCGGGCAAGGCTTGCCGGGTCAGCAAAGGTGTGGCCGATCAGCAACCGGCCCCAACCGCAATGCAGCGCAATCGGCTCGCCGCCCAGTGCACTGCCGTCTTCGGCCAGGCGCGCCTGCAAACGTTCGTAGGAGGGCGCCTGACCGCGCAACAAGCGTTGGCTGAAAGCCGTGGCGTGAGGTTTCATCGATCAGATTCCTTGTTCACTGAGCCACAGGTTCAGGGCCGCCAATTGCCACAGCTTGGAGCCGCGCAACGGCGTCAGTTGACCTTGCGGGTCAGTCAATAAACGGTCGAGCATGGCGGGATTGAACAGCCCGCGATCCTGGCTTGGGTCGAGCAACAACTCGCGCACCCAGTCCAGCGTGTCGCCCTGCAAATGCTTGAGACCCGGCACCGGGAAGTAGCCTTTCTTGCGGTCGATCACTTCACTCGGGATCACCAGCCGCGCAGCTTCCTTGAGCACTTGTTTGCCGCCATCGGGCAGTTTGAACTTGCCCGGCACCCGCGCCGACAATTCCACCAGGCGATAGTCGAGAAACGGCGTGCGCGCCTCCAGGCCCCAGGCCATGGTCATGTTGTCGACGCGTTTGACCGGGTCGTCCACCAGCATCACCGTGCTGTCCAGGCGCAGGGCTTTGTCCACGGCTGCATCAGCGCCAGGCTGTGCGAAATGTTCCTTCACGAAGTCACCGGCGGCGTCATTCGCCGTCAGCCATTTCGGCTGCACGGTGGCGGCGTAGTCGTCGTAGCTACGGTCGAAAAACGCTTCGCGATAGGCCGCGTAGGGATCGCTGGCACCGTCGACCTGTGGATACCAGTGATAACCGGCAAACAATTCGTCGGCGCCCTGACCGCTCTGCACCACTTTGCAATGCTTGGCCACTTCCCGGGAGAGCAGATAGAAAGCGATGCAATCGTGGCTGACCATCGGCTCGCTCATGGCGCGAAACGCGGCAGGCAGTTGCTCGATGATCTCTTTTTCGTCGATGCGCAGTTGGTGATGTTGGGTGCCGTAATGTTTGGCGATCAGGTCCGAATACTGAAATTCGTCCCCGCGCTCGCCACCGGCGTCCTGAAACCCGATGGAGAAGGTCGACAGGTTTTCCACGCCGACTTCTCGCAACAGCCCCACCAGCATGCTCGAATCGACACCACCCGAAAGCAGTACCCCGACATCGACCGCTGCGCGTTGGCGAATCGCGACGGCATCGCGGGTGCTGTCGAGCACGCGGTCGCGCCAGTCTTCGAGTGTCAGATTCTGCTCATCGGCGTGTGGGCCGTAGGGCAGGGTCCACCAGGTTTTTTGCTCGGTGGTGCCATCCGCGTCGATGCGCATCCAGGTGGCCGGTGGCAGTTTTTCAATGCCCGCCAACAAGGTGCGCGGCGCCGGGACCACGGCATGAAAATTCAGGTAATGGTTGAGCGCCACCGGATCGAGGATCGGGTTGATGTCGCCGCCCTTGAGCAACGCCGGCAGGGAAGAGGCGAAACGCAAGCGTTGGCCGGTGCGCGACAGGTACAGCGGCTTTACGCCGAGACGGTCGCGGGCAATGAACAGGCTTTGCGTGTCGCGCTGCCAAATGGCGAATGCGAACATGCCGTTGAGTTTCGGCAACAGCGCTTCGCCCCAGGCATGAAAACCTTTAAGCAACACTTCGGTGTCGCCACCGGAATAGAAGGCATAACCGAGGTCTTCCAGTTCGGCACGCAGTTCCGGATAGTTGTAGATGGCGCCGTTGAATGCCAGGGACAAGCCCAATGGGTTGTCGATCATGGGCTGCGCCGAGCCGTCCGACAGGTCCATGATTTTCAGGCGTCTATGGCCCAGGGCAATCGGTCCCTGGCTATGAAAACCCCAGGCGTCGGGGCCGCGAGGGGCCAGGTGATGGGTGATTCGTTCAACCGCCGCGAGGTCGGCAGGTTGATTGTCAAAACGTAACTCGCCAGCTAATCCGCACATAAATTCCTTACCGGTTTTTCCGTTGGGGAGGGTCAATCGATACCGCGCCAAAACGGCGGGTACTCAGAAACTGACCCGGCTGAATCCCCGGAGTTTTAGACCGATAAGTTATAAGTCGCGGAATCTGAACCGGTTGGAAGGCGTTTTATGCGTTGGTTCGGCGAATCAGCCGACGCAGTGCGAAGCGATTCGGATGACAGGCTTCGGCCACGCTTCTCGGCAAGGGCAGGGGCTCGTTATCCAGCCAGGCCGCGAGTAATTCACCGGACAGCGGTGCGGTGATCAACCCACGCGAGCCGTGGCCACTGTTGACGTATAAACCGTCGAGCCATGGGCATTCGATGTCGGGCACTTGCCGTGCATCCTTGCTCAGCGCCGCATAGCTTTGGGCGAAGAGCTGACTGTCTGCCACGGGGCCGACGATGGGCAGATAGTCGGGGCTGGTACAGCGAAACGCAGCTCGGCCCTGAAGGGTTTCATGCTCAAGTTGGTCAATCCCCAAGCGCGTGACGAGATCGTGGGAAATCTCTTCGAGCATGGCCAGATTGCCCAGGTGTTCGGCCGTGGTCGGCGTCAGGTCATCACTCTTGAAGTCGAAACTGGCGCCCAGGGTATGTTCGCCCAACCGTGCCGGAGCGACATAGCCTTCGGCGCAGACCACGGTGCTCAACGCCTGGCTCTGTGGGGTTTGCTGCAGACGGGTGATTTGCCCGCGAATGCGCTTGAGTGGCAGATCGGCGGTTTCGCTGAAACGCTGGATCTCGGCGGCGCCGGCCAATACCACCACGGGTGCGCTGGCGAGCAGCCGTTCGCCGTCCCAGGCTTGCCACTGACCATCGACTTTGCGCAATTGCACGGCATCGTGGTGCATCAGCAGTTGAATGTATGGATGCGCCGCCTGCCATTGGCACAGCGCCGGCGGATGAACCCAACCACACTCGGGATAGAACAGCCCACCGTGGTCCAACCCGATGCCCGCCAGATTCTGCGCTTGGGCCTGATCCAACAGTTGCAGCAGATCTTCGGGAAACGCGTCGGCCAATTGCTGCTGACGTTCGGCTTCCTTGGCGTTGAACGCCAGTTGCAGTACGCCGCAATCGTCCCAATCGGTGCCGCGTTGCAGGTGTTCGAGCTGGCGTCGGGTGTAGCCGAATCCGGCGACGATCATTTGCGACAGCGCCGTGCCGTGGGCCGATAACTTCAGGTAAAGCACGCCTTGAGGATTGCCGGAGGCTTCCTGGGCAATGTCGGCGTGGCGGTCCAGCAGAGTCACTTGCCAACCCCGCGCCGCCAGACTGGCCGCACTGGCACAACCGGCAAGCCCGGCGCCGATCACCAGTGCCCGGCGCTCACCTGTCAGCGGTGCAGGGCGGGCGAACCACGGTTTGGCTGGCGTGGGCGCGAGAACTTCTTGCGGCCAACCTAGGAATTCACCGCGCAGGATCTCCCATTTATGGCCGATGCCCGGCGTGCGTTTCATTTTGAAGCCGGCGGCATTCAGCAGACGCCTTACCCAACCGGTACTGGTGAAGGTGCTGATGGTCGAGCCGGGGGCGGCCAGCCGCGCCAGTTCGACGAACAGTTCGGCGGTCCACATGTCAGGGTTTTTCGCCGGGGCAAAACCGTCGAGAAACCAGGCGTCGATCTGCGCGTCCAGTTGCGGCAATTGCTCCAGCGCATCGCCGATCATCAAGGTCAGCGTCACTCGACCGTTGGCCAGCGTCAGGCGTTGGAATCCTTGATGGATCGCTACGTACTGCGCCAGCAATTGATCGACAAACACCTTGAGTTCCGGCCACAGCGCCAGGGCGCGTTGCAGGTCGGCGGGGCTCAACGGGTACTTTTCGACGCTGACAAAATGCATCCGCGCACCCGCCGCCGCATGTTGTTCGAACACCTGCCAGGCGCACAGAAAATTCAGCCCCGTACCGAAACCGGTCTCGCCGATGACCAGTCGACCTCCTTGCGGCAATGCAGCAAAACGCTCCGCCAAACGGTTCTGCTCGATGAACACGTAGCGGGTTTCGTCCAGCCCCGACTTATCGGAGAAATACACATCGTCGAACACGCGCGAATACGGACGACCTTGGTCGTCCCAGTCGAGCTGGGCGTGGGGCAATACAGGTTTCATGGCAGGCTCGGTAACGGCAAGACGGCCATTCTAGCTGATCGTGATCAATGGAGCGTTTGCGCTGAACCGCCATTGTAGGAGCAAGGCTTGCCCGCGATGGCGATCTCAAGGTCGCTATCGCGGGCAAGCCATGCTCCTACAAAAAAGAGAGTTACATCCGCAGGGATTTCCCTCCCGGCCTTCTGTCCAATCCGCTAGTCTTGCTCACATCTGGAAGGGAGCCGTCCATGTTCGAGTCCGCCGAAATCGATCACGCCATCGACAAAGAAATCTACGACGCCGAAGTGCCTGCGCTGCGCGAAGCCTTGCTCGAAGCGCAATTCGAGCTTCAGCAGCAACGCCGGTTTCCGGTGATCATTTTGATCAACGGCATCGAAGGCGCCGGCAAGGGCGAAACAGTCAAATTGCTCAACGAATGGATGGACCCGCGCTTGATCGAGGTCCGCACGTTCGATCAGCAAACCGATGAAGAACTGTCGCGGCCTCCGGCATGGCGTTACTGGCGGATGTTGCCGGCCAAAGGGCGCATGGGGATTTTCTTTGGTAACTGGTACAGCCAGATGTTGCAGGGCCGGGTGCATGGCGAGTTCAAGGACCCGCGTCTCGATCAAGCGATCAACGCGGCCGAGCGCCTGGAAAAGATGCTCTGCGATGAAGGCGCACTGATCGTCAAATTCTGGTTCCACCTCTCCAAGAAACAGATGAAGGCGCGCCTCAAGGCGTTGGCCGACGACCCATTGCACAGCTGGCGCATCAGCCCGCTGGACTGGCAACAGTCGGAGACTTACGACCGGTTCGTGAAATTCGGTGAGCGTGTCCTGCGTCGCACCAGCCGTGACTATGCGCCGTGGCATGTGATCGCCGGGATGGACGCGCGCTATCGCAGCCTGGTGGTGGGCAAGATTCTGCTCGACAGCCTGCACGGCGCCTTGAAGCGGCCGAAGATCCATCCGGAGAAAGTCAGCGCAGCGCCGGTGTTCCCCAGCGTCGATCAGGTGAACCTGCTCGACAGCCTGGACCTGACCCTGCATTTGGACAAAGCCGATTACGAAGAACAGTTGGTGACCGAGCAGGCGCGGCTTTCCGGGCTGATGCGCGACAAACGCATGCGCCGACACGCGCTGGTGGCGGTATTCGAAGGCAATGACGCGGCGGGTAAGGGCGGTGCGATTCGGCGTGTGGCGGCGGCGCTCGACCCACGCCAATACAACATCGTGCCGATTGCCGCACCCACCGAAGAAGAACGGGCGCAGCCGTATCTATGGCGCTTCTGGCGACACCTGCCGGCGCGGGGCAAATTCACCGTGTTTGACCGTTCCTGGTATGGCCGCGTCTTGGTGGAACGCATCGAAGGTTTTTGCAGCCCGGCGGACTGGTTGCGCGCCTACAGTGAGATCAACGATTTCGAAGAACAGGTCAGCGATGCCGGAGTAGTCGTGGTCAAGTTTTGGCTGGCCATCGACAAACAGACGCAACTGGAACGTTTTCAGGAGCGTGAAGAAATCCCCTTCAAGCGTTTCAAGATCACCGAAGACGATTGGCGCAATCGCGAAAAGTGGGACGACTATCGTGCAGCCGTCGGCGACATGGTCGACCGCACCAGCACTGAAATCTCGCCGTGGACCCTGATCGAAGCGAACGACAAGCGCTGGGCACGGGTCAAGGTCTTGCGCACCATTAACCAAGCGTTGGAAGAAGCATTCGAAAAGTCCGACAAACATACGAAGAAGGAAAGCAAAGGCAAACACTGATGCGATGGTTACGCATACGCGAGGTGAATGATTGTCGCGGTCGGTAATTGGGTGGGCTTATGCTCGGTCCACTCTCAACCGACAACAACAATGAGGTATGCCATGCGTGAAGTGGTGATCGTCGACAGCGTGCGGACCGGCCTGGCCAAATCCTTTCGCGGCAAGTTCAACCAGACCCGTCCGGACGACATGGCCGCGCATTGCGTCAACGCCTTGCTGGCGCGTACCGGCATCGACCCGGCCAGTGTCGAGGATTGCATCGTCGGCGCCGGCTCCAATGAAGGCGCCCAGGGCTACAACATCGGTCGCAACGTCGCGGTGCTGTCGCGGTTGGGCATCGGCACCGCCGGCATGACCCTCAACCGTTTCTGCTCGTCGGGTTTGCAGGCCATCGCCATTGCCGCCAACCAGATCGCTTCGGGTTGCAGCGACATCATCGTCGCCGGTGGCGTCGAGTCGATCAGCCTGACCATGAAAAGCGTCAACACCGATAACCTGATCAACCCGCTGCTCAAGGAACAAGTGCCGGGCATCTATTTCCCGATGGGTCAGACCGCCGAAATCGTCGCTCGCCGTTACAACGTCAGCCGCGAAGAACAGGATCTGTACGCTCTGCAAAGCCAGCAGCGCACCGCACAGGCGCAGGCCGCCGGTTTGTTCGATGATGAAATCGTGCCGATGGCGGTGAAGTACCGCGTTGAGGACAAGGCCACCGGTCAGGTGCAGATTCTCGACGGCATCGTCGATCGCGATGACTGCAACCGTCCCGATACCACACTGCAAAGCCTGGCCGGGTTGAATCCGGTGTTTGCCGAGGATGGCTCGGTGACGGCTGGCAACTCATCGCAACTGTCTGACGGCGCTTCCATGACATTGGTGATGAGCCTGGAAAAAGCCTTGGCACTGGGCCTGAAGCCGAAAGCGTTCTTCCGCGGTTTCACCGTGGCGGGCTGCGAACCGGATGAAATGGGCATTGGCCCGGTGTTCTCGGTGCCGAAATTACTCAAGGCCAAGGGCTTGAACGTTGCCGACATTGATCTGTGGGAACTCAACGAAGCCTTCGCCTCGCAGTGCCTGTACGCGCGCAATCGACTGGAAATCGACAACGACAAGTACAACGTCAATGGCGGCTCGATCTCCATCGGCCACCCGTTCGGCATGACCGGTTCGCGTCAGGTCGGGCACATTGTGCGTGAGTTGCAGCGGCGTAATCTGCGCTACGGCATCGTGACCATGTGCGTGGGTGGCGGGATGGGAGCGACCGGGTTGTTTGAGGCGGTGCGGTAACTGCTTCGGATTATGCAGTGATTGTGAAATTGCTATCGCGGGCAAGCCCGCTCCCACAGTGTTCGCCGGCGATCACAAATTTTGTATACGCCACAAAACCTGTGGGAGCGGGCTTGCCCGCGATGCAGACGCCGCGATTTAAGGACAATTGCTCAAATTCTGCACCCGCTCAATGTAAGCCTGAACCTCCCGCACAGCCGCCTCGGTATTCGCAAACGGCCCCTCCAGGGTGTTTTCCCGGGTGCTGAAATACAATTCCCCATTCACCCGACATAACCGGTCACTGCGAAAATGCAGGGCGGGGGCGTTGTCCTGGGCGCGCATGCCGTACATGGCGATCTCCTGAGGGGAATTGCTGTTGATGGATCCAATCAGGTTAGGCAACAAGCACTTGCCGCGCCTGGCGACCCGATCGACGGCACGACGCCAATTTCACGTTGCGACCTGCACAGTTTCATTCGCGGCCAGACGCCAACTGTCCCTGTGTGCCACACGCCGGTGCGCCTAGAATGGCGGTTCTTGTCACTGGGTTTTGGGGTTCGCATGCACATTTCATCGGGTCGCTGGGTGTACGGTCTGTTCCTGGCCTTGCTGACCGCGCTGCTGTGGGGAATCCTGCCAATCAAGCTCAAACAGGTGTTGACGGTGATGGACCCGGTCACGGTGACGTGGTTTCGCCTGATGGTGTCCGGTGGTTGCCTGTTCATGTATCTGGCGGCGACCAAACGCTTGCCGAGCCGTAAAGTGCTCGGGCCGCGTGGCGGCTGGCTGGTGTTGATGGCGGTGCTCGGGCTGGTGGGCAACTATGTGCTGTATCTGATGGGCCTGAACCTGCTCAGCCCCGGCACCGCGCAACTGGTGGTGCAGATGGGACCGATCATGCTGTTGATCGCCAGTGTGTTTGTGTTCAAGGAGCGCTTCAGCCTGGGGCAGGGCATTGGCTTGCTGGTACTGCTGATCGGTTTCGTCCTGTTTTTCAATCAGCGCCTGGCTGAGTTGCTGACGTCATTGAGCGATTACACCGCCGGCGTGTTGCTGGTGTTGTTGGCGTCCACGGTCTGGACTTTCTATGCGCTGGGGCAAAAACAGCTGCTGACGGTATGGAATTCGTTGCAGGTGATGATGGTGATCTACCTGTTCTGCGGGCTGTTACTGACGCCGTGGGTGCATCCGCTGGAAGCACTGCAACTGAATCCATTGCAAGGCTGGCTACTGCTGGCGTGCTGCATGAATACCCTGATTGCCTACGGTGCGTTTGCCGAAGCGCTGGCGCATTGGGAAGCGTCGCGGGTGAGTGCCACGTTGGCGATCACGCCGTTGGTGACGTTTGGCGCTGTTGCCCTGGCGGCTTTGTGGTGGCCCGAATATGTGCATGCCGAGACCATCAATGGTCTGGGTTATGGCGGGGCGATTTTGGTTGTATTGGGATCGGCGCTGGTGGCGTTGGGGCCTTCGTTGATTGCCGGGCTCAAGGCGCGGAAGATGCGGATGGCGGCCAGCTAGA
Source organism: Pseudomonas sp. NFX98 (assembly GCF_047784845.1). Taxonomy (NCBI): domain Bacteria; kingdom Pseudomonadati; phylum Pseudomonadota; class Gammaproteobacteria; order Pseudomonadales; family Pseudomonadaceae; genus Pseudomonas; species Pseudomonas sp. NFX98. The sequence goes on along the minus strand of NZ_JBLNNF010000011.1, from coordinate 77,795 downwards.
CCGCGTCATCGTTCATCGCGGGCAAGCCTTGCTCCTACAGGGATTGTGTCGTTCACGGAATATATGCACGACGCAAAACCTGTAGGAGCAAGGCTTGCCCGCGATGACTGACTATCAGGCACCGAAGACTTTAGCCCTTGGCCCCAGCCTCCAGCATATTCTCAGGCCTTACCCACGCATCAAACTCTTCATCAGTCAGATACCCCAACTGAAGTGCTGCCTCACGCAAGGTCAGCCCTTCGCTGTAAGCCTTCTTGGCAATCTCCGCCGATTTGTCATAACCAATGTGCGGGTTCAACGCCGTCACCAGCATCAAACCTTGCTCCAGATGCTCAGCCATTTTCCCTGCATCCGGCTCCAGCCCAGCGATGCAATGCTGCTGGAAGTTGCTGCAGCCATCGGCCAACAGGCGGATCGATTGCAGCAGGTTGTGGATGATCACCGGTTTGAACACGTTCAACTGCAAATGCCCCTGACTGGCGGCGAAACCGATGGCGACGTCGTTGCCCAACACCTGGCACGCCAGCATCGACAGCGCTTCGCACTGGGTGGGGTTGACCTTGCCGGGCATGATCGAACTGCCGGGTTCGTTGGCCGGCAGTTTCACTTCGGCGAAACCGGCACGCGGCCCGGAGCCCAGCAGGCGCAGGTCGTTGGCGATTTTCATCAGCGTCACGGCCAGGGTTTTCAACGCGCCGGATAGCGTGGTCAGCGGTTCGTGACCCGCGAGCGCGGCGAATTTGTTTGGTGCGGTGATGAACGGCAGGCCGGAGAGGGCGGCCAGCTCGGCGGCGATCGCTTCACCGAAACCATGCGGCGAATTCAACCCGGTGCCGACTGCCGTGCCGCCTTGGGCCAGTTCACACACCGCTGGCAGAGCGCTGCGGATTGCCCGTTCGGCGTAATCGAGTTGCGCGATGAACGCCGAGATTTCCTGGCCGAAGGTGATCGGCGTAGCGTCCATCATGTGCGTGCGGCCGGTCTTGACCAGTTTCATGTGGCGCGCCGACAGCTCGGCCAGACCGCCCGACAACTCGCTGATCGCCGGCAGCAAGTGTTGCTGCACGGCCTGGACAGCGGCGATGTGCATGGCGGTGGGGAAGCAGTCATTGGAACTCTGGGAGCGATTGACGTGATCGTTGGGGTGCACCGGCGACTTGCCGCCACGCGGGTTGCCGGCCAGTTCGTTGGCGCGACCGGCGATCACTTCGTTGACGTTCATGTTGCTCTGGGTACCGCTGCCGGTCTGCCAGACCACCAGCGGGAACTGATCGTCATGCTGGCCTTCGAGCACTTCGTCCGCGGCTTGTTCGATCAGCCGGGCGATGTCGGCAGGCAGGTCGCCATTGCGGTCGTTGACCCGAGCCGCGGCTTTCTTGATCAGCGCCAGGCCATGCAGCACCGCGAGCGGCATGCGTTCGTTGCCAATGGCAAAGTTGACCAGCGAGCGTTGCGTCTGAGCGCCCCAGTAGGCTTCATCCGGGACTTCAACCTGGCCAAGGCTGTCGGTTTCGATACGGCTCATCGGTCACACTCCTGTAGGTGATTGCGCAGTTTAGGCCGTGATCGACGGCCGGGGTTCCATCAGTCTCGATTCTGACCATTGAACCCCTCTAAATCAGGCGCGACAAGGCTTGGGGTTGAGTGACACACTTTTTTAGGCGCAGAATGGACGTCCTTGGGGTTTTACCTCGCCTGCTAGAAAAGGAAACTCGATGACTCGTCTTCGTGCCATCTGTACCGCGGTTGCATTGGTTTGTGCCAGCGGCCAGGTTTTTGCCGATACCGCCAGCCACAACGCCAGTGCCGAGGCTTTCCTGACCCTGGCGCATGCTGACAAATTGGGCACTCCGGTGTACATGCAGGTTCAGCAGATGTTCGCCCAGCGCTTCCAGCAAACCAAAGCCCCGGAATCGAAAAAAGCCGTACTGGAAACTTACCAGGCCAAGGCTAACGCCGCGCTGGACCAGGCCATCGGCTGGAACAAGCTGAAACCGGACATGGTCAAGCTCTACACCACCAACTTCACCGAATCGGAGCTCAAGGACCTGGTTGCGTTCTACCAGTCGCCGCTGGGCAAGAAAGTTCTGGAAAAAATGCCGCAGCTGACTCAGCAATCGGCCCAGATGACCCAGGCCAAGCTGGAAAGCGCGGTGCCTGTGGTCAACAAACTGTTGGCTGACATGACTGCCGAGCTGGAGCCGAAAGGCGCCGCCGCACCAGCCAAGAAAAAGCCTTAAGCGGAGTTCGGTATGACCATGCAACAACGCATCGAATCGACGCTGGGCCTGCTTCAGCCCCAGCATCTGCAGGTGCTGGATGAAAGCCACATGCACAGCCGCGGGTTGCAGACGCACTTCAAGGCCGTGGTCGTCAGTGAGCAGTTCGAAGGTCTGAACCGGGTCAAGCGCCACCAGAAAGTCTACGGCACGCTCGGCGAGCTGATGGGCGAGTTCCATGCGTTGGCGCTGCATACCTACACGCCAGAGGAGTGGGCACAGATCGACGCGGCTCCGGCCTCGCCAACCTGTGCTGGCGGCAGCAAGCATTAAGCTCAAAAGATCGCAGCCTGCGGCAGCTCCTACAGGAATACGCATTCCCATGTAGGAGCTGCCGCAGGCTGCGATCTTTTTTGTTAGAATGCCCAACGCGCCGCTCACCCGGCGCGTTTTTTTTCGCATCCGGTTCACCCCTTACGAGGGTAGCCACCTGGAGATTTACCCATGACACAACAGATTGTCGTGGCGGCACTGTATAAGTTCGTCACCCTGGAAGATTACGTCGCCCTGCGCGAGCCACTGCTGCAAGCGATGGTCGACAACGGCATCAAAGGCACGCTGCTGATCGCCGAAGAAGGCATCAACGGCACCGTGTCCGGCAGCCGCGAAGGCATTGACGGGCTGATGGCCTGGCTCAAGAACGACCCGCGCATGGACGACATCGACCATAAAGAGTCGTACTGCGACGAACAGCCGTTCTACCGCACCAAAGTCAAACTCAAGAAAGAAATCGTCACCCTCGGCGTCGAAGGCGTGGACCCGAACAAAAAGGTCGGCACCTACGTTGATCCGCAGGACTGGAACGCACTGATCAGCGATCCGGAAGTGCTGTTGATCGATACCCGTAATGATTACGAAGTATCGATCGGCACCTTCGAAGGCGCTATCGACCCGAAAACCACCAGTTTTCGCGAATTTCCCGACTACATCAAAGCCAACTTCGACCCGGCCGTGCACAAGAAGGTCGCGATGTTCTGCACCGGCGGCATCCGCTGCGAGAAGGCGTCGAGCTACATGCTCAGCGAAGGTTACGGTGAGGTCTATCACCTCAAGGGCGGCATCCTGAAGTACCTCGAAGAGGTGCCGCAGGAAGAAACCAAATGGCAGGGCGACTGCTTCGTGTTCGATAACCGCGTGACGGTGCGCCATGACCTGAGCGAAGGCGATTACGATCAATGTCATGCCTGCCGCACGCCGGTCAGCGTTGAAGATCGCACCTCCGAACACTACGTGGCCGGTATCAGCTGCCCGCACTGCTGGGACACGCTGAGCGAGAAAACCCGTCGCAGCGCCATCGATCGGCAAAAGCAGATCGAACTGGCCAAGGCCCGCAACATGCCTCATCCGATCGGCTACAACTACAAGCAAGCATCATCTACCGAGGCCTGAATCATGTCTGCACGCCTGCTCTATGTGATGGACCCGATGTGTTCCTGGTGCTGGGGTTTCGCTCCGGTTGCAAGCGCATTGGTAGAGCAGGCGGCGGCCGCGGGTGTGGACGTTCATCTGGTGGTGGGCGGCCTGCGCACAGGCAGTGGCGCCGCGCTGGAACCGACCACTCGACGGTACATTCTTGAACACTGGCAGGCGGTCACCGAAGCCACCGGCCAACCGTTCAAGCGTGAAGGTGCGTTGCCCGACGGTTTCGTCTACGACACCGAACCTGCGTGCCGCGCGTTGGTGACTGCACGCAGTCTGGCGCCGGATTGTGCATGGAAACTTCTGGGGCTGATTCAAAACGCGTTTTACGCCGAAGGTCGCGATGTCACCCGCGCCGGCGTGCTGGTGGAGTTGGCCGAGCAGGCCGGCCTGCCGCGTATCGAATTCGCCGCCGCGTTCGACCGTGCCGACATGCACGCCGCGACGGCTGCCGATTTCACCTGGGTCCAGGACCTGGGCATTGCCGGTTTCCCTACCTTGCTGGCTGAGCGCAATGGTCAATTGGCGTTGCTGACCAATGGCTATCAACCGCTTAGCGAGCTGTCCCCGCTGCTCGGCCGCTGGCTGGAGCGCGCTGCCTGTGCATGATCTGCCCGACGATGCCCCAACCGCGAAACGTGTCGATCGGCTGAGCTGGGCAGAAATTCGTCGTCTGGCCCTGCACCACAAGAAATCCCTATGGATCGCTAACGGCGTAGCCGTGCTGGCGACCCTGTGCAGTGTGCCGATCCCGCTGCTGCTGCCGTTGCTGGTAGATGAAGTGCTGCTGGGCCACGGTGACGCCGCGTTGAAAGTCATGAACCTCGCACTCCCTGAGGTCTGGCAAAAAGCCGCGGGCTACATCGGTCTGATGCTGGTGGTGACCCTGGCCCTGCGTTGCGCGGCATTGCTGTTCAACGTGGTGCAGGCAAAGTTGTTTGCCGCGTTGGCCAAGGACATTGTCTATCGCATTCGCATCCGCCTGATTGAACGCCTCAAGCGCATCTCGCTCGGTGAATACGAAAGTCTGGGCAGCGGCACGGTGACCACCCATTTGGTTACCGACCTCGACACACTGGACAAATTCGTCGGCGAAACCCTCAGCCGTTTCCTCGTGGCCATGCTGACACTGGTCGGCACCGCCGGGATCCTGATGTGGATGCACTGGCAACTGGCGCTGCTGATTCTGTTGTTCAACCCGCTGGTGATCTACGCCACGGTGCAGTTGGGCAAACGGGTCAAGCACCTGAAGAAACTCGAGAACGACAGCACTTCGCGCTTCACCCAGGCGTTGACTGAAACCCTGGATGCGATCCAGGAAGTGCGCGCTGGCAACCGTCAGGGTTTTTTCCTCGGCCGCTTGGGGCAACGGGCCCGGGATGTTCGTGACTATGCAGTGAACTCGCAGTGGAAAACCGACGCATCGAACCGGGCCAGTGGTTTGCTGTTCCAGTTCGGCATCGATATTTTCCGTGCGGCCGCCATGCTTACCGTGCTGTTCTCCGACCTGTCCATCGGCCAGATGCTCGCGGTGTTCAGTTACCTGTGGTTCATGATCGGCCCGGTGGAGCAACTGCTGAACCTGCAATACGCCTATTACGCCGCCGGTGGGGCGCTGTCGCGAATCAATGAATTGCTGTCCCGCGCCGACGAGCCGCAATACCCCAATGGCGTCGACCCGTTCACCGGGCGTGAGACCGTGGGTATCGAGGTCCAAGGCTTGAGTTTCGGATACGGTGATGAGCTGGTGTTGAACCAGATGAACCTGTCCATCGTCCCCGGTGAGAAGGTCGCCATCGTCGGCGCCAGCGGTGGCGGCAAGAGCACGCTGGTGCAGTTGCTGCTGGGGCTGTACACGCCGCTGGCCGGGACCATCCGCTTCGGCAGCTCGACCCAGCAAGAGATCGGCCTGGAAACCGTACGGGAAAATGTCGCCGTGGTCCTGCAACATCCGGCTCTGTTCAACGACACCGTTCGGGCCAACCTGACCATGGGCCGTGAGCGCAGCGACGAAGCCTGCTGGCAGGCCCTGGAAATTGCCCAGTTACACGCCACGATCCGTGAATTGCCCAATGGCCTGGACAGTATCGTAGGCCGCTCCGGCGTGCGTTTGTCCGGCGGTCAACGGCAACGCCTGGCGATTGCGCGCATGGTGTTGGCGGAGCCGAAAGTGGTGATCCTCGATGAGGCCACCTCTGCGCTGGACGCCGCCACCGAATACAACCTGCACCAGGCGCTGGCGCGGTTTCTGAGCAACCGCACCACGTTGATCATTGCCCACCGACTTTCCGCGGTAAAACAGGCTGACCGCGTCCTGGTGTTCGACGGCGGGCAAATCGCCGAGGATGGCGACCATCAGCAGTTGATCGCCGATGGTGGTTTGTACGCCAAGCTGTACGGTCATTTGCAGCAAATGTAGCCTACGAGGCCGAACGAATGAACGCTGTTTGAAGTCCGACAAAAACAATATCGTCACCGCTATCAATGGCCGTTTCAGCCCTTCTCGGGCGAGGCTCACCGCTTGCCCTGATCGCAATCGCCACCTAGTCTAGCGGTAGCGATTTCGTCCGGATGACGATCAAGCAGTGCTAAAACAAGGGACCTCATGAATCAAACGCGGACTCTCGGAACGCCACGGTTGTTGGGCATCGTCTGGCCATTTATCGCCGTTGTGTTGTTTCAAGCCCTGTTGGGCGGTGTCAGCCTGTACGTATTGTCGGCGGTTCGCGGCTATGTGGCCGGTGAAAGCCTCTGGTCCAAGGGCCAGAAAGACGCCATCTATTACCTCAATCTCTACGCCGACAGCCGTGACGAGGCGATTTTTCGCAAGTACCAGGATGCTATTTCGGTGCCTCAGGGCGGTCATGAGCTGCGGGTGGCGCTGGATCAACAGCCACCGGATATCGAGGCCGCACGACTGGCAATCCTCAAGGGCGGCAACCATCCTGACGACATTTCCAGCCTGATCTGGCTGTATCTGAATTTTCGCCATTTCAGTTACCTCGAAAAGGCCATCGATCTCTGGACCGTGGGTGACGCGTATCTGGTCCGGCTCGATGACGTTGCGCGGGACATGCACCAGCACGTCACCGCCACCCCGGCATCGGAAAGCGATATCCGGCGCTGGAAAGAACAGATTTTCGCGATCAACGATGAGGTGACGCCCGCGGCGAAGGCCTTTAGCGATGCTCTGGGTGAAGGTTCGCGGGTGATTCTTCGCCTGCTGCTGGTCACGAACCTGGCCACCGCCCTGGGCCTGATCGCGCTGGCCTTGATGCGCACTCATAAACTACTCAAGCAGCGACATGCTTTCGCCGACGCCTTGCAACTGGAGAAAGACCGGGCGCAGATCACCCTGCAATCAATTGGCGATGGCGTGATTACCACGGACGTCGCAGGCGCCATCGCCTACATGAACCCCGCCGCCGAGGCGTTGACCCACTGGAAGGCCGAGCAAGCGACGGGTCTGCCGCTGGCGGCGCTGTTCAATCTGCTGGACGAGAACGCCCAGGCCGACGGTTCTACCTTGATCGAACGCATTCTGAGCGGTCAGCTCAGTGGCGGCAGCGAGCATTCCAAACTGATCCAGCGTCTGGACGGCAGTACGGTGTCGGTCACGCTTGTCGGTGCGCCCATCAGCAACGCCGGCAAGGTCAGCGGCACCGTACTGGTGCTGCACGACATGACTCAGGAGCGGCAGTACATCGCCAACCTGTCGTGGCAGGCCACTCACGATGCCTTGACCGGCCTGGCCAATCGCCGCGAATTCGAGTATCGCCTGGAGCAAGCGCTGCACAACCTGACGCGCCAGTCGGGGCGGCATGCCCTGATGTTCCTTGACCTCGACCAATTCAAATTGGTCAACGATACCTGCGGCCATGCGGCGGGTGATGAGTTGCTGCGGCATATCTGCGCGCTGCTGCAATCCGGGTTGCGCGAGGGCGATACCCTGGCCCGCCTGGGGGGCGACGAGTTCGGCATCCTGCTGGAGAACTGTGGGCCGGAGGCGGCGGAGAAAATTGCCGAGAACCTGCGCCTGACCGTGCAAAACCTGCACTTCGTATGGAAGGGCCGGCCATTCGTGACCACCGTGAGTATCGGTCTGGTCCATGTTTCGCAGAACCCGACCACCCTCGAAGCCTCGCTTCGTGCTGCCGACATGGCGTGCTACATGGCCAAGGAAAAGGGCCGCAACCGGGTTCAGGTCTACCATCCCGACGATTCGGAACTGTCCCTGCGTTTCGGCGAAATGGCCTGGGTGCAGCGTTTGCACATGGCGCTGGAAGAGGACCGGTTCTGCCTGTACGCGCAGGAAATCGCGCCGCTGGGAATCGATTCTGGCGGCGCACACATTGAAATCCTGTTGCGCCTGCATGATGAATCCGGGCGGATGATTCTGCCCGACAGTTTCATTCCGGCTGCCGAGCGTTATGGCCTGATGAGTTCCATCGACCGTTGGGTCGTGCAGAACGTGTTCAAGATCATTGCCCAATGCCGCGCTGAGAAACGCCATGGGCCGCTGGCCATGTGTGCGATCAATCTGTCAGGCACAACCATCGGAGACGAGGCGTTTCTGGACTTCCTGCGTGAACAGTTCGTTGCTTACTCGATTCCGGCTGAAATGATTTGTTTTGAAATCACTGAAACCAGCGCGATTTCCAATCTTGGCAGCGCAATTAGATTCATTAATGAACTCAAAGGGTTAGGCTGCCTGTTTTCGCTGGACGACTTTTGTGCCGGGATGTCTTCATTCGCGTACCTGAAACATTTGCCTGTAGACTTCCTGAAGATCGACGGGAGTTTCGTAAAGGATATGCTGGACGACCCGATTAACCGCGCCATGGTCGAGGTGATCAATCACATCGGCCATGTCATGGGTAAGCGTACGATTGCCGAGTTTGTCGAAACGCCTCAGATCGAGCAGGCATTGCTGGAGATCGGGGTGGATTACGCTCAAGGGTATGTCATTGAACGCCCGCAACTGTTTACCTGCGATAGCCTGCTAAGTCGTCCTGCCAGACCTCAGCCTTTGTTGTTCAAGGCCCCTGGCACGTTCCGTTGAAATCTCTCGCTGATCTAATAATCACAATCAAAAGGAGCTCGACAGTGATCGACACATTCAACAGAACCGGACCACTCATGGAAGCTGCAAGTTATCCTGCATGGGCCCAGCGCCTGATTCAGGATTGCAGCGAGAGTAAGCGCCGGGTTGTCGAACACGAACTGTATCAGCGCATGCGTGACAACAAGCTCAGTGCAAAGACCATGCGTCAGTACCTGATAGGTGGCTGGCCGGTGGTCGAACAGTTCGCGTTATACATGGCACAAAACCTGACCAAGACCCGTTTTGCCCGTCATCCCGGCGAAGACATGGCGCGTCGCTGGCTGATGCGCAACATTCGTGTCGAATTGAACCACGCCGATTACTGGGTGAACTGGAGTCGCGCGCACGGCGTGAGCCTGGAAGATCTGCAGGCGCAACAGGTTGCCCCGGAACTTCACGCCTTGAGTCATTGGTGCTGGCACACCAGCTCGTCGGACTCGCTGATCGTGGCGATTGCCGCCACCAACTACGCCATCGAAGGTGCGACCGGAGAGTGGTCGGCAGTGGTCTGTTCCAGTGGCGTTTACGCCGCCTCGTTCCCCGAGGAAGAGCGCAAGCGTGCGATGAAGTGGCTGAAGATGCATGCCCAGTACGATGATGCCCATCCCTGGGAAGCGCTGGAAATCATCTGCACGCTGGCGGGCATGAACCCGAGCAAAGCCCTGCAAGTGGAATTGCGTCAGGCCGTGTGCAAGAGCTACGACTACATGTACCTGTTCCTGGAGCGCTGCATGCAGCTTGAGCAAGCGGAAAAGCAGCCGGTAGCCCGTGGGCGATTGGAGTTGGCGGAAAGCTGATGACTACCCGGCAGTAAAACTGTGGGAGCGAGCTTGCTCACGATGAGGCCGTGTCAGGCAACAATCCTGTTGAATGACACACCGCTATCGCGAGCAAGCTCGCTCCCACATTGTTTTGTGTCGCGGTTAAAGATTTATCCCGCCATCGTCACCCGGTTACGCCCCTCGCGCTTGGCGACGTACAGCGCATTATCGGCCCGACGCAACAGGCTCTCGGCAGACTCGCCGGGCAGCAGGGTCGAGCAACCGAGGCTGACGGTCAGTCCGATCGAGCGGCCATCGGCGAGGTATTCCTCGGCTTGTGCCGCAAACCGCAGACGCTCGCCGACCAGGGCGGCGGCTTCCCGGCAGGTGTTGGACAGCAGAATCAAAAACTCCTCGCCGCCAAAACGAAACACCATGTCAACGTTGCGCAACTGGTTCTTGATCGAGGCGGCAACTGCCTTGAGCACATCATCGCCAGCGCTGTGTCCGTGGTTGTCATTGATCTGCTTGAAGTGATCGATGTCCAGCATCAGCAGCGACAAAGGTTGCAAGTGGCGCCGGGACAGTTCGACTTCACGATGCAGCGTCTGGTCCATCGCGATGCGGTTGCCGGTGTCCGTCAGCGGATCACGCAACGCACTTTGAGTGGCGACGCGGTAGAGCAGGGTGTTGCGCATCGGGTAGAGCAGCGCCGCCAGCAGTGACTCAAGGTTGCCCTGTTCCTGCTCACTGAAACGCTGGTTACGACGAAACACCAGTTCACCCAAGTGCTCGCCTTCGTGGCTGAGACTGTAGCTGATCGAATGATGGCCACGTTGGCCGAACTCCAGGCGCAAGTCGCTGCTCTTGTGCTCATAGCTCAAGGCATCAAGGGGGACGAGGCGCTGAATCTCGCGGAAAAACACACCGAGAATACGTTGTGGCTCAAGACTGGTTTGCAGCTGCATGCTCAGTTGCTGGCGCAATTGCGCAAGGCTGACCGGCCTCTCCAGAGTGGGTTGCTGCTGACCAAAGCCCAGGCGTTGCAATTTGGCGCTATCGAAGTCAATTGCGTTGGTCTGGGAAGGTGATTTCATATGGCGTGCGCCCTTGAGCAGTAAGGCTGTCTTACAAGCTGGGTGAGAGCGGCTTTGGGCTGCGCGTCAATACTGGTCCGTCAGTCCCGTAGGACATTTCGTACAAGTTTAATCTGCTTTGTAGAAGTTTAGGAACCTGCTGACTTCAGGCTCGCCCCGTTCGCTTTCACATGGTGTGTTTGAGCAAAGCAGAGCGAAAGTCGTGCCATTCGATTTGTTTTCAATAAAGTGGTTATAAATCAAATGGTTGGATGTCGGTGCGCAATAGGCGGCGAATATTGCGACATAAGATTGACTGAAATTCGCCTTTGCCGGCGTGCCGCGACGGGAAGTCGGCGCGGCACAAATGCGACGTACGGCGTTACTGGGCGTTGAAAGCCTGGCCGTTGATGCCGGTGCTGTCCGGACCCATCAGGTACAGATAGACCGGCATGATCTCCTCAGGCGTCGGATTGTTCAGCGGGTTTTCCCCTGGATACGCCTGGGCGCGCATGCTGGTGCGAGTGGCACCCGGGTTGATGCTGTTGGAGCGTACCGGCGCCACAGTGTCGACTTCGTCGGCCAGGGTTTGCATCAGCCCTTCAGTGGCAAATTTGGAAACGCCGTAAGCGCCCCAGTACGCGCGACCCTTGCGGCCGACACTGCTGGAAGTGAACACCACAGAGGCATCCTGCGACAGCTTGAGCAACGGCAGCAGGGTGCTGGTGAGCATGAACATGGCGTTGACGTTGACTTGCATGACACGCATGAAGTTTTCGCCGGACAGCTGTTCGATCGGGGTGCGCGGACCAATGATCGACGCGTTGTGCAACAGGCCGTCGAGGTGGCCGAACTCGGTTTCGATCATCGCCGCCAGCTCATCGTATTGATGAGGCAGGGCGGTTTCCAGATTGAACGGAATCACCGCCGGTTGCGGATGGCCGGCGGCTTCGATCTCGTCGTAAACCTGAGTCAGGTTGGCTTCGGTCTTGCCCAGCAACAGCACGGTCGCACCGTGAGCGGCGTAGGTTTTGGCCGCAGCGGCACCAATGCCACGACCGGCACCGGTGACCAGAATGACCCGGTCCTTGAGCAAGTCGGGGCGGGCGGAGTAATCAAACATAAAAAACCTCAACGTCGGAAACAGACCCTGTAGGAGCACGGCTTGCCGGCGATGGCGTCTCTGAAGTCGCTATCGCCGGCAAGCCGTGCTCCTACGAAAAGCAGATCAGCAGCTGCAAAGCGCGCTATCCAGCACCTTGCGCAACTCCAGCGGATGATCAACCACCACATCCGCCCCCCAATGCCGCGGATTATCGTCCGGGTGGATGTAGCCGAAAGTCACGGCAGCGGTCTTGGTCCCGGCATCGCGCCCCGACTCGATGTCACGCAAGTCATCACCCACGAACAACACGCTGGCCGGGTCCAGGTCGAGCATCTTGCAGGCAAGAATCAGTGGCTCGGGATCAGGCTTGCTGTTCTTCACATGATCCGGGCAAATCAACAGTGCCGAACGCTCTGCCAAACCGAGTTGCTGCATGATCGGCTCGGCGAAACGCAGTGGCTTGTTGGTGACCACGCCCCAGATCAGGTTGGCTTTCTCGATGTCGGCGAGCAGCTCGCCCATGCCGTCGAACAGTTTGCTGTGCACCGCGCAGCCGACGAGGTAGCGCTCCAGGAACTCCAGGCGCAGCTCCTCGAACCCGGGCGATTCCGGGTCCATGGAGAAGGTCACTGCGACCATCGCCTTGGCGCCGCCGGAGATCTCGTCGCGGATGTGTTTATCGTTGATCGGCGGCAAGCCGCGATCGGCACGCATCGCCTGACAGATCGCGATAAAGTCCGGCGCGGTGTCGAGCAGGGTGCCGTCCATGTCGAAAAGAACTGCTCTGATACGCATCGGCTTACTCCTCGCGCAGGGTCTGGATCATGTAGTTGACGTCCACGTCGGAGGCCAGTTTGTAGTGCTTGGTCAGCGGGTTGTAGGTCAGGCCGATGATGTCCTTGACGGTCAGGCCGGCCATGCGGCTCCAGGCACCCAGCTCGGAAGGGCGGATGAATTTCTTGAAGTCGTGGGTGCCGCGCGGCAGCAACTTCATGATGTATTCGGCACCGACGATGGCGAACAGGTACGCTTTCGGGTTGCGGTTGATGGTCGAGAAGAACACCTGGCCGCCAGGCTTGACCATGCGGAAGCAGGCGCGAATCACCGAGGACGGGTCCGGCACGTGTTCGAGCATCTCAAGGCAAGTGACCACGTCGAACTGTTCCGGCATTTCTTCGGCCAGGGCTTCGGCGGTGATCTGCCGGTATTCGACGCTCACGCCGGATTCCAGCTGATGCAACTGAGCGACCGCCAGCGGCGCTTCACCCATGTCGATTCCCATGACAGTTGCGCCGCGCTGAGCCATGGCTTCGCTGAGAATGCCGCCGCCGCAACCGACGTCGAGGACCTTCTTGCCGGCCAGATTGACGCGTTCGTCAATCCAGTTGACCCGCAGCGGGTTGATATCGTGCAGCGGTTTGAATTCGCTTTCGCGGTCCCACCAGCGATGGGCCAGGGCTTCGAATTTGGCGATTTCGGCGTAGTCGACGTTGCTCATGGTTTAAGTCCTCTAAAACTTGAAAAATCCTGTTGCCCCGGTGTTGAGTCCGGGGGGCTTACGATTCGGTACGGCCGCTGATGCGCTGGCCCCAGGCCTTGGCCGTGGCGACCAGTTGCTGTTCATCCAGACGTGTCAGGCGACGGTCGTCGAGCAGTTGCTTGCCGGCGACCCAGACATGTTTCACGCAGTCCCGGCCGGTGGCATATATAAGCTGCGAAACCGGGTCGTAGACCGGTTGCTGGGCCAGGCCAGAGAGGTCGAACGCGACGATGTCGGCGGCTTTGCCGATTTCCAGCGAGCCGGTCTGGGTTTCGATCCCCAAAGCGCGGGCGCCATTCAGGGTCGCCATGCGCAGGGCACGATGGGCGTCCAGCGCCGTAGCGGACCCGGCGACGGCTTTGGCCAGCAACGCAGCGGTGCGGGTTTCGCCCAGCAGGTCCAGATCATTGTTGCTGGCCGCGCCATCGGTGCCCACCGCGACATTGACCCCGGCCTGCCATAAGCGCTCCACCGGGCAGAAACCGCTGGCCAGCTTCAGGTTCGACTCCGGGCAATGAATCACATGGGTGTTGCTTTCTACCAGCAACGCCAGGTCTTCTTCGCTGATCTGCGTCATGTGAACCGCCTGGAAGCGTGGCCCGAGCAGGCCCAGCCGCGCAAGGCGGGCCAGCGGGCGTTCGCCGCGCTGTTCGACCGCTTGCTGCACTTCGAAGGCGGTTTCATGCACGTGCATGTGGATCGACGCGTCGAGTTCTTCGGCGATCACGCGGATTTTTTCCAGGTTTTCATCGCCCACGGTGTAGGGTGCATGGGGGCCGAAAGTGATTTTGATGCGGTCGTGGTGCTTGAGATCGCCAAACAATTCGATGCCCTGACGAATGGCTTCGTCCGCCGTACTGGCGCCGGGGATCGGAAAATCAAGGATCGGGATCGCGATCTGTGCGCGAATGCCACTGTTGTGCACGCGCTCACTGGCAACCTTCGGGAAGAAGTACATGTCAGAGAAACAGGTGATGCCGCCCTTGAGCTGCTCGGCGATAGCCAGGTCCGTGCCGTCGCGCACGAAATCCTCGTCGACCCATTTGGCCTCGGCAGGCCAGATGTGGTTTTCCAGCCAGGTCATCAAGGGCAGATCATCCGCCAGGCCGCGGAACAGGGTCATCGCCGCGTGGCCGTGAGCATTGATCAGGCCGGGGCTGAGCAACATGTCCGGCAATTCGCGAACTTCGCTTGCGTTAAACTTCAGTGCGGCCGAGCGTGGGCCGATAAACACGATACGCCCGTCGCGGATGCCCAGGGCATGATCCTTGAGGACAACGCCAGCGGGTTCGACGGGTACCAGCCAGGTCGGCAGCAATAACAGGTCGAGCGCAGCGGCAGTGTTCGGCATCGAGGGTCGGTTCCAGTGCTTTTGTAAAGGATGGCGAAGTATACCCGAGCGTCTTCGCGGGGGGATCGCTATAATCGGCGGCTTTTGTTCATGAGTGCGGGGTGTGGGATGCGCGATCGACTGTTGGCTGCGGAGAAGGTGAAGGCCATCGATTGGCGTGATGACGCCCTCTATCTGCTGGATCAGCGTATTTTGCCGTTCGAGGAAACCTGGATCGCCTACACCAGCGCGGCTGGCGTGGCCGACGCCATTCGCTCGATGGTCGTGCGCGGCGCGCCGGCCATTGGCATCAGTGCCGCCTATGGCATTGTGCTGGCGGCGCGTGCCCGGATTGCCGAAGGTGGCGACTGGTACGCGGCGCTGGAGGAGGATTTCGCGCTGCTGGCCGATTCCCGTCCCACGGCGGTCAACCTGTTCTGGGCGCTGGGCCGCATGCATGATCGGCTCGATCGCCTGAAAGATAATGTTGATCCGCTGGTGGCGCTGGAGGCCGAGGCGATCGCCATTCATGAAAGTGATCGTGAAGCCAACCTGACCATGGCGCAACTGGGTGTCGACCTGATCCGCAAGCACCAGGGCAATGCCCAGGCGATCCTGACCCATTGCAACACCGGCGCACTGGCCACCGGCGGCTTCGGCACGGCGCTGGGGGTGATTCGCGGGGCGTTCATCGAAGGCATGGTCGAACGCGTTTACGCCGATGAAACCCGTCCGTGGCTGCAAGGTTCGCGGCTGACCGCGTGGGAATTGGCCAACGAAGGCATTCCGGTGACCGTCAATGCCGACTCCGCTGCCGCGCACATCATGAAGACCAAGGGCATCACCTGGGTCATTGTCGGCGCTGACCGGATCACCGCCAATGGCGACGTCGCCAACAAGATCGGCACCTATCAACTGGCGGTCAATGCCATGCACCACGGCGTGCGCTTCATGGTAGTGGCGCCGAGTTCGACCATCGACATGCACCTGGCCAGTGGCGACGACATTCCGATCGAAGAGCGTGACGGTCGCGAATTGCTCGAAGTCGGCGGCAAGCGGGTCGGGGCGGATGTCGATGCCTTTAACCCGGTGTTCGACGTGACCCCGGCGGACCTGATAGATGCCATCGTCACCGAAAAAGGCATCGTCGAGCGCCCGGATACGGCGAAAATGGCGCAGTTGATGTGTCGTAAGCGTCTGCATTAAAGGATTGTTGTGCCTGAAAGGTCGCCATCGCTGGCAAGCCAGCTCCCACAGGTTTTGCGCCCGCCGATAATCCTGTGGGAGCTGGCTTGCCAGCGATGGGGCCTTAAAAGTCAATAAACAACCGCAAGCCAGGCCTCAAATCTGCATTCAAAGAAGCTCTAAGCCTCTCTCGTCCCCCTCAAGCCTGTCACCGGTCAACTAACTACTCTCCATGCGCATCTAGGGGATAGGTGCGTGGCGGCTCTTGTGATAACATCCGGCGGTTTCCAAGGTTGCCCCGCGGGGTGGCCTTCACTGCGCAGATCCATGGCATAACTCGTTGATTTGTCGTAAGTCGGTGCATGGCACTCAGCCTGTATCGGCGAGCTTCGTTGGTCCCATATGGATGTGACGAAGTTTCACCAGAAAAAGGAATCAGGCTTCTCATGGGCGAACTGGCCAAAGAAATCCTCCCGGTCAATATCGAAGACGAGCTGAAGCAGTCCTACCTCGACTACGCGATGAGCGTAATTGTCGGGCGGGCACTGCCGGATGCGCGCGATGGCTTGAAGCCCGTGCACCGGCGTGTGCTGTTCGCGATGAGCGAGCTGGGCAATGACTTCAACAAGCCGTACAAGAAATCTGCCCGTGTTGTCGGTGACGTGATCGGTAAGTATCACCCGCACGGTGATACCGCGGTGTACGACACCATCGTTCGGATGGCACAGCCATTCTCCCTGCGCTACCTGCTGGTAGACGGCCAGGGCAACTTCGGTTCGGTGGACGGCGACAACGCCGCGGCCATGCGATACACCGAAGTGCGCATGACCAAGCTGGCACACGAGCTGCTGGCTGACCTGCACAAAGAAACCGTGGACTGGGTGCCGAACTACGACGGCACCGAAATGATCCCGGCGGTCATGCCGACCCGTATTCCCAACCTGTTGGTCAACGGCTCCAGCGGTATCGCCGTGGGCATGGCGACCAACATTCCACCGCACAACCTCGGTGAAGTCATCGACGGTTGCCTGGCGCTCATCGACAACCCTGAGCTGACCGTCGACGAGCTGATGCAATACATCCCCGGTCCGGACTTCCCGACCGCCGCGATCATCAACGGTCGTGCCGGCATCATCGAAGCCTACCGCACCGGTCGCGGCCGCATTTACATGCGCGCCCGCTCGATGATCGAAGACATCGACAAGGTCGGTGGTCGTCAGCAGATCGTCATCACCGAACTCCCATACCAGCTGAACAAGGCCCGTCTGATCGAGAAGATCGCCGAGCTGGTTAAAGAGAAGAAACTCGAAGGCATCACCGAACTGCGCGACGAGTCCGACAAGGACGGTATGCGCGTCGTGATCGAACTGCGTCGCGGCGAAGTGCCTGAGGTGATCCTCAACAACCTCTACGCCCAGACCCAGTTGCAAGCGGTGTTCGGTATCAACATCGTTGCGCTGATCGATGGCCGTCCGCGGATCCTGAACCTCAAGGACCTGCTGGAAGCCTTCGTTCGTCACCGTCGCGAAGTCGTTACCCGCCGTACCGTGTTCGAACTGCGCAAGGCGCGCGAGCGTGGTCACATTCTCGAAGGTCAAGCGGTTGCCTTGTCGAACATCGACCCGGTCATCGCCCTGATCAAGGCCTCGCCAACGCCATCGGAAGCCAAGGAAGCGCTGATCAGCACGCCTTGGGAATCCTCGGCGGTAGTGGCGATGGTTGAACGTGCCGGCGCCGATTCGTGCCGTCCGGAAAACCTCGATCCGCAATACGGCCTGCGCGAAGGCAAGTACTTCCTGTCGCCGGAACAGGCGCAAGCCATTCTGGAACTGCGTCTGCACCGCCTTACCGGTCTGGAACACGAAAAGCTGCTGGCCGAGTATCAAGAGATCCTCAACCAGATCGGCGAGCTGATCCGCATCCTCAACAGCGCCACGCGCCTGATGGAAGTGATCCGCGAAGAACTGGAAGTGATCCGCGCCGAATACGGCGACGTGCGTCGCACCGAGATCCTCGATGCCCGTCTCGACCTGACCCTGGGTGACATGATCCCGGAAGAAGAGCGCGTCGTGACCATTTCCCACGGTGGTTACGCCAAGACCCAGCCATTGGCTGCGTACCAGGCACAACGTCGTGGCGGTAAAGGCAAGTCGGCGACCGGCGTCAAGGATGAGGACTACATCGCTCACCTGCTGGTTGCCAACAGCCACACCACGCTGCTGCTGTTCTCCAGCAAGGGCAAGGTGTACTGGCTGAAAACCTACGAAATCCCGGAAGCATCCCGCGCCGCCCGTGGTCGTCCACTGGTTAACCTGCTGCCGCTGGATGACGGTGAATACATCACCACCATGCTGCCGGTCGAGGAATACACCGAAGGTCACTACATCTTCATGGCGACCGCCAACGGCACCGTGAAGAAGACCCCGCTGGAATCCTTCAGCCGTCAACGCAGCGTTGGCCTGATCGCGCTGGAGCTGGACGAAGGCGACGTATTGATCAGCGCGGCCATCACCGATGGCGAGCGTGAAGTCATGCTGTTCTCCGACGGCGGCAAGGTGACTCGCTTCAAGGAATCCGACGTGCGCGCCATGGGCCGTACCGCTCGTGGTGTGCGCGGCATGCGTCTGCCGGAAGGGCAGAAGCTGATTTCCATGCTGATCCCGGAAGAAGGCAGCGAGATCCTCACCGCTTCGGCGCGTGGCTACGGCAAGCGTACGGCGATCACCGAGTTCCCTGAGTACAAGCGTGGCGGCCAAGGTGTTATCGCCATGGTCAGCAACGAGCGCAACGGCCGTCTGGTCGGCGCGGTGCAGGTACTCGACGGCGAGGAAATCATGCTGATTTCCGACCAGGGCACGCTGGTGCGTACCCGCGTGGACGAAGTCTCCAGCCTCGGCCGTAACACCCAGGGCGTGACCCTTATCAAACTGGCCAAGGATGAAACCCTGGTCGGCCTTGAGCGGGTTCAGGAACCTTCGGAAGTCGAAGGTGAAGAGCTCGAAGGTGCAGAGCTTGAAGGTGAAGAGGGTGCAGAATTCGAGGGGCATGTGATCGATGATGCCGCCGAAGACCAGCAACTCGACGCTGCCGCTGACGAAGAACCACAGGAATAATCGGGTAAATGGGGGGCGGATGAAAATTCGCCCCTTCTTGTTTCTCCTGTTTGAATGTAGGGCCTGTAGGAGCTGACGAGTGAAACGAGGCTGCGATCTTTTGATCTTGCTCTTGCGTTACGGGGCGGCACGCAAAGATCGCAGCCTCGTTTCACTCGTCAGCTCCTACAGGGTTTCAGTGTTTTCAGATTTATTGCGTGATACCACCAAATCAGAGCGAGATTGGATGTGAGCAAGAGAGCCTATAACTTCTGTGCCGGTCCTGCGGCGCTTCCCGAAGCTGTCCTGAAGCGCGCCCAGGGTGAACTCCTTGATTGGCACGGCAAGGGTTTGTCGGTCATGGAAATGAGCCATCGCAGTGATGAGTTCGTGTCCATCGCCACCAAGGCCGAGCAGGATCTGCGTGATCTGCTGAATATCCCCTCGAACTATAAAGTGCTGTTTCTGCAAGGCGGCGCCAGCCAGCAATTTGCTCAGATTCCTCTGAACCTGTTGCCGGAAAACGGCACTGCCGACTATATCGACACCGGTATCTGGTCGCAGAAAGCCATCGAAGAAGCTTTGCGTTACGGCAACGTCAATGTCGCTGCGACCGCCAAGCCTTACGACTACTTCGCCATTCCCGGCCAGAACGAGTGGAAGCTGTCCAAGGACGCGGCCTACATTCACTACGCGCCGAACGAAACCATCGGTGGCCTGGAATTCCAGTGGATTCCGGAAACCGGTGATGTTCCGCTGGTGGCCGACATGTCTTCCGACATTCTCTCGCGTCCGGTGGATGTCTCGCGCTTCGGCATGATCTACGCCGGCGCGCAAAAAAACATCGGTCCGAGCGGGATCGTGGTCAACATCGTGCGCGAAGACCTGCTGGGTCACGCCCGTTCCCTGTGCCCGACCATGCTCAACTACAAGGTCGCGGCCGATAACGGCTCGATGTATAACACCCCGCCGACCCTGGCCTGGTATTTGTCCGGCCTGGTGTTCGAATGGCTGAAAGAGCAGGGTGGCGTCGAAGCCATCGGCAAGCTAAACGAAGTGAAGCAGCGCACGCTGTATGACTTCATCGATGCCAGCGGCCTCTACAGCAACCCGATCAACAAGTCGGATCGCTCGTGGATGAACGTGCCGTTCCGCCTGGCGGACGACCGTCTGGACAAGCCGTTCCTGGCCGGTGCCGACGAGCGTGGCCTGCTGAACCTCAAAGGTCACCGCTCCGTGGGCGGCATGCGCGCCTCCATCTATAACGCCGTCGACATCGTTGCGGTCAACGCACTGGTTTCGTACATGGCAGAGTTCGAGAAGGAACACGGCTAATGTCTGAGCAAGAACTCAAGGCACTGCGCGTTCGCATTGATGCTCTGGACACCAAGGTGCTGGAGCTGATCAGTGAGCGTGCGCGCTGCGCCCAGGAAGTCGCGCGAGTAAAGATGGCCTCGCTGGCCGAAGGCGAAGTGCCGGTGTTCTATCGTCCTGAGCGCGAAGCTCAGGTGCTCAAGCGTGTCATGGAACGCAACCAGGGGCCGTTGGGTAACGAAGAGATGGCGCGGCTGTTCCGCGAAATCATGTCCTCGTGCCTGGCGCTCGAACAGCCGCTGAAAGTGGCATACCTCGGCCCTGAAGGCACCTTCACCCAGGCCGCCGCCATGAAGCACTTCGGCCACGCCGTGATCAGCAAGCCGATGGCGGCGATCGACGAAGTGTTCCGTGAAGTGGCGGCCGGTGCGGTGAACTTCGGCGTGGTGCCGGTGGAGAACTCCACCGAAGGCGCAGTCAACCACACCCTCGATAGCTTCCTCGAACACGACATGGTGATCTGTGGCGAAGTCGAGTTGCGGATTCACCACCACCTGTTGGTCGGTGAAAACACCAAGACCGACAGCATCAGCCGCATCTATTCCCACGCCCAGTCGCTGGCCCAGTGCCGCAAGTGGCTGGACGCCCATTACCCGAATGTCGAGCGCGTGGCAGTGTCCAGCAACGCCGAAGCGGCCAAGCGGGTCAAGGGTGAGTGGAACTCGGCGGCGATTGCCGGCGACATGGCGGCCGGTCTGTACGGGCTGACCCGTCTGGCCGAAAAAATCGAGGACCGTCCGGACAACTCCACGCGTTTCCTCATGATCGGTAATCAGGAGGTGCCGCCGACCGGCGACGACAAGACTTCGATCATCGTCTCCATGAGCAACAAGCCGGGCGCTCTTCACGAGTTGCTGGTGCCGTTCCACGACAACGGCATCGACCTGACGCGCATCGAGACCCGTCCGTCGCGCAGCGGCAAATGGACCTACGTGTTCTTCATCGACTTTGTCGGCCACCACCGTGATCCGCTGGTAAAAGGTGTGCTGGAAAAGATCAGTCAGGAAGCAGTGGCACTCAAAGTGCTGGGTTCCTACCCGAAAGCAGTTCTCTAAGGGGCGGTAGCAAATGAGTGGCAATTTCCTCGCTCTGGCACAGCCGGGCGTGCAACAACTTTCGCCTTACGTTCCGGGCAAACCCGTGGACGAACTGGCTCGCGAGCTGGATCTGGATCCGGCCAGCATCGTCAAACTGGCGAGCAACGAAAACCCGCTGGGCGCCAGTCCGAAAGCGCTGGCAGCCATCCGTGACGCGCTGGCCGAGCTGACCCGCTATCCGGACGGCAACGGTTTTGCACTCAAGACCCTGTTGGCCGAGCAATGCCGCGTCGAACTGAATCAAGTGACGCTGGGCAACGGCTCCAACGACATTCTTGAGCTGGTGGCGCGCGCTTATCTGGCGCCGGGCCTGAATGCCGTGTTCAGCGAGCACGCCTTCGCGGTCTATCCGATCGCGACCCAGGCGGTCGGCGCGCAGGCCAAGGTGATTCCGGCCAAGGATTGGGGGCATGACCTGCCTGCAATGCTGGCTGCGATCGATGCCAATACCCGTGTGGTGTTCATCGCCAACCCGAACAACCCGACCGGCACCTGGTTCGGCGCCGAGGCGCTGGACGAGTTCCTGCAGGATGTTCCGGAGCACGTGCTGGTAGTGCTGGACGAGGCCTACATCGAGTACGCCGAAGGCAGTGACTTGCCGGATGGTCTGGATTTCCTCGCGGCTTATCCGAATCTGCTGGTTTCCCGTACCTTCTCCAAGGCCTACGGCCTGGCATCGCTGCGCGTCGGCTACGGCTTGTCCACCGCAGTGGTTGCCGATGTGCTGAACCGTGTACGTCAGCCGTTCAACGTCAACAGCCTGGCCCTGGCCGCAGCTTGCGCCGCGTTGAAGGACGAAGAGTACCTGGCTGAAAGTCGTCGCCTGAACGAATCCGGCATGCAGCAACTGGAAGCGGGTTTCCGTGAGTTGGGGCTGGGCTGGATTCCGTCCAAGGGCAATTTCATCTGCGTTGATCTGGGGCGCGAAGCGGCTCCGGTCTTCCAGGGCTTGCTGCGCGAAGGCGTGATCGTGCGTCCGGTGGCCAACTACGGCATGCCGAACCACTTGCGCATCACCATCGGGTTGCCAGCGGAAAACAGCCGCTTCCTCGAGGCGCTGACCAAGGTTCTGGCTCGTGGTTGATGTCACTGCACTGCAATCTGCTGAACCTATGATCGGGCGCCTTGTGGTGGTCGGTCTGGGTTTGATCGGCGGTTCGTTTGCCAAGGGTTTGCGCGAGAGTGGCCTGTGCCGCGAAGTGGTCGGGGTCGATCTCGATCCGCAGTCGCGCAAACTGGCGGTTGAACTGGGTGTGGTGGATCGCTGCGAAGAAGACCTGGCGGCTGCATGCCAGGGCGCCGACGTGATCCAGCTCGCTATTCCGATCCTCGCCATGGAGAAAATGCTTGGCCGTTTGGCTGGCATGGACCTGGGGCAGGCGGTTCTGACCGACGTCGGCAGCGCCAAGGGCAACGTCGTGCGCGCTGCCACTGAAGCGTTTGGCGGCATGCCCTCGCGTTTCGTACCGGGGCATCCGATTGCCGGTTCCGAGCAGAGCGGGGTGGAAGCCTCCAATGCCGAGCTGTTCCGTCGTCATAAAGTGATCTTGACTCCGCTGGAGCAGACCGATCCGCAGGCCTTGGCAATCGTTGATCGCCTGTGGCGCGAATTGGGCGCCGATGTCGAACATATGCAAGTCGAGCGTCACGATGAAGTGTTGGCGGCAACCAGCCATCTGCCGCACTTGCTGGCATTCGGTTTGGTCGATTCGTTGGCCAAGCGCAATGAAAACCTTGAGATCTTCCGCTACGCTGCGGGCGGTTTCCGCGATTTCACAAGAATCGCCGGAAGCGACCCGGTCATGTGGCACGACATCTTCCTCGCCAACCGCGAAGCTGTCCTGCGCACACTCGATACATTTCGCAGCGATCTCGACGCCTTGCGCGACGCGGTCGATGCAGGGGATGGGCACCAATTGTTGGGCGTTTTCACTCGCGCCCGGGTTGCCCGCGAGCATTTCAGTAAAATCCTGGCCCGTCGGGCCTATGTGGACGCTATGAATTCCAACGATCTGATTTTCCTGGCTCAACCTGGTGGCCGCTTGTCCGGTCGGATTCGCGTACCAGGTGACAAATCGATTTCCCACCGTTCGATCATGCTCGGCTCTCTGGCCGAAGGCGTCACCGAAGTCGAAGGCTTCCTCGAGGGCGAAGACGCCCTGGCGACCTTGCAGGCGTTCCGTGACATGGGCGTGGTCATTGAAGGTCCGCACCACGGTCGCGTGACCATTCACGGCGTCGGCCTGCATGGCCTGAAGCCTGCGCCGGGCCCGATCTATCTGGGCAACTCGGGTACTTCGATGCGTCTGCTGTCCGGCCTGTTGGCTGCGCAGAACTTCGACAGCACCCTGACCGGCGACGCTTCGCTGTCCAAGCGCCCGATGAATCGCGTGGCCAACCCGCTGCGTGAAATGGGTGCCGTGATCGAAACCGCCGCTGAAGGCCGTCCGCCGATGGTTATCCGTGGTGGCAACAAGCTCAAAGGCCTGACCTACACCATGCCGATGGCCAGTGCCCAGGTTAAGTCCTGCCTGCTGTTGGCCGGTCTGTACGCCCAAGGCAAGACCACGGTGACCGAGCCTGCTCCGACTCGCGACCACACCGAGCGCATGTTGCGCGGCTTCGGCTACCCGGTCACCGTCAATGGCGCGACCGCTTCGGTCGAGTCCGGCAACAAGCTGACCGCGACCCACATTGAAGTGCCGGGCGATATCTCGTCTTCCGCGTTCTTCCTGGTGGCCGCTTCGATCGCCGAAGGTTCGGAGCTGGTGCTTGAGCACGTCGGCATCAACCCGACCCGTACCGGCGTCATCGACATCCTGCGTCTGATGGGTGCCGACATCACCCTGGAAAACCAGCGTGAAGTGGGCGGCGAGCCGGTAGCGGACTTGCGCGTACGTGCAGCTAAACTCAAAGGTATCGAGATTCCCGAGGCGTTGGTGCCGCTGGCTATCGACGAATTCCCGGTGCTGTTCGTCGCCGCTGCCTGCGCCGAAGGGCGCACCGTGCTGACCGGCGCCGAAGAGTTGCGGGTCAAGGAATCGGACCGTATCCAGGTCATGGCCGATGGTCTGCTGGCGCTGGGAGTCAAGTGCGAACCGACCCCGGACGGCATCATTATTGATGGCGGCTCGATCGGCGGCGGCGAAGTGCACGGTCACGGCGATCACCGGATTGCCATGGCCTTCAGCGTTGCTTCGCTGCGCGCTACTGCGCCGATTCGCATCCATGATTGCGCCAACGTCGCGACGTCGTTCCCGAACTTCCTCGCGCTGTGCGCGCAGGTCGGTATCCGCGTTGCCCAAGAGGCTCAGTCGTGAACAACATTGCACCGGTCATCACTATCGATGGGCCTAGCGGCTCCGGAAAAGGCACGGTAGCCGGGATTCTGGCCAAGCGTCTTGGCTGGAACCTGCTGGATTCCGGTGCGCTGTACCGTCTGTTGGCTTTTGCTGCGCATAACCATGGCGTGGACCTGACCAACGAAGAACTGCTGAAAAAACTTGCCGCTCATCTGGATGTTCAATTCATTGCGGCGACCGATGGTCAGCTGCAGCGGATCATTCTGGAAGGCGACGAAGTCAGTGATGTGATCCGTACGGAAAGCGTCGGCTCCGGTGCCTCCCAAGTGGCTGCATTGCCCGCGGTACGCGAGGCGCTGCTGCAGCGCCAACGCGCATTTCAGGAAGCGCCGGGTCTGGTGGCTGATGGTCGTGACATGGGCACGGTGGTTTTTCCGGACGCACCGCTGAAGATTTTCCTCACCGCCAGTGCCGAGGAGCGTGCGCGCCGTCGATACTTGCAGTTGAAGGGCAAAGTCGATGGTGTTAGTCTGTCGAGTCTGCTAGATGAGATACGTGCACGCGATGAGCGTGACACCCAGCGAGCGGTAGCCCCGCTCAAACCGGCGGCTGACGCCATACAGCTGGATTCCACGGAATTATCCATCGATCAGGTGCTGGAACGCATCATGAGCGAGATCGCCATCCGCGATATCGCCGGGTGACCAAGAAGGCCACAGGGGACCAGTCATAGTCCTGCGGCGCTTCTTTTAAATGAAACTAACCCACACCGTCTGGGGTGTGGAGATGGGCGTATTCTTCGCCCTCATCAACAGGAATTAAAATGAGCGAAAGCTTTGCGGAACTCTTTGAAGAAAGCCTAAAAACCCTGAACCTTCAGGCAGGCTCCATCATCACCGGTGTTATCGTTGATATCGATTACCAAGCTCGCTGGGTAACCGTTCACGCTGGCCTGAAGTCTGAAGCACTCATCCCGCTTGAGCAGTTCTACAACGACGCTGGCGACCTGACTATCAACGTCGGTGACGAAGTTCACGTTGCTCTGGACTCGGTTGAAGACGGCTTTGGTGAAACCAAGCTGTCCCGTGAAAAAGCCAAGCGCGCTGAATGCTGGATTGTTCTGGAAGCAGCCTTCGCAGCCGAAGAAGTGGTCAAGGGCGTTATCAACGGTAAGGTTAAAGGCGGCTTCACTGTCGACGTTAACGGCATCCGTGCGTTCCTGCCAGGTTCTCTGGTTGACGTCCGTCCAGTGCGCGACACCACGCACCTGGAAGGCAAAGAGCTGGAATTCAAGGTCATCAAGCTGGACCAGAAGCGCAACAACGTTGTCGTTTCCCGTCGTAGCGTCCTGGAAGCCGAGAACTCCGCCGAGCGCGAAGCTCTGCTGGAATCCTTGCAGGAAGGCCAACAAGTCAAAGGTATCGTCAAAAACCTCACCGATTACGGCGCATTCGTCGATCTGGGTGGCGTCGATGGCCTGCTGCACATTACCGACATGGCTTGGAAGCGTATCAAGCATCCTTCCGAAATCGTCAACGTTGGCGACGAGATCGATGTCAAGGTTCTGAAGTACGATCGCGAACGCAATCGTGTTTCCCTGGGCCTGAAGCAACTGGGCGAAGATCCATGGGTTGCTATCAAAGCCCGTTACCCAGAAAGCACTCGCGTTACCGCTCGTGTAACCAACCTGACCGACTACGGCTGCTTCGCTGAGCTGGAAGAAGGCGTTGAAGGTCTGGTACACGTTTCCGAAATGGACTGGACCAACAAGAACATCCACCCTTCGAAAGTCGTACAAGTCGGCGACGAAGTGGAAGTTATGGTTCTGGACATCGACGAAGAGCGTCGTCGTATCTCCCTGGGCATCAAGCAGTGCAAATCTAACCCATGGGAAGATTTCTCTGGCCAGTTCAACAAGGGCGATAAAATCTCCGGCACCATCAAGTCGATCACCGATTTCGGTATCTTCATTGGTCTGGACGGCGGCATCGACGGTCTGGTTCACCTGTCCGACATCTCCTGGAACGAAGTGGGCGAAGAAGCCGTACGCCGTTTCAAGAAGGGCGACGAGCTGGACACCGTTATCCTGTCGGTTGACCCAGAGCGCGAGCGCATCTCCCTGGGTATCAAGCAACTGGAAAGCGATCCGTTCTCCGAGTACGTTCAAGAGAACGACAAAGGCGCAATCGTTAAGGGCATCGTGAAAGAAGTTGACGCTAAAGGCGCCATCATCACTCTGGCCGATGATATCGAAGCGACTCTGAAAGCCTCCGAAATCAGCCGTGACCGCGTTGAAGACGCTCGTAACGTTCTGAAAGAAGGCGAAGAAGTAGAAGCCAAGATCATCAGCGTTGATCGCAAGAGCCGCGTAATCCAGCTCTCGATCAAGTCGAAAGACGTTGAAGACGAGAAAGAAGCTATCCAGAGCCTGCGCGACAAGCCAGTAGCTGGTGACGCTCCAGTAGCCACCACTCTGGGTGACCTGCTGCGTGCTGCACAAGCGGAAAAACAGAACTAAGTTCTGACTTTCTGTAAAAAAGGGCGACTTCGGTCGCCCTTTTTTGTGCCTGAAATTTGATCGCGGTCGGGAGCGTAAGACTGGGTTCCGTTCTCGCATGAAACAAACGGTCGTTAAAGGATGTCTCTTTCTTTAACAGGATCAATCGTTTAATTGCAGCTAGTCTTAGCCTGAGACGAACGAGGCCAGGGCGGAGTGCCCGGCATAAGGAAGCGAATGAATAGGCTCATTGTCGCAATAGCAGTTCTGACGCTGGCGGGTTGTACCACTAATGCCAAGACTCACGCAGTGCGCGGTGTCAGCGGCATTGAGATCGATTGTTCGGGGCTGGGGTCCGGATGGGAGAAGTGTCGCAAACGAGCCGCCAAGGAATGCAAAGCGTCAGGTTATAAAGTAGTGGCAAGATCTGACGACGCCAAGGAAGAGGATGAGTTTCCCTTTGGCTTCAACCCGGCTGGGTATCTAACGCGCACGATGCTGGTTATTTGCAGGTGAGCAGGTGAGGTGAGGGGAGTAAAACTCGGGCTGTTCAAATTCTTCCGGGCGTGCTAAAACCTTTTGAGCGATTTTCCTAGCTGCTTGAAAAAGAAGGGAAAAATATGACGAAGTCGGAGTTGATCGAACGAATTGTCACCCATCAAGGGCTGCTCTCATCAAAGGATGTGGAGTTGGCCATCAAGACCATGCTTGAGCAAATGTCCCAATGTCTGGCCACGGGGGATCGAATTGAGATCCGTGGGTTCGGCAGCTTCTCCTTGCACTACCGCGCGCCGCGGGTTGGGCGTAATCCGAAGACCGGTCAGTCCGTTAGCCTGGATGGTAAGTTCGTTCCGCATTTCAAGCCGGGAAAGGAGCTTAGGGATCGAGTAAACGAAGATGAAGAAGAAGTGAGTTGACGACAGCCATCCACGGAGTCGCTTATGCGTAACCTGATAAAAATCATCGCCGTCGCCTTCATTTTACCGGTTGCGGCGCTGATTTTGATTTTTACCCTAGAAAATCAAAAAGCAGTGTCGCTAGTCTTTTTGGGGATGGACGCTCCGCCACTGGCGGTGTCTGCACTGGTGTTATCCGCATTTTTACTTGGTCTGGTAGTAGGCCCCTTCCTGGCCTTGCTCAGGCGTTATCATTTAAAAAAGGGTAAAATGACTAAAAAATGGTAACCGTAACGGTTACTTTTGTTTTATTGGGTTTCCAGATTGTTTACCCTTTTTTAGTCGAGATACTGCTTTTTGATTTGATATGGAGGAGCGATGAAAGCTTTGGTTTTGGGCGCAAACGGATTTATAGGCACCAAGCTGGTTCATCGCCTGATTGAAGATGGCCACCAGGTAAGGATTCTCACCCGCACGCAAGGTAAGATTCCCAGTGAGAATACAGAAGTCTTCGTTGGTGATTTAAAAGATCCGAATCTCGATTTCGTTGCGTTATCGAATGGTTGTGAGGTCATTTTCAATTGTGCAGGCGAAATACGTAATGATGATTTGATGCATGAGCTTCATGTTGCATCAACCGAGCGCTTCCTTAAGGTCCTGGCTGAAAGTACTGCTGCTCGGCCGGTGCATTGGGTTCAATTGAGTAGTGTGGGGGCTTATGGTTCGGTTCCCAATGTGGAGCGGGTTGTTACCGAGGAAACCCAGGTCAATCCCAAGGGACAATACGAAGTCACCAAAACCCTGGCAGACCAGTGCATTGTCGAGATGTCGAGCAGTGGGCGCTTCACTTATTCTATTTTAAGACCGTCAAATGTTTTTGGCCCCGCAATGCCTAATAACTCTATCAGGCAGTTGGCGGGTATTGTTCGACGTCGCTTGTTCTTCTATGTCGGTTTTAATAATTCAATTGCAACGTATATTCATGTAGATGATGTGGTTTCTGCATTGCTGCTGTGCGGTTTTGATGGGCGTGCAAAAGGCGAAATTTTCAATATCTCCAATGATTGTTCGTTGAGAGAAGTAATAGGTGGTCTTGCTTCTGGGTTTTCTGTGCCTGCTCCCCGGCTGGTGATCCCGGAGTTTGTTGTGCGCTTGGGTGTTTCCGTCGCAGCTTTACTGACTAAAGGGCTTATAACGCAAGAGAGAGTCAATGCCCTGACCGCGAGAACCCGATACCCATATACAAAAATTGAAAGAGTTCTTGGTTTCGTCCCGAAGAAACACGTGCCAGAAAATATTTGTGATATTTAGCCTCGGTACTAGAATAAGTTTGTAATCGATTTTTTTCTGATTGTACGCACTGGGTGCAGAGTGTGGCTGAGGGTTTGATTTGTCGAGTTTAGATCTGAAAATAGCAAGGGTTTCTACCGTCCCGTTTTTTATCGTGACTCAATTGAGTGCGCCTATCAAAGCGCTTAAAGACGCAGGTGCTACGGTAACGATAATTTCCAGTGATGACGAATTGGGTGGCGAGTTACGAGATCTTGCAGGCAGCGGTTTTATACCGTTGAAGATGGTAAGGGAGATTAATCCTATCCAGGATCTTCGTTCGTTACTCTCATTGATTAGGGTTTTTCGATTACATAAGTTTGATGTTGTTCACTCGACAACACCTAAAGCGGGCCTGCTATGTGCCATTGCAGGAAGGCTTGCCGGTATCAAAGTCCGTTTGCACACCTACACCGGTCAACCTTGGGTAACGATGACGGGATTAAAAAAGAACATCCTGAAATTTTGTGACAAGACTATTGGTTATCTAAATACCCGTTGTTATACCGACAGTTTCAGTCAGCAGCAGTTTTTGGTGGCCGAAAATATTGTCAAGGCCGACAGGCTGAGTGTGCTCGGGGAGGGGTCTTTCGCGGGTGTTGATCTCACGCGTTTTGATCCCGCGTGTTTCAGCGAGAGCGAAAAAGCGATCTTGAAGGTGGAGTTGGGAATAGACCCTCAGAGCAAGGTCATTGTCTTTGTTGGGCGGATTACCAAGGACAAAGGTGTCAGCGAGTTAATACGCGCGTTCGAACTATTGGTCGCAGAGAAAAACGATATCTTCCTTTTGTTGGTCGGGCCTTATGAGCCTGATGGTCTGGCGATCGTTGAGAGCGTGACAAGCCCTGAGGTTTTGAGCCGAATCAAAGTTGTCGGGTTTTCCAGCGACCCGGAAAGATACATGGCGATAGGTGATATGTTGTGTTTGCCAAGTTATCGCGAAGGATTTGGTACAGTGGTCATTGAAGCGGCAGCGATGGGTCTTCCTACCGTTGGAACGAGGATTTATGGGCTTACTGATGCCGTTGTCGACGGACAGACCGGGATGCTTGTCTCCGTGTGTGATACGCAGGGCCTTGCTGATGCGATTCGTACGCTGGTGACAGATGAGGAGCTCTTGAAATCAATGTCATCCGCTGCCAGGGAACGAGCAGTAAGCACTTTTGATAGCAAAAGGTATTCGGACTTGCTTATCGCCGAGTATCGCGCTTTCTTTAATTGATGCCTGCAAGCACAAATGTTCTTGGCAGGCACAAATAATACTTGGTCGAATTATGAATGTTCTGGTTACAGGTGCCACAGGGTTTGTGGGTCGCGCACTGATTGACAGACTGAACGGCGAGGGCCTTCACCATGTGAAAGGCTCTGTCAGGAAACTGGGCAACGACGTCGTTGGCTCGTCGCAGACTGTGGCGGTTGGAGATATTAGCGCGACAACCGATTGGAGCGAGGCTCTTGAAGAGGTTGAGGTAGTTGTTCATTTGGCCGCACGTGCGCATGTGCTCGATGCAAGTGACGATCAGGCTGATTTTCACCGGGTCAATGTAGAAGGGGCGGTAAACCTGGCACAGCAAGCGCTGAAGTCAGGGGTCAAGCGCTTCGTGTTTATCAGTTCCATAGGCGTTAATGGGGCTTACACCGAGAACAAGGCGTTCGACGAGTCCAGCCCGAATGCGCCGCACGCCATTTATGCCGAGTCCAAGCGAAGCGCTGAGCAGATGTTGCTCGAACTCGTGCAGGGTAGCTTGATGGAGTTGGTCATAATCCGGCCTCCTCTGGTGTACTCGGCTAAGGCTCCTGGTAATTTTCAGCGTCTACTTAAACTGGTGAAGTCCGGAATACCGTTACCATTTGCGATGACAAATAATAAACGGAGTATGGTTTCGTTAGGCAATCTCACTGATTTCATCAGCCTGTGCATTGATCATCCTGCTGCGGCAAATGAACTGTTCTTGATTTCCGACGGCGACGATGTATCTACCAGGCAAATTGTCAGCTTGCTTGCAGAGGGTATGGGGCGACGTGTGTGGTTGCTTCCTTTTCCAGCATCGATTGCTCAAGTGGGCGCGAGGATGCTAGGCAAGTCCTCGCTTTATACGCAGCTTTTTCGGTCGCTGGTGGTTGACTCATCCAAGGCCCGTGAACTCTTGGGGTGGGTTCCTCGACAATCCACCTCTGTAGCGTTGAAAGAAGCCGGGATGCGGTACAAATCGGGGCGGTCTGACTAAAATCTTTGAATTAATTAACCTGGATCGTTAAAAGATGACTTTTTGGCTTCTGCCCGTAGTATTGATTATTTCCCTGTTATTGACTGGGGCATTACGCAAGTACGCGTTATCGCGCAGCCTGTTGGACGTTCCTAACGCCCGCAGTTCCCATCAGCTTCCTACACCCCGTGGTGGTGGTGTTGCCATTGTTCTGAGTTTTTTGGCAGTCATACCCCTTCTGGGGCTTGCAGGAGGTTCAGCTTGGGCGAGTTTGATCGCCCTCTTGGGCGCAGGATTTTCCGTCGCTGTGATTGGGTTTCTGGATGATCATGGGCACATCGCTGCTCGCTGGCGATTGCTCGGTCACTTTAGTGCGGCCGCATGGGCATTGTTCTGGCTAGGAGGCTTGCCTGCTGTTTCAATATTCGGTTTAGTTATCGATATGGGATGGATAGGCAATATTCTGGCCGCGGTTTATCTGGTTTGGATGTTGAATCTTTACAACTTTATGGATGGTATTGATGGACTTGCAAGTGTTGAGGCGATATGTATTTGCCTTGCTATTGCCCTGATTTACTACCTGACTGGATCTGTCGGACTTGTTTGGCTTCCATTGGTACTCGCCATGGCCGTCATGGGTTTCCTCTACTGGAATTTCCCGCTCGCACGAATCTTCATGGGGGATGCAGGTAGTGGATTCCTTGGAATCACACTAGGCGTGTTGTCGATTCAAGCAGCCTGGCAGGCTCCTCAATTGCTTTGGGCCTGGCTGGTGTTGTTGGGTGTGTTCATTGTCGATGCAACCTTTACGCTGGTTCGCAGGCTGTTAAGAGGCGATAAGGTCTATGAGGCACATCGCAGCCATGGGTATCAATTTGCATCCCGTCAGTTTGGAAAGCATGTTCCTGTCACGTTGGCCATTGGCGGTATTAATTTGTTATGGCTCACGCCTATTGCCATATTGATCGCACTTGGAAAACTTGATGGTACGACTGGTTTGGTTGTGGCGTATGCCCCCCTCATCTTCCTGGCAATAAAGTTTCATGCGGGTGCACGTGAAATCAGTCAGTAGTTGAGTTGTGGTTAGTAGCAGTCGTTTAATGTGTTTGATGTAAAGCGCCTCTCTAATTCGATTAGAGAGGCTTTTTTATATACCAAAGGTGGGGTTAAAGTGTGGGATGTCTCTGGAAGTCGGTAATACCTGTGAAGTTATTACTGATCAGCCCCTTACGCGAACAAGGGAGGTGGAAAGGAGTTTTCTTAATAGATTGCTGATAGGTACTTCAGCTTTTTTGTGGATGATGTAGGACGCAGCTATCATGAGAGCGGTGGTGCCCCACAGTAGTAGATGCGGGTTCACGGCGGGGTATGCGATGTTGAAAATCATGAAGCCTATCATTTGATGCAGTAAGTAGAGTGGATAGGTGAGTGCGCCCAAAGCGGTCCAGTTCCACGCACCTATTGCAATCGTCTTGTTTGTGGCAATCAAATAAAACGTCATGAAGAAAATGGTAATTATGCTGCAAATGATCACAAGGTTGAATTGTGTAGGGTAAATGGTCTCAAGTAGCTTTGCGAACACGATTGCTGTATAGCAAGCCAGTGCCAGTGAACCAATCAGTAGTGAAAGTCGTGTCTTGGTGATGCCTTCAGTCCATATGAGGTAGAACGTCGCGCCTGCTATGAAATAGGCGGAGTAGTCTGTAATTAATATGGAGCGCAGTTTTCCAAAGGAAAAAGCTTCTGTCATAGCAGATATCAGTAGCCAAAGTACCAAATAGGTCTCGATCTTCTCTATCTTCTTGAAGGCTAGCAGGACCGAGATCAAAAGATAAAATTTGATTTCTACAAATAGCGACCAGTAAACCCCGTCTATCGAAGGGATGCTCATGAAATCGCTTAGTAGTGTCATATTGACAACGTATTGATAGAACGTTGCGGTGTATCTGGGCTGCCCAATGGCAAGGGTAATTATAAAGGTGATGGTGCAGCACACCCAAAAAGCCGGGTAAAGTCGTACGGCACGAGATATAAAGAAATGCTTCAGGGTGTTGTTGGAGGCGGTCATTAGAATTACAAAGCCGCTGATCATGAAAAACAGCTCCACCCCCAAGTAACCATATTTTGCGGGCTCAGCCAGTAACGGGTAGGGCATTACGGACATGTTTCCCCCCGCATATCCCCGAAAAGCATAGTGAAAAATGACTACCGCAATAGCCGCCAGGAAACGCAGCAAATCCAATTCATTTAATCGACGCTTTGTCATGATTGTGTGCTTTTGAATACTGAAAATCGGCTGGGAAATTAATATTCGGTCAACCGATTTTCATTGCGGAGGGGTATTTACGACGGTCGAGTTTCGTCTGTGAGGTTTTTTTCTTTTCTTATTAATTGAATCAGATACATGAAAAATTTCCACCCGAGGAAAAGCGCGGTAAAGACGGTTAAGTAGGGGATCACGCTATAGAGTCCACTTCGCGGCAGCAGCATCAGTTTCATGAAGATGCATATCAATGCTCCGTACAGGTAAGCGCTGGTTTCAATGCCCTTGAGGAGGTAAGCAATAGCTGAACCAAGAATCAAAGAGAACAGGGCAAACAAAAAGCCGTTTTGTTTGGAAAACGCGGATAGGTCTGAAAAGATGCTCCAGCCCATGCCGAATCCCTTCTCATATTTTTCTTCCGAGTAGCTTCTGGCCAAGTAGTGGGGGAAGTAAAAGTCGGAGTTCAGTTTATCCGGTTCGATAGCGTGAGCAATCTGGCTGTAACCTGGAATGAAGGTTTGGAAAAAGGCGCTGCTCGGATAGTTATCGATTCTCATAGCTGCACCGGTGTATACCAGTGTTGAACCTTGCAGATAGGTAAACCATGCCAGTTGCTGTAGTTTCAAATTTTCCTGGTAGCGCTGAATTGCTTCAGGGATTTTTGATGCCGAGTTTGTGGAATGCGATGGAACTTCTTTTACCGGCGCTTCGCCACCCGATGCTCGACATCCTACGGTGGTTGATAATTGAGCGAGGCCGAACATTAACACTGGAACGAAAATCAAGGTGATGATGTTCAGTCGTTTCAAGCGAGTGTGCGCAAGCCAGGTAGCCATGAGTACGAGGGCCAGGAAGCCACTTCTCAAACCTACACCCAGATAGGCAATGTAATAGCCCGTGACTAAAGTGATCGCGAGCATCTGGAGCCAACGCTTGGATGTGGCAAACGCTAGGCCGGCACCCAGCAGCAAGCCATACTGTCCAATCGAAGAAAGGCGCAGGAGATTGTCGGTGCCCTGATCCTGGTAAATCGCCATGTATCCACGCTCAACACATGCCGCGTAATGTTGGCTGATTCCGTACATGGAAATGACGGTAGAAACCAAGAGAAGCGCAATGCAGGGAATGAATAACCCTTTCTGTGCCTTGTCTTTGGGAAAGGTAATGCGTTTGTTGTTGTGGAGCACTTGTATGAGCAAATAGCCGGCATGAATCATCAATAATGCGCCGCAAATGCGGCTCATGAGATGACTGGCTTCCGAATAGCTCAACTCGATTGGGATATAGTTGTTATCAGAGAAGATCTCGGCACCAATGAAAGGCGAGGCCAGGAAACGCCCACCGATAAAAAGCGCCAGGGTCCCTTGAAGGAAAATATATGGGTGGATTATCGTTTTTTCAATTAACGCAGCGCTGATAGCGGAAAATATCAGAATTGCAAAAAACTCTAAGCCTGCAAAGGTGTTGAACCAGGATTCAGATCCGTCAATCAGTGAGCTCTGGTTTAACACTAGAAACCCGGCAATTAATGTAAAGCCGCAAAGCAAGGTAGCCGGTGAGACTGAGGGGCCTGATAGCTGATGGATTTTAGAAGGACTATTCATTTCAACGTTCATCTTCCACCCTCAAGGTGCGAATTTTTAGGCAGGTTAAAGTTATGGAGACAAGGTATCCGGTAGCGAGGGCTATGGCGGGTGAGTAAATGCCGTAAAGTGGGAAAAGCAAATATGCGATGCTTAAAACACCAAGTAAAATGCAGATGTTTTTTATGGCTACCCATTTTATTTTTCGAAAGTGCAGCAATGGAAGGCTGAGGATCATGTCAATTGGAATTAGCGCGGTCGTCCATGTGGTTATCTTCAGAATGTCCACAGATGCTTGAAATTCTTTACCGAAGATTATTAGCACAATGCTGTTCGAAAAGAACGATATGAAGGCGGCACCCACCACGCATGTCGAAAGAACTGCAAGCGTCAGTACAATGGTGTTGCGAACCACCAAGTCCGGTTTCGCTCTGTAAATCAGCGTGGGCGCGAGCCCTCCGGCCATCAATATTCCCAGGTAGTACCAGTTGTCGTTGATTTGGGCGGCAGCGGAGTACAAGCCCAGACTGTCTGCCGGGACCAGTGCAGAAAGCAGCAATCGATCCGCTCTCATGATGGCAAGCGACGCCACTGCTGCGAGCCAACCCCAGCCGGAAAGATAGGCCATGCTCCGTAGCAACTCACTCGGGACCGTTTGGAATAGTCCGATTTTTTCTTTTTTTGCTTCGCGTAACAGCAGCCCGACAAAGAAAACATTTTCGATGAGCAACGGAATGACGTACCAGTAAAGTGGTTTGTCAGCGAGGTAAATAACTAATGTGCAGAATAGGCGCACAATAAGGGTTGATATGGAAATGAGTGCATACGGTCTTACATTTCCCGTTGCCATGAACCACATCATGACCGCGATAACTGGCTCTCGGAGAAGTATTGGTAATATCAGTATGACCAAGAGCGGAGAGGTGCCGGGCCAGAAAAGTGCAAGTAGCACGCCTACCCCAATGTTGAACAGGGCGGCCATGAAGCGCAGTTTTAATGCGGCTGATATAACGCTCTTGCCGTGATCTCCCTTGGCAATAACTAGTGGGATCGTGACATCATTGCTGGCAAAGTTAGAAAGTGTTGCAAGCATGAACAGAAGTGAGAGAGCTACCTGCCATTGTCCGTAGGATTCAACACCTGCTCCACGGGCGATCAACGCGCTTACAGTGAGTGTGGTGAGTACTTGGCCGATCCGATCAATGGTCAGCCATGAAAAGGCGCGTACGGCCTTGGCTAGCGACGGCCTGTTAATGGCTACTTTCAGACTCATTGAATTGCTGTCATCAGGGTTTCTCGTTTAAAGCTCAGGCATGGTGTGTCGATGCCTTTACAGGTAGGTGTGTTATGGCGTACGAGTAGCGTGAAAGTCCTGACTGAAACCCCCGTACTAACTTAGCTCGTTTTTAATTTTTTCTAAGAATTTTTGTCGATATTGTTAAATTAATGTCTGCGTCATCGGCGAAATGGAAATATCATGCGCCCCGTAAAATCTGTCGAGTGATCCGCTGACAGGAGCAGCAGGCTCCTTACCGATGGCAGAGAATAACACCAAGGACCGCTTTGTAAAGGCTCCGAACCCCCGTGGGCAGCGAGGTGCAGCCAATTCGGACAGCGTTTTTTTCACCGGGTTTAACCCGAGCATTGACGAGCCGACGGGTGGTCGGAATTCGATGGCCTACCGCCATTGGGTAGTGAACAAGGATAAAAAAGTGATGGCGGAACTTCTGCGGCAATCTAACTGCAAAGGATTCAGCTGGATCGACTATCCGGCGCGGTAGCAAGACCTTAGTCTTGCGCCATTGCTGCAAATCCGCGCGGTGTGCATTTTCAAGGGAGTATCGAGCGGGCATTCCGCCATCGTTCCGATATGATGAAGGAAAATCGAGTTTTTTCGGTCGTCGCTTCTCGTAGAGACGTAGAATGAGTGAATTAGATCCAATGCGGAGCCGGATGAGGTGTCAGGAGTGGGTATGGATGGACTGAGGGGTTTACTGTTGGGATTGTCACGCCGTCGAAAGCGCGTAATCCAGATCTTGACTGACGTCGTTCTGGTTTGGGGGGCGCTATGGTTAGCCTTTGTTGTAAGGCTCGGCATAGAGGAAATGGTCAACCCATTCAGTGACCATATCTGGCTTTTTGTCTGCGCACCCCTTGTTTCGATTCCGTTGTTCGCTCATTTCGGCATGTATCGCGCGGTAATGCGGTATTTCGGGACTGATGCTCTCATCGCGATCATCAAAGCGATCAGCCTTTCGGCTTTGATCCTCGGTGTGATCGTCTACTGGTACAGCAACCATCAGAACGTTGTTCCTCGTTCGATCATCTTCAATTTCTGGTGGCTCAGCCTGGTCATGATCAGTGGCCTGAGATTGGCCATGCGCCAGTATTTTCTGGGTGACTGGTTTGCAGCGGCGCAACACGTGCCTTTTGCCAATCATGATAATGGATTGCCAAAAGTGGCCATCTATGGTGCCGGGGCTGCCGGCAACCAGCTTGTCGCAGCTTTGCGTATGGGCCGCCTGATGCGGCCGGTAGCATTTATTGACGATGATGGGAGCATTGCCAACCGTGTGATCTCCGGTTTGCAGGTTTTCAAGCCGAAGCACATACAGCAAATGATTGATACGACGGGTGCGCAGGAAATACTTCTGGCGATCCCTTCGGCAAACCGTGGTCGCCGTCGGGAGATTCTCGGGTTCTTGGAACGGTTTCCACTGCATGTTCGCAGTGTGCCCGGAATTATGGATCTGGCGAGCGGGCGGGTGAAGGTCGATGACATTCAAGAGGTGGACATCGCGGACCTGTTGGGGCGTGATGCCGTGCCGGCGCAAGAAGACCTGCTCGAGCATTGCATTTCCGGTCAGTCGGTACTGGTGACCGGGGCGGGAGGATCAATCGGTTCAGAACTCTGCCGGCAGATACTTGAGTTGAAGCCTACGACGTTGATTCTCTATGAGCATAGTGAATTCAACCTCTACAGTATCCTGTCCGAGCTTGAGCATCGAATTGCACGTGAGTCACTGACCGTCAAGTTGCTGCCGATTTTGGGGTCGGTGCGTAATGAAGAAAAACTGCTGGACGTGATGAAAACCTGGCATGTCGATACTGTCTATCACGCGGCTGCCTATAAGCACGTGCCGATGGTTGAGCACAACATTGCCGAAGGTGTATTGAACAACGTCATTGGTACGTTGAATACGGCACAGGCCGCTCTGCAGGCAGGTGTCGCGAACTTTGTACTTATCTCTACTGATAAGGCCGTGCGGCCCACTAACGTCATGGGCAGTACCAAGCGTCTCGCCGAGTTGACGCTCCAGGCGCTCAGCCGTGAAAAAGCGCCTGTGTTGTTTGGCGACAAAGCGTGCGTGTCCAGAGTCAATAAAACCCGCTTTACCATGGTTCGTTTCGGTAACGTACTGGGGTCTTCCGGCTCTGTTATTCCACTGTTTCACAAGCAGATCAAGTCCGGTGGTCCCC
Organism: Pseudomonas sp. NFX98; assembly: GCF_047784845.1. Lineage (NCBI taxonomy): Bacteria > Pseudomonadati > Pseudomonadota > Gammaproteobacteria > Pseudomonadales > Pseudomonadaceae > Pseudomonas > Pseudomonas sp. NFX98. The sequence goes on along the minus strand of NZ_JBLNNF010000011.1, from coordinate 38,876 downwards.
TGACCGTTACCCACCCCAAAATCACCCGTTATTTCATGACCATCCCGGAGGCGGCGCAACTTGTCATCCAGGCAGGGTCCATGGGGCAAGGGGGTGACGTATTTGTGCTGGACATGGGCGAACCGGTGAAAATCGTCGAGCTGGCAGAAAAAATGATCCATTTGTCAGGATTGAGCGTTCGATCTGAAAAGAACGTCCATGGTGATATCTCCATTGAGTTCACCGGTCTGCGTCCCGGTGAAAAGCTTTACGAAGAACTGTTGATTGGCGATAACGTATCGGCGACGTCACATCCGATGATCATGACGGCAAATGAGGACTTCGTGACGTGGGAAGTACTCAAGATGAAATTGACCGAGTTGCTTGGAGCGGTCGCACTGGACGATTACGAGCGTGTACGTCAACTCTTGCGCGAGACGGTCAGCGGCTACACTCCTGACGGCGATATCGTCGACTGGATCTACCAGCAGCGTCGCCTCGAACCCTGATTGTTTCACATCCTGTAACGGACACGTTTTTGACAGTCTCCATTCATCGCCTAAGTTTGGGAGGCAGCTTCGGAAAAGCTGCTTTCTCAATCGATGTCATGGAGCTTCATTTATGCGTACTGGCTATTTTTATTCCCTGGTTTTTGCCCTGCTCACCAGCGCTTCTATCGCGGCTATCGCGGCACCGGCGGTGAAGCCGGAGGCCAATGCTTCTTCAGTGGTGATGGAGGTTTCCGCCCAGGCACAATCCGCCAAGATCGATCTCAATGTGGCCGATGCATCAACATTGCATCGCGAGTTGGCCGGTATCGGTGCGGCCAAAGCCAATGCGATTGTTGCATATCGTGAAACGAATGGGCCGTTCTCATCGGTGGACGAATTGCTGGAAGTGAAGGGCATCGGTAAGGCAATTCTGGATCGCAATCGCGAGAAGCTGGAAGTGAACTAAGCTCAATATTCAACGCCAAGGGGCCGGTCATTGACCGGCCTTTTTGCATTCCGGCGAACGCAAAGAGTCAACGCCTTCTGTCGGCGTGGTGAAAATTATGGCTATCATATGCAGATTAGATTATGTCTATAATAAATGAGTTTGCCGTCAAGACGCCTTGAGAACGAGGCGCTTGGCTTTCCATTCAAGCCTCTCTCAGGAGCACAGTCATGAATTCTGTCCAGTCCCAAGGTACGGCCCTCGTTACCGGTGCTTCTTCCGGCATTGGCGCGGTTTATGCGCAACGTCTGGCGGCGCGTGGTTTTGATCTGTTGCTGGTCGCGCGCGATCAGCAGCGACTGGATGAGGCGGCTGGCAAGTTGCGCGCCGAGTACGGCGTTCAGGTCGAAGTGCTCAAAGCCGATCTGACGCAAAAGGATGATGTGCTGAAACTTGAGCAACGGTTACGTAGCGATTCGAGTATCAGTCTGCTGCTGAATAACGCCGGTGTGGCTGCGGATGGTTTGTTGGGCAATGCCGATACCGATCTGCTGGAGCGAATGATTCAGTTGAACGTTACAACGGTCACCCGCCTGGCTTCAGCGGCGGCAGCCAGTTTTTCCAAGGCGGGCCGGGGTACGATCATCAACATTGCCTCCGTGGTGGCGCTGTTTCCCGAGCGTTTCAACGCGACCTACAGTGCCAGCAAGGCCTATGTGCTGAGCCTGACCCAGTCGTTGAACGCCGAGCTTGATGGCACCGGGGTCAAGGTCCAGGCTGTGTTGCCAGGCGTAACACGTACTGAAATCTGGGAACGCTCCGGTATTGATGCTTCGCAGATTCCGGCAGAGATGGTCATGGAAGCCGGTGAGATGGTTGACGCAGCACTGTCGGGGCTGGACCAGGGCGAGTTGGTCACCATTCCGTCGCTGCCGGATGCCGCCGACTGGGATGCTTTCGTAGCGGCACGCCACGTTATGGCGCCGAACCTTTCCAAAAGCAAAGCCGCCTCGCGTTACAAATGAAGCGCGAGATGTCGGCATGAGGTGTTTGCGGTATGACTAATCGTCGAGTGGTTGTAACGGGTATGGGCCTGGTTTCGCCGTTGGGTAGCGGCGTCGAAGTGGTCTGGGAGCGCCTGCTCGCCGGGCGCTCCGGGCTGCGTAATTTGCCCGAGGCAGTGGTGGCGGATTTGCCTGCCAAGGTCGGTGGTGCAGTGCCGATCGCGGCTGATGATGCCGAGGCCGGATTCGACCCGGACCTGGCGACGCCACCCAAAGAACAGAAAAAGATGGACCGCTTCATTCTGTTTGCAATGGAAGCGGCACGTCAGGCATTGGAGCAGGCGGGCTGGCAGGCGCAGAGCGCTGAGGCCCAGGAACGAACGGCCACCATCATCGGTTCGGGCGTCGGCGGTTTCGGCGCGATTGCCGATGCGGTGCGCACCACGGACAGCCGTGGCCCACGGCGTTTGTCGCCATTCACCATCCCGTCGTTTCTGGTCAACCTGGCGGCGGGACATGTGTCGATTCAGCACGGCTTCAAAGGTCCGCTGGGTGCGCCGGTTACGGCGTGCGCCGCTGGGGTTCAGGCCATTGGCGATGCGGCGCGATTGATTCGCTCCGGCGAGGCCGACATCGCCGTCTGTGGTGGCGCCGAAGCCGCGATCGATCGTGTCAGCCTCGCCGGGTTTGCTGCGGCTCGCGCCTTGTCCAGTGGCTATAACGACACCCCGGAACGCGCTTCACGCCCCTTCGACAGTGGTCGTGACGGCTTTGTCATGGGTGAAGGGGCTGGCCTGTTGGTTATTGAATCCCTGGAACATGCTTTGGCCCGGGGCGCTCAACCGCTGGCCGAACTGGTCGGTTACGGTACCAGCGCCGATGCTTACCACCTGACGGCAGGTCCCGAGGACGGCAGTGGCGCTCGCCGTGCGATGTCCCTGGCCTTGAACCAGGCCGGTGTTGCGCCGGAACAAGTGCAGCATTTGAATGCTCACGCAACCTCAACGCCGGTAGGTGATCTCGGGGAGTTGGCGGCGATCAAGGCGTTGTTCGGTGTGCAAAAGGGTATCGCGGTGACGTCGACCAAATCCGCCACCGGGCATTTGCTCGGCGCGGCAGGCGGGATCGAAGCAATCTTCACCCTGCTGGCGATCCGTGATCAGGTTGTACCGGCGACGCTCAACTTCGAAAACCCGGATCCGGCCGCAGAAGGCGTGGACATCGTTCACGGTCAGGCCAGGCCGATGGCGATCGAATATGCGTTGTCCAACGGCTTCGGGTTTGGCGGGGTCAACGCCAGCGTGTTGTTCAAGCGCTGGCAGGGTTAATCCTGGGAGTTCTTCAGGTGTTCGCGGGTGACGTCGAGTATGCGTTGGGCAAACTCGGCGTCGGCAACGCTGCGCGATAACAGCAACGCGCCGACCAGTGCAGACATGATCACAATGCTGCGGTCGGCGGCGTTCTCTCCTGCCAGGGTGCTCTCGATCTGATCGAGCCGGGCCTTGAGTACTACATCGCTGGTCGGGCTCGGCTGACCACGCAGCCCCAACTCAGAAGAAATGGTCAGCAGCGGGCAGCCTTCATGGGGCGAAGTCTGATGCCATTCCGACAGGTATGTGTCGATGAACGCTGCGAGGGGATTATTCTCGGCGAAGAGTTGCGCACATAATCCATCGACTTGTTCACCGGCCTCTTGCAAGGCCTTCTCCACCAATTCGTCCTTGGACTTGAAGTGCGAATAAAAGCCACCGTGAGTCAAGCCCAGCGCTTTCATCAGAGGTTGCAGGCCGGTCGCGCCGATACCGTCACGGCGAAAACGTGCCGAGGCTTCCTTGATGATGCGTTGGTGGGTCTGGGCTTTATGGTCCTGCGAGTAACGCATCTGATATCTCCACATCAATGCGCCCATATTAACCAATGAAAATTGGATGCTGACTGTACTTCTACTTCTAAAAAGCATGCAGATGCGTCGAACGAGTATGAATATCACAAACTACTGGCACGAATAGTGATTACCCATTGGCTGACGATTGTTGAACAATCTTGAGGCGATGATTATGAATAGCGGACTGTCACTGGCCGATCACATCACATTGGAGTTGCGCGCCGACATCATCGGCGGTCGCTTGCTGCCCGGCATGGCGCTGGTGGAAAACGATCTGGTGTCTGCCTATAACGCCTCGCGCAATACCATCCGCGAAGCATTGCATCGCCTCGGGCAGGAAGGCCTAACCCGGTATGTGCGCAACAAAGGCGTGATGGTGCGGCGTTTGGGTTTTGATGATGTGCGGGACCTGTTCAAGGTTCGCCGCACGCTAGAACTGCAAGCCATCAACAGCAGCTACCCGCTGCGCGATTACCAATCCGACCGGATGCTCGAAGCGCTGGAGGCGACTGAGCTTGCCCGGGAACGCGAAGACTGGCGGGCCGTCGGCACCCACAGTCTGGCCTTTCATCAGCACGTCGTCGGGTTGCTGTGCAGTCCGTTGTTCGATGAGTTCTTCACCAATGTCGTCGCGCAGTTGCGCCTGGTGTTCTGCACGGCTCCCGATGAATCAAGTTTTCAGAAGCCTTGGCTGATTCGCGACAGGCAGATCCATGAGCTGCTGGTCGAGGGTGATAAACGCGCCGCCGAGGATGCGATGAGCCTCTATCTCGACGATTCGGAACACCTCCTTTTACAAATGATCACCCCATCTTCCCATCACTGATCGAGGATTCTTGCCATGTACAAAGACTATCCGGCGACCTATCAAGTCAGCAAAGGTTCGGCATTGCAGGTGGACAAGGCCTTCTACGAACGGGTGCGCGACGCGAAGGACGGGCGCACGTTGGTCGAGTCTTTCGAAGTGCCGATTCGCACCGGCCGCGCCTGGAATGTTCCGGCCGGGCATGTGTTCCGGGTTACAACCCCTGTTGGCCCGCAAGTAGGCGACTTCAACGTCTGGAATGCCCATGATCCGCGCGAACGCCTGTGGGCGTCACGCACCCGGCAGTTGCAGGGCGCGCATGTCAGCACCCATGACCGGTTGTGGTCGAACCTGCCGTTTCTTCGGCCGCTGGTGACCATCACCGATGACAGCCTGGCCGGTTACGGAATCGATGAACATGGCGGTCGTTTGCACGATTTGCTCGGAACACGTTGCGATCCCTATGTGAATAAAATGCTCACCGGCGAAGATTTCCATCATCACTGCCACTCCAACCTGACCCGCGCCGTACTGCCCCACGGCCTGACCGAATTCGATGTGCATGACGTGCTGAATATTTTCCAGTGCACGGGCCTGAACCACGACGACATGTACTTCATGAAAGCCTGTCCGGCGCAGAAGGGCGATTACCTGGAGTTCTTTGCCGAGATCGATTTGCTGTGCGCACTGTCGACCTGCCCGGGGGGCGACCTGTCGTTGGCCATGTGGGGGCCGGATGCTCAGGACCCGTTGAGCGTATGTCGCCCGCTGGGCGTGGAAATCTATCGTCTGGAGGATTCGTTGCTGGAGGGCTGGAGCCAGCCGGAGCGCGCAGCGTACAAAGGCCTGCATGGCTTGCACATCGCCAAGGCCAATTGGGAAAAATAATCTACCCACACACATTGGACTTATAGGAGCAAGGCTTGCCCGCGACAGCGTCCTTGAGATCGCCACCGCGGGCAAGCCTTGATCCTACGAAAAGCGGTTCAGCCGTTTTTAGCGGTCCTGCGCATCCTTGGCATCCGCTTGCGCGTTGCGTTCAGCCACGCGAGCGCGCTGTTCTTCGGTCAGCTCAACCTTGGTGGCGGTGTCGCGCAGCATCATCAACCCACCAACGATCGAGCCTATTGCAACGATCAGAATCAACCAGGCATACCAGGGCATAGGGGCTCTCCTTAAAAGCAGGTCGATTGACGGATTTCGCCAATCAATCCTGCATACCACTATTGAGCGAATTATTTTCGCAGTGGTTCCATTCTATGCCTGATATGACCCCGCACCGTCATTGATTAAAGCCCGGTCAACATCGCATCCGCCGGGGCATCGGCGCGCAGTTGCGCAGTCAGTACGAAGTACACGAAACCCACGGCCATGAAGGCGAGGAAAATCAAGCCGATCAGGGTGTTGAACCACGCCATGGCCACCAGGCACACCACCGCCAGCACCAGTGCAATCATTGGCACCAGTGGGTAGCAGGGCGCGCGGAAGGTGCGCTCCAGATTCGGTTCGGTTTTACGCAATTTGAACAGGCTGAGCATGCTCATGATGTACATCACGATGGCGCCGAACACGGCCATGGTGATCATCGCCGCCGTCAGGGTCATGCCGCCGAGATTGATCAGGCCGTCGCTGTAGATCGCCGCGATGCCGATCACGCCGCCGGCGATGATCGCCCGGTGTGGCGTTTGAAAGCGCGACAATTTGGCCAGTGACGCCGGCAGATAGCCAGCGCGGGCGAGGGCGAAGAACTGCCGCGAATAGCCGAGGATGATCCCGTGGAAACTCGCCACCAGCCCGAACAGACCGATCCATACCAACATGTGCAACCAGCCCGAGCTTTCGCCGACCACGGTTTTCATCGCTTGCGGCAGCGGGTCGTTGATGTTCGACAGGGTGCGCCAGTCGCCGACGCCACCGGCAAAGAACATCACGCCCATCGCCAGCAACACCAGGGTCAGGATGCCGCTGATGTAGGCCTTGGGAATCGTGCGTTTCGGGTCCTTGGCTTCTTCGGCGGCCATGGCCGCGCCTTCGATGGCGAGGAAGAACCAGATCGCGAACGGGATCGCCGCGAACATCCCGGCAATCGCCGGTGCGCCGAATACATCAGAACCGGCCCAGCCATTGAGGGCGAAGTTGCTGAAGCTGAAGGCGGGCGCGACCACGCCCATGAACACCAGCAACTCAGCGACTGCCAGCACGCAGACCACCAACTCGAAAGTCGCCGCCAGCTTCACGCCGAGGATGTTCAGGCCCATGAACACGATGTAGGCACCGACCGCCGCGTGCTTTGGATCGAGGGCGGGGAACTGCACGTTGAGGTACGCACCAATTGCCAAGGCAATGGCGGGCGGGGCGAAGACGAATTCGATCAGCGTCGCCAGCCCGGCGATCAATCCGCCTTTCTCGCCGAAGGCGCGGCGGCTGTAGGCAAAGGGACCACCGGCATGAGGAATTGCGGTGGTCAGTTCGGTGAAGCTGAAGATGAAACAGGTGTACATGGTGGCGACCATGAAGGACGTCACCAGAAAGCCCAACGTCCCGGCCACGCCCCAGCCATAACTCCAGCCGAAGTACTCCCCGGAAATCACCAGCCCCACCGCAATGCCCCACAAGTGCAGCGTGCCCAGCGTGGGTTTGAGTTGTGTGTTCATGCGTTTGCTCCCTGAACGGTTTGGAAAGCTCGGGGAGGGCAGTGCAGCGGGCGTGCCAGTGTTATGACAGCGGTCGCAAAGGAAGAAAATTTGTCGTATCGAGGATGTTCGCGGCTAAATGCCGGCTTTTTGTGCGCCAGCCAGGAGCAGGCGTGGCTCTGTTGCCACCTTCGTGGGCAGGCCTCAGGTACTCAGGCTTGCTGGGCGAGACATTCGCGCAAGGCGGTTTGCCAGTCCGGCAGGCCGACTCCCCATTCACGCTGCAAACGACTGCAATCCAGGCATGAATTGAGTGGCCGGGCGGCAGGCAGCGGGTAATCGCTGGAAGAAATCGGCAGCAGAGTTGCGCAAGTTTTTCCCTGTTGCCGCAATGCCTCGCCAATGGCCTGGGCAAAACCAAACCAGGAAGTGCTGCCCTGAGCGGTCAAGTGATAAACACCCCAGTTCGCCGGGGCGTGTGACTGCCAGCGCTCAATCAAGGCCAGTGTGCTCTGGGCTACGGTGCCGGCCCACGTGGGCGCACCGATCTGATCGGCAACCACCCGCAGTTCTGTTTTTTCTTGCAGTAACCGCTGCATGGTCAGCAAGAAATTGCGGCCCTCGGTCGAGTAGACCCAACTGGTGCGCAAGATAAGATGTTTGCCTTGCACCTCGATGATTGCCTGCTCGCCCGCCAGCTTGCTCTTGCCGTAGACCCCGAGCGGGTTTGGCCTGTCGTCCTCGGTGTAAGGAGCGGGTTTCATCCCGTCGAATACATAATCGGTCGAGTAATGAATCAGCGGGATGTCGAGTGTCAGCGCCTCTTCGGCAAGGATCCCGGGCGCTACGGCGTTGATGGCGAAGGCTGTTTGCGGTTCGCTTTCTGCGAGGTCGACCGCGGTATAGGCTGCTGCGTTGATGATCAGATCGGGATGGATGCATTGGACCTGACGACGAATCTGATCGGGTTGCGCCATGTCGAGCTGATCGCGACCCATCACGATCAGCTCGCCGAGCGCGCCCAACCGATGTTGCAGCTCACGTGAGACCTGACCATGCCGGCCAACGATGAGAACTTTCATCGGGATAACCTGGTTACGTGATTGCAGAGGCCGGACTCATTCATCGTTGTTGCTCACCCGCCAATTTAGCCAGGTACTGACCATATCCGGTCTTGCCGAAATAATGGGCGCGCTCAAGCAGCTGTTCGCGATTGATCCACTTATTGAGATAAGCGATTTCTTCAAGGCAGGCGATTTTCAGACCTTGGCGATGTTCGATGGTCTGCACATATTGTGAGGCCTCGAGCAGGCTGTCGTGAGTGCCGGTGTCGAGCCAGGCAAAGCCACGGCCGAAGCGCTCTACTTGCAGGTCGCCACGTTGCAGGTAGGCATTGTTGACGTCGGTGATTTCCAGTTCGCCACGTAGCGAAGGTTTGACAGCCTTGGCAATGTCGATCACATCGTTGTCATAGAAATACAGCCCGGTAACGGCGTAGCTGGATTTGGGATTTTTCGGTTTTTCTTCGATGGAGAGCGCACGGCCATTGTCGTCGAAATCAATTACGCCGTAGCGCTCGGGGTCGTTTACCCAATACCCGAACACGGTCGCGCCGCGAGAGCGTTTTGCAGCGTCCTGCAATTGCCCGCCAAAGTTGGAGCCGTGGAAGATGTTGTCACCGAGGATCAGGCACACTGAATCGCTGCCGATGAATTGTTCGCCAATCAGAAAGGCCTGTGCCAAACCATCCGGCGACGGCTGTTCGGCGTAGCTGAAGCTCACCCCGAACTGGCTGCCGTCACCCAGCAGGTTGCGGTATTGAGGCAGATCCTGAGGCGTCGATATCACCAGGATTTCTTTGATACCGGCCAGCATCAGGACTGAAATCGGATAGTAGATCATCGGTTTGTCGTAAACCGGCAACAGTTGTTTGGACACACCGAGCGTAATCGGATGCAGGCGCGTGCCCGAGCCGCCCGCCAAAACGATGCCTTTCATCAAGCGAGTAACTCCTTTGGATCGATGGCGCCCAGGCGTTCACCTTGATAGCTGCCATCCTGTACACGTCGGCACCATTCCAGGTTTTTCAGGTACCACTGAATGGTTTTACGCAGGCCGGTTTCGAATGACTCAGCGGGCACCCAGCCCAGTTCACGTTCGATTTTGCTGGCATCGATTGCGTAGCGCAAATCATGGCCAGGGCGGTCCTCAACGAAAGTGATCAAGTCGACGTAGCGCGCGACACCCTCAGGTTTTTGTGGGGCCAGCTCCTCCAGCAATGTGCAAATGGCCCGCACCACATCGATATTCTTTTGTTCGTTATGCCCGCCGATGTTGTAGGTCTCTGCGACTTTGCCTGCGTTCAGCACTTTGAGCAGCGCTCGGGCGTGATCTTCGACAAACAGCCAATCGCGGATCTGAAGGCCATTGCCATAGACCGGCAACTGCTTGCCCGCCAGCGCATTGAGTATTACCAGCGGAATCAGTTTTTCAGGAAATTGGCAGGGGCCGTAGTTGTTTGAACAATTGCTCAGCACGACCGGCAGGCCATAAGTGCGATGCCAGGCGCGGACCAGATGGTCGGACGCCGCTTTGCTGGCGGAATACGGCGAGCTGGGAGCGTAACGCGTTGTTTCGGTAAACAGCGCATCGACACCCTGCAGGTCGCCATAGACCTCGTCGGTGGAAATGTGGTGAAAGCGAAAGGCCCTTCTTTGCGGCTCGTCGAGGGTCTCCCAGTAGGCGCGGGTGGCTTCCAGCAAGCTATAGGTGCCAACGATGTTGGTCTGGATGAAAGCAGCGGGGCCGTCGATGGATCGATCGACGTGGGATTCAGCAGCCAGATGCAGGATGGCGTGCGGCTCGAAACGGTTCAGCACAGCACTGACAGCGGCTTGATCAATGATGTCGGCTTGAACGAATTCATAGCGAGTGTCATTGGCAATGCTGGTCAGCGATTCGAGATTGCCGGCGTAGGTCAGCTTGTCCAGATTGAGCACTTCGTGACTGGAGTGTCGAATCAACTCTCGAATCAGGGCCGAGCCGATGAAACCGGCACCGCCGGTGATGAGAATTCGCATGTTGACCAGCCTTTGCAGTAAGTCGTTGACACCAAATGCGCACAACTTGCAGGCATGAGCGCAGCGTTGCACTGGAAGTGTTGGTCCGATCTGGCGGATTGTCGAGCAATAAGAGGATCGTGCACTTGCGGATGAGGTGCATACGGCCATGGCTCAGGAAAAAACTTCAGCATCCCTGAAGAACACCGCCGCCTGGTCTTTCGCAGACAGTTGCGGCGCTTCGTCCAGTTGCCAGTCGATGGCCAGGTCCGGGTCATCCCAGCGAATGCAGCGTTCGGCGGATGGCGTGTAGTAGTCGGTGGTCTTGTAGAGAAACTCGGCGAACTCACTCAGCACCACGAAACCATGGGCGAAGCCTTCAGGAATCCAGAGCTGACGATGATTCTCGGCCGACAGTCGCACCGCCACCCATTTGCCGAAATGCTTTGAGCTGCGGCGAATGTCCACGGCAACGTCGAGTACTTCACCGGCAGTGACCCGCACCAATTTGCCCTGAGTGTTCTGCAGTTGGTAATGCAGACCGCGCAACACCCCTTTGCTTGAGCGCGAATGATTGTCCTGAACGAAATCAGCGTCCAGCCCCGTGGCTTCCTTGAAAGCCCTCGCGTTGAAACTCTCGTAAAAAAAGCCGCGTTCATCACCAAACACCTTCGGCTCGATGATCAGAACACCGGGCAAATCGGTGGTGATTACATTCATGGTGTTTTTCCGGCAATGGGCAGCGACAGCCGACATTCTTGCGCAAAGTCGCAGTGGGAGCGAGCCCGCTCGCCACAGAGGTCGACAAAACGCTGCTGTAACGCCCGCATAAACCCACTCTTTACGCTTTCTTTATGCCCCGCGCGCACCCTCGGTCTCGTTCCTTTACAGCCTCCTTTCCGACAATGGCTGCACACGCGGCAATACGCCGTAACACGGAGAACTTCCATGAGCGTTCTGGACGGGGTGTCACTGCTGTTGGCAGTGGGGCTGTTCATTTATCTGTTGGTTGCGCTGTTGCGCGCGGACCGGAACTAGGAGCGGCTATGCACAGTTATGACTATTGGCTGATCCTCGCGTTTTTCGCGGTGGTATTGGTCCTGGCGCCGTTTCTCGGGCGCTTCTACTACAAGGTAATGGAAGGCCAACGCACCTGGCTGACGCCGATTCTCGGCCCGGTCGAGCGCGGCTGTTATCGTCTGGCCGGCGTCGATCCGCAGGCCGAACAGAGCTGGCAGAAATACACGCTGGCCTTGCTCGCGTTCAACCTTGCGGGCTTCCTGCTGTTGTTTGCGATCCTGTTGTTTCAGGATCACTTGCCGCTCAACCCGCAGAATTTGCCGGGTCAGGAGTGGACGCTGGCGTTCAACACCGCCATCAGTTTCATGACCAACACCAACTGGCAGGCCTACAGCGGCGAAGCATCGTTGAGCTACCTGAGCCAGATGGTCGGCCTCACCGTGCAGAACTTCGTCAGCGCCGCCACCGGCCTGGCGGTTTTGGTCGCGCTGTGCCGTGGCATCGGCCGCAAATCCACCGCGTCGCTCGGCAACTTCTGGGTCGACATGACCCGCGCCACCCTCTATGGCCTGCTGCCGCTGTGCCTGCTGCTGGCGCTGTACCTGGTGTGGCAAGGCGTGCCGCAAACCTTCGCGCAATATGTGAATGCGGTGACCATGCAGGGCGTTGATCAAGTGATCCCGCTCGGCCCGGCGGCCAGCCAGATTGCGATCAAGCAACTGGGCACCAACGGCGGTGGCTTCTTCGGTGTCAACTCGGCGCATCCGTTCGAGAACCCGACGGCGTGGAGCAACCTGTTCGAACTGTCGTCGATCATCCTGATCCCTGTGGCGCTGGTGTTCACCTTCGGCCACTACGTGAAAGACCTGCGTCAGAGCCGCGCGATCATCGCCTGCATGCTGGCGCTGTTCCTGATCGGCGGCGCGACGTCGCTGTGGGCTGAATACCAACCGAACCCGGCCTTGAACAACGTCGCCGTCGAACAGACTGCGCCGCTGGAAGGCAAGGAAGCACGCTTCGGCACCACCGCCACCGTGCTGTGGTCGGTGACCACCACCGCTGCATCGAACGGTTCGGTCAACGGCATGCACGACAGCCTCAACCCGCTGAGCGGCATGGTCGCGATGGTCAACATGATGGTCGGCGAAGTGATCTTCGGCGGCGTCGGCGCCGGGCTCTACGGCATGTTGCTCAACGTATTGATCGCGGTGTTCCTCGCCGGCCTGATGATCGGCCGCACTCCGGAGTACCTCGGCAAGAAACTGCAAGCCAAGGAAGTGCAATTGCTGGTAGTAACCTTGATGGTCATGCCGATCGGCGTGCTGGTGCTCGGCGCCATTGCCGCCAGCCTGCCTGGCCCGGTGGCCTCGGTGAGCAACCCCGGCCCCCACGGTTTCAGCCAGTTGCTCTACGCCTACACCTCGGCCAGTGCGAACAACGGTTCCGCGTTCGGTGGCTTCGGCGCCAACACGCCGTTCCACAACCTGATGCTGGGTCTGGGCATGTTGATCGGTCGCTTCGGCTACATCCTCCCGGTTCTGGCGTTGGCCGGCAGCCTGGCGATGAAGAAAACCGCGCCGATCGGCCAGAACAGCTTCCCGACCCACGGCCCGCTGTTCGTGACTTTGCTGACCGTGACCATTTTGCTGGTGGGCGGCCTGACCTTCCTGCCGACTCTGGCTCTGGGTCCAATCGCCGAACATTTGAGCATGGGCTTCTGAGGACTATTTGATGAATATGCCCGTAACTAAACCGGTTGCCGTGAAGGCGCCGGAGCAACCGAAAACCGCGATTTCGGCCCTGTGGCGCCCGGCGCTGGTGCAAGCCTTCGTCAAGCTCGACCCACGGCAATTGCAACGTGCGCCGGTGATGCTGGTGGTCGAACTGACCGCCATCCTGACCACCGTGCTGTGCTTCATTCCCGACACGGCGGTGCCGACTTTCGTCGCCGCGCAAATTGCCGTGTGGCTGTGGTTCACCGTGCTGTTCGCCAACTTCGCCGAGGCCCTGGCCGAAGGTCGCGGCAAGGCCCGCGCCGACAGCCTCAAGGCCGGCAGTGAAGGTTTGAGCGCCCGTCGCAAAACCAGCAACGGCACCTTCCAGGTGGTGCCCGCCACCAGCCTGCGCAAAGGTGATGTGGTGCGTGTCGAAGCGGGGGAGATGATCCCCGGTGACGGCGAAGTGATCGAAGGCATCGCGGCGGTCAACGAAGCGGCGATTACCGGTGAATCCGCACCGGTGATTCGTGAGTCCGGCGGCGACCGTTCGGCCGTCACCGGCAATACGCGGCTGGTGTCCGACTGGCTGCTGGTGAAGATCACCGCCAACCCTGGCGAGTCGACACTGGACCGCATGATCGCTCTGGTCGAAGGCGCCAAGCGCCAGAAAACCCCGAACGAAGTGGCGCTCGACATCCTGCTGATCGGCCTGACCCTGATCTTCCTGATGGTGGTGGTGACGCTGCAACCGTTCGCCCACTTCGCCAACGGCAACCTGCCGCTGGTGTTCCTGGTGGCGTTGTTGGTCACGCTGATTCCGACCACTATCGGCGGCCTGTTGTCGGCGATTGGTATCGCCGGGATGGACCGTCTGGTGCGCCTGAACGTGATCGCCAAGTCCGGCCGCGCCGTGGAAGCGGCGGGGGACGTGCACGTGCTGTTGCTGGACAAGACCGGCACCATCACCTTCGGTAACCGTCGTTGCACCGCGGTCTATGCCGCGCCGGGCGTCACTGCCCGGGAACTGGCCGAGGGTGCGTTGTTTGCCTCGCTGGCTGATGACACGGCGGAAGGCAAGTCCATCGTCGAGTACCTGCGTGGAACCCAGCCGCAGCCAGAGCCTTCCGCCGAATTGCTGACTGCCGTACCGTTCAGCGCCGAGACTCGCTTGTCCGGTGTCGACTATCAGGGTCGCGTGTATCGCAAAGGCGCGGTGGATTCTTTGCTGGCTTTTGTGGGCCTCACTCGCGCCGATCTCGCCGCACCGTTGTCCCGAGAAATCGACAAGATCGCCCAGAGCGGCGGCACCCCGTTGCTGGTCTGCGTCGACAGCAAATTGCTCGGTGCGATCCACCTCAAGGACGTGGTCAAGCCCGGCATCCGCGAGCGTTTCGCCGAGCTGCGCAAACTGGGGATCCGCACGGTCATGGTGACCGGCGACAACCCGCTGACCGCTGCGGCGATTGCTGCTGAAGCGGGCGTGGACGACGTGCTGGCCGAAGCTACGCCGGAGAAAAAACTGGCGCGCATCCGTCACGAGCAGAACGACGGACGCCTGGTCGCGATGTGCGGCGACGGCGCCAACGATGCCCCCGCCCTGGCCCAGGCAGACGTCGGCATGGCGATGAACGACGGTACGCAAGCGGCGCGTGAAGCGGCCAACATGGTCGATCTCGACAGCGACCCGACCAAGCTCTTGGACGTGGTACAGATCGGCAAGGAATTGCTGGTGACCCGCGGCGCGCTGACGACGTTTTCCATCGCCAACGACGTGGCCAAGTACTTCGCGATTCTGCCGGCACTGTTCGCCTCGATCTATCCGCAACTGGGTGTGCTCAACGTCATGCACCTGAGCAGTCCGCAGAGCGCGATTCTCTCGGCCATCGTGTTCAACGCACTGATCATCGTGGTGCTGATTCCGTTGGCGCTACGCGGTGTGCGAGTTCAGGCGGCGAGTGCGGCGGCATTGCTGCGACGCAATCTGCTGATCTACGGGCTGGGCGGGATTCTGGTGCCCTTCGTGGGCATCAAGGCGATCGACATGCTGTTGACGGCGTTGCATCTGGTTTAAGCACCCTACACACCCTGTAGGAGCGAGCTTGCTCGCGATGGAAGTTAACGATGACGCGTTCTGTCTGTATGAGCGCAGCGCCCTCCGGTTTTTCGCGAGCAAGCTCGCTCCTACAATTCGAGGATTTTGAAATGTCCACAATGATACGTCCGGCCCTGAGCCTGCTGGTCCTGATGACCCTGATCACCGGCGTCGCTTATCCCTTGGTGGTCACCGGCGTGGCCCAGGTTGCCTTCCCGGATCAAGCCAATGGCAGCCTGGTGCGCGACATCGACGGCAAGGTCCGCGGTTCCTCGCTGATCGCCCAGGATTTTGTCGGCGACGCCTGGTTCCACCCACGGCCATCGGCCGGTGCCTTTGCCACCGTGGCGAGCGGCGCGAGCAACCTGTCGCCGAGCAACCCGGCGCTGGCCACTCGGGTGATCGACGATGCCAACAAATTGCAGGTCCCAGGTCAGGGCCCCGTGCCGCTGGCCATGCTCACCACGTCCGGCAGCGGCCTCGATCCACACTTGCCACCGGCCGCAATTGCCTATCAACTGGCGCGTGTTGCGACGGCGCGTAACGTGCCGGTGGCGACCCTGCAAAACCTGCTGGACGCCCATATCGAGCAGCCGCTGGTGGGACCGCCGGTGGTGAATGTGCTTGAGTTGAATCGGGCGCTGGAAAACCTGTAGATCAAAAGATCGCAGGCTCCGCCAGCTCTACAGGATGTTCGCCGTCCGATGTAGGAGCTGCCGAAGGCTGCGATCTTTTAAGGCACCCCCCACTTTCAAGTCGAACAAGGCAAAGACAAATGAGCGACTCCGGCCGCGCCGACGCGCTATTAGCAGACCTGCCCCGCGATGGCCGTGGCCGGCTCAAGGTATTCCTCGGCGCCGCGCCGGGTGTCGGCAAGACCTACGCCATGCTGCAAGCGGCTCACACCCAGATGCGCCAAGGGGTGAAAGTCATCGCCGGCGTCGTCGAAACCCACGGCCGCGCCGAAACCGAAGCGCTGCTCAGCGGCTTGCCCCAACAAGCTTTGGTGCGCTCGGAATACCGAGGCGTCGAGCTTGAGGAAATGGACCTCGACGGCCTGCTCGTGGCCAAACCGAAACTGGTGCTGGTGGACGAGCTGGCCCACACCAACGCACCCGGCAGCCGTCACGAAAAGCGCTGGCAAGACATTCAGGAACTGCTCGCCGCCGGCATCGACGTGTACACCACGGTCAACGTCCAGCACCTGGAAAGTCTCAACGATCAAGTGCGCGGGATTACCGGCGTGCAGGTTCGCGAAACCCTGCCGGATTGGGTGCTGCAGGAAGCCTACGAACTGCTTTTGATCGACCTGCCGCCGCGCGAGCTGCTGGAGCGTCTGCGCGATGGCAAGGTCTACGTGCCGGAGCAGGCGCGGGCGGCCATCGACGCGTTTTTTTCCCAGACCAACCTGACGGCCCTGCGCGAACTGGCGATGCAAACCGCGGCGGCCCAGGTCGATAACGATCTGGCCCAGGGCTACCGTCAGTTGGGTCAGGCAGCGCCAGCCGTTCGCGGACGTTTGCTGGTGGGTGTCGACGGCGATGCCGAGGCCGAACGCCTTGTCCGGCATGCCAGTCGCGTCGCTCAGCGTCGGCATCTGCCATGGAGTCTGGTGCATGTGGACAATGGCAGCGTGCGTGACGAGCAGTCGCGCCTGCGTTTGCAAAGCGCGCAGCAACTGGCCGAACGCCTGGGCGGCGAAGTGGTGTTGCTGCGGGCCGGTGAAGTGGCGAAAACCCTGATCCAGCATGCCGCCGAGCGTCGTGCCAGCCTGGTGCTGGTGGGCCAGTCCCGACCGAGTTTGCGTCGCCGTCTGTTCGGCGGCGGGCTGGCGGCGCGGCTGCTGCGCACTGCTCGCGGGCTGGAAATCAACGTCCTCGACAGCGATCACGAACAGCATCAGCCACGGCAGCGTTCGATGCAGTCGCTGGTGTGGTTCGACTACGCCTTAGCGGTGGTGGCGACGATTCTGGCTTCCGCGCTGGCCTGGGCCGTGGCAAAAACTCTACCGTTACCCAACATCTCGCTGGTGTTCCTCGCCGCCGTATTGCTGGTGGCGGTCCGTAGTAGCCTGGGGCCGGCGCTGGTCTGTGCGGCGCTGTCGTTTCTGACCTACGACTTCCTGTTCATTCCACCGAATTTTTCCTTCAGCATCCAGCGCGAAGAAGACGTGCTGACCTTGCTGTTCTTCCTGCTGATGGCGGCCCTCACCGGTAACCTCGCGGCGCGGCAGCGGCGGCAATTGCAGGCCCTGCGCGATACCCAGGAAGAAACCACCGAACTGCTCGACCTGTCGCGCAAACTCACCGCCGCCACCGACCGCCAGGCAGTGATCAGCGCGGCCGCGCACCATCTCGAAGGCTGGAGCGATCTGCAACTGTGCCTGCTCAATCGCGACGGTCCCAGTGGCTGGAAAGTCGAAACCGGCGGCCCGCTGGAGTTCTCCGAAGCGGAACGTGCCGCCGCCGATTGGGCTTGGCAGCACGATCAACCGGCCGGCGCCGGCACCGGTACTTTGCCGTTCGGGCGTTGGTGGTGGTGGCCGCTCACCGTGGAGGACGGACCGCTGGCGTTACTCGGCGTGTGTGCCAAGGAAGGCCAGACCTTGAGCGGTCAACGTCGACGTTTGTTGACCGCGTTGAGTCAGCCGCTGGCCCAGGCGCTGGCCCGCGCGCAGTTGGCCGATGATCTGGAAGCGGCGCGGCTGCACGGCGAAACCGAGCAACTGCGCAGTGCTTTGCTGGCCTCGGTGTCCCACGATTTGCGCACGCCGCTGACCTCCATGCGCGGCAGTATCGACAGCCTGCTGGCGCTTGGCGAAGCGATCCCGCTGGAGGATCGCCGTGAATTGCTCGAAGGCACCCGCGATGAAGCCGAACGGCTCGATCGCTACATTCAAAACCTGCTGGACATGACCCGTCTCGGTCACGGCGCGCTGAAGCTGGCGCGGGACTGGGTATCGCCGGCGGACATCGTCGGCAGCGCGCTCAATCGGCTGCGTGCGGTGCTGGCGCCGTTGCAGGTCAGCACCGAAGTACCGGCAGAATTGCCGCTGCTGTTCGTCCATGCTGCGCTGATCGAGCAGGCGCTGATCAACGTGATGGAAAACGCCGCGCGTTTTTCGCCGTCCCATGGGCGTTTGCAATTGCGCGCAGGGGCCGACGACAGTGAGCTGTTTTTCTCGGTGAGCGATGAAGGCCCGGGGATTCCAGAGTCGGAACGGTCGAAAATTTTCGACATGTTCTACACCGCCGCTCGCGGCGATCGTGGCGGGCAGGGCACCGGGCTGGGGCTGGCGATCTGTCAGGGCATGGTCGGCGCCCATGGTGGGCGGATCAGCGTCGCCGACGGCATCGAAGGGCGCGGCACCTGCATCACTTTGCACCTGCCTTTGCAGGCTCAGCCGGCCTTTGAAAGTTAAGGGCCGAAAGTGAAGCCTGATCGTGCGTGCGTTACTCTCTAGCCACCTCTTTGTGTTGACGTGAATTCATGAGCCAGACCGCGACCATTTTGGTCATCGATGACGAACCGCAGATCCGCAAATTCCTGCGCATCAGCCTCGCTTCTCAAGGCTACAAAGTGCTGGAGGCCGGTACCGGCAGCGAAGGGCTGGCCCAGGCTGCGTTGAACAAACCGGACTTGCTGGTGCTCGACCTCGGTTTACCGGACATGGACGGCCAGCAGGTTCTGCGCGAGTTCCGCGAGTGGTCGACGGTGCCGGTGCTGGTGCTCTCGGTGCGTGCCGGCGAAGGGCAGAAAGTCGAGGCGCTGGATGGCGGCGCCAATGACTACGTGACCAAGCCCTTCGGCATTCAGGAGTTCTTGGCGCGGGTACGTGCGCTGTTGCGTCAGGCGCCGGTGGGCGAGGCGCAGCAAGCGGCGTTGACCTTCGGTCCGCTGACGGTGGACCTGGCTTATCGCCGGGTATTGCTCGAAGGTGTCGAAGTTGCGCTGACCCGCAAGGAATACGCAGTGTTGGCGCAACTGGCGCGGCATCCCGGGCGGGTCATCACCCAGCAGCAATTGCTCAAGGACATCTGGGGGCCGACCCATACCGAAGACAGTCACTACCTGCGGATCGTGGTCGGGCACCTGCGGCAAAAACTCGCGGACGATCCGACCCAGCCACGGTTTATCGTGACCGAGGCGGGGGTGGGGTATCGGTTGTTGAGTGAGGGGTAGTCTTTAGTTTTGTGTTGTCTGACCCGGCGTCATCGCGAGCAAGCTCGCTCCCACAGGAGAATGCATTCCAATGTGGGAGCGAGCTTGCTCGCGATGACGCCGGTACATTCACTCGAGAACTTCAAGAATCCCGCTCATTCTCATACCGGTCCAACGTATCCCGCGCAATCTCCCGTCCCAGCGCGATCAATTCCGGCGCCTTGTAGAACTCGAAAAACCGGCACACCCGCTTCGGCACGTTGATCAAAACGTCCGGCGGATACCCGGCAATCTTGTACTGCGCCAACGAAGTCTGCATCACTTCGAAACTCTGGTTGATCAAGTCCAGCAAGGACGCCGGGCCGACGTTGTCGATGATGAACGACCCGGTGGCGGACTTCGGCGCGCCTTCGCGTTCCGGGGCTGCAGCCGGTTGTTGGGCTTCCGGTGCGGCGGATTCGACCCAAGGGTTGATCTCGGCCGCTTCCGCCATCAACGCCTCTTTCTCCAGCAGCAGTAATTGCTCGGCCTGTTTGCGCCGGAATGGCATCTTCGAACCGAGGGAGTTAAGCAGGCTGTTGAAACGACTCTTGAACGCGGCGGGGCGCTGGATTACCGGCAGTTGATAGTGACGCTGGTTAGTGGAGTTGAGGTTGACCGCGATGATCAGATCGCAATGACTCGAGACCACCGGCACGATCGGCAACGGGTTGAGAATACCGCCATCCACCAGCATGCGATTGCCCTGCATCACCGGGGTAAACAGGCTGGGAATCGCCGCCGAGGCGCGCATCGCCTGATGCAGGCAACCTTCCTGGAACCAGATTTCCTGCTGGTTGGTCAGGTCGGTGGCGACCGCAGTGTAGGGAATGCGCAGGTCTTCGATATTGATCTCGCCGACGATCTTGCGGATCTGCCCGAAGACCTTTTCCCCACGGATCGCCCCCAGGCGAAAACTGACATCCACCAGACGCAACACGTCGAGGTAATCCAGGCTCTCGATCCAGTCGCGATATTCATCGAGTTTGCCGGCGGCGTAGATCCCGCCGACCACCGCCCCCATGGAACAACCGGCGATACAGGCGATATCGTAGCCACGCCGTTCGATCTCCTGGATAACGCCGATATGGGCATAACCCCGGGCTCCACCCGAGCCCAACACCAGTGCGACACGCTTTTTCATGAATCGCCCTCGTTTGAATGGTTCAACAATGCACCCATCGAGGGGCACGCTTCAATCGTCAAGGTCGCTTGGCACAGCGAACGCGTCGTTTTTTCGACACTTGATGGCGGCGGATGGTTATTCTCGCCAGCGCTACAGTTTGCGCGGGCGATGGACGGCACTTTTCACGCGCCAGACCGTCCTACGTGCATGACTGTTTTCCTATCTTTGAGGAGTGAGTGATGAAAGCCTGGATCTGTGTGCCGCTGATAGCCCTGGCACTCGCCGGTTGCGCCGGTAAAACCGCTTATCGCGACAGCTGCGGCAGCAACCTCGATGCTGCATGGCATGAACTGGACCTGGCCAAGGCTGAAGGTTTCGCCGGGAACGTCAGTTACTCCAAGGCCTTGTCGCTGCTGACCGCGGCCAAGACCCAACAGCAATTCGAAGGCTTCGAAGGTTGCACCAAAAAAGCCGAGAAGGCGCGCTTCTATATTCGTGAGTCACGCGCCGGCCGTTGAGGCATGATGCAGGGCTACACGGGACATTCGAGACAGGGAGCAAGTGATGTCGGCATTGGTGGATCGGTTAGTGGCTCATGTCTTGGGCCTGGAAGTTCGTGTACTGGCCTGTCAGGCGCGTTTAAGTGCGCGTACCGACCCTGAAGCCTTGCATGACCTGCGCACCACGGTGCGCCGTTTGCGCAGTCTGTTGCGGCCATTGCGCGGATTGCCCGGCGTCGAGCAACTGGAAGCGGCGGCCTCCGGCGTCGGCGACCTGACCACGCCGTGGCGCGATCGTGAAGTGTTGGCGGCTTACTTGCTAAAGCACGACCAACCCGAAGCCGCGCAGCGCCGGTTAGCGCAGATGGCCGAGGCTTATCCGGCGGTTGCGACCAGTACCGAGCTCGCGCAATTGCTGGTCATTCTTGATGCCTTTCCACGTTTTTTGCGGGCCTCTCAACGTCAGGGTTTGCTCAAGGGATTGGGTAAACGCATTGAGAAACGCCTGGGCAAACAGTGGAAGAAACTCGACGAAGCCCTGCACGATCCCGCCCATGACCGCCATCGTTTGCGCCTGCTGATCAAGCGCGTGCGCTATGGCATCGATGCCTATCCTGAACTGGATCGCTTGCCGAAAGCGGCGATGCCCCGATTGAAATCGGCACAGGGCGCTTTGGGCGACTGGCACGACTGCCTGCAATGGCTGGCCATTGCCGAGCAGGAAGCCGATTTGCAACCCTGTGTCGCAGTCTGGCAAGCCACCATGATCAAGGCCGAACAACGCGCCGACCGCGTGCTGGACAAGCTCAGCGCAGACTGCTTCAAATCCTGAAGAAACCATGACCCTTTGTAGGAGCTGCCAAAGGCTGCGATCTTTTGATCTTTGCACAGATGACATTGCCAGGATCAAAAGATCGCAGCCTTCGGCAGTTCCTAAATAAAACCACACGTCAGCGGCCCATCTGTCAGTCAATTTGGCCGGAATGCGCGCTGTACAGCATTCGCCGGCTGGTTAAGATCCCTTCATCCTTTTCCCGCACCTGAGGTTTTCATGCGCTTCTCCGATCTGCTCGACGCCGTCCGCCGCCAGCCGCTGGAGTTGTCTATCCCGGCCTCTTGGGCGCAGGGCCGCGCCAGTTTCGGTGGTTTAGTGGCCGCTTTGCAGTACGAAGCCATGCGCGCAAAAGTCCCGGCGGATCGACCGGTGCGTTCGCTGGCGATTACTTTCGTAGGCCCCGTCGAGCCGGAAGTGCCGGTCAGTTTTGAAGTCGACGTGCTACGCGAAGGCAAGGCTGTCAGCCAGGTGCTGGGGCGGGCGATGCAGAAGGGGCAGGTCGTGACGTTGATCCAGGGCAGCTTCGGCGCTTCGCGTCCCTCGGAAGTGGCGGTGAAATCAGAGCCCGCGCCCGAGATGAAGCATTGGGACGACTGTCAGGAACTGCCTTTCATCGAGGGCGTCATCCCGGAGTTCATGCGGCACCTGGCGATGCGCTGGAGTGTCGGCGGCTTGCCGTTCTCCGGCAGCACGTCTCGCCAGATGGGTGGCTGGGTACGCTTGCGCGGTGATGTGAAGGAAGAGGCGGTCAGCGAGGCGCACATCCTCGCGCTGGTAGACGCCTGGCCTCCGGCCGTAATGCCGTTCCTGAAGAAACCGGCGATGGGCAGCACGCTGACCTGGACCATCGAGTTCGTGCAGCCGTTGCTGGAATTGAGCACGCTGGACTGGTGCAAATACCTTGTGGAAACCGAGCACGCCGCCGACGGCTACGGCCACGCTGCAGCCAAGATGTGGGACGCTGAAGGTCGATTGATTGCCATGAGCCGGCAAACGGTGACAGTGTTCGCCTGATCAATGACGGCGGTGGCGCTCACGCCAGGCGCGCCACCAGCCGCCACTGAGGAAAAACCTAGGGAAGGTCAGGAACTGCTCGACCATCAAACGCGAGATCGCGTCTTTACGATCGCTGAACGGCTCGGAGGCTTCAACCTCCAGGCTATGACCATGACGCTGCAGACCGAGCGCGGCGATCACGCCGATGATGCCGATGGCGAAGTTCGCCAGATTCAGGCCGAACACCCCGGACACAATCAATAGAAACGCCACGATGAACAGCGGCACGGCAATCAGGTGCAACACCAGATTGGTCGGGTGCTGGTGATTGTTCGGGTAGGCGCGCCATTGCCAGGCGGGAAGGTTGGGATGACGTTTGCCCATGATGCTGATCCTCAAGTCCATGTTGAACACATGCTTGAAGAATAGGCCCGCTAAATGCAGGCGGCGAATCGAGCTTGGCTATCGAAGTGATAGGCGCCATGGGCAATCTTGATGCTGGCGTCGGCCGCTATGGCTGACTCAAGGCGATCTCGACCAACCGATGCAACTCCTCGGCCTCCAGCGGCGCCTCGGAAAACAGAATGCGAAACACGATAGGGGCCGCGACCAGGTTGATCAGTCGATCAACACCAGGTTTTGGCTCATCCGGATAGCGATCGAGAATGACCTGCAACTGCCCGCCAATGATCGTCGCGCAATAGCTCGGCTTGAGGCTCGATTGCACGTCGCGCAGCATGTTGCGACCGGGCGCGGAGCTCATCTCGTCCAGATATTGCTCCGCCCAGGCGCGCACATCGCCGGACAAGCTGCCGGTGTTGGTCGATTCCGTTTCCGGTTGCATGCGGGCGAGCGCAACGTCCGCGAGCAACGCCGACAAATCACCCCAACGCCGATAAATGGTCGAGGGCGTAACGCCTGCGCGTGCTGCGATCTGCGGCACCGTCACGCTGGCGCGGTCCTGCTCTTCGAGGAGTTCGCGCACGGCGGTATGAACTGATTCTTGCACCCGGGCGCTGCGGCCACCGGGGCGTAAAGTGGGAGCGGTCATCACGTAGTTCCTGTCTCGCGCCGGGGCCTGTGTCGACAGAACGCCGGTTCTGAAAAGCAATGCATCGGACCTTAACACAAAGAATTTGCTTTAAGCGCAAACCGGTAGCACACTCCGCAAAAGCAAAAAATTAGCTTTTGCGGAGAGTGTCCATGTCCAGTTCCCGTTCTAACCGTGCAAGCCTGTGGTTCCTGGCGATCACCTTGCTCAGTTTCCTGGCAGCGTCCACTGCGCCGACGCCGTTGTATCACTTGTATCAAGAGCAACTGCAATTCTCGTCTGCCGTGCTGACCCTGATTTTCGGCGTGTACGCCCTCAGCCTGCTGGCGGCACTGCTGACGGTCGGTTCGCTCTCGGACTTTCTTGGGCGCAAACCGGTGATCTTCACGGCAGTGATGCTCAATGCCGTGGCGATGCTGTTGTTCATCTACGCCGACAGCGTCACGTGGCTGATCAGCGCCCGAGTACTCCAAGGCTTCGCCACCGGCATAGCGACTGCTGTGCTGAGTGCAACGCTGCTGGACACCGATCGCCAGCAAGGGCCGTTGATCAACAGCGTGGCCCCGTTGATCGGCATGGCGCTGGGCGGATTGGGATGCGGTTTGCTGGCGCAGTTTGCGCCGGCGCCGTTGCACTTGACCTATTGGCTACTGCTGGCTTTGTTCGCGATACAGGCTTTGTATGTCTGGCGGTTGCCGGAAAGTGTCTCGTCACAACCCGGCGCCTGGGCCTCGTTGCGGCCAACCCTGCATGTGCCGGTTCAGGCGCGTTCTACGTTGTGGCGGGTGCTGCCGCTCAATACCGCAACCTGGGCGCTCGGCGGTTTTTACGCATCCCTGGCACCATCCTTGGTGCGCACCGCGACTGGCTCGACGTCGAACCTGATCGGCGGCGCGACTGTCGCCGCACTGACTTTGACGGGCGCGTTGATGATCTACACGTTGCGCAATCGGGCTGCCGCCAGATCGTTGCAGTTGGGGGCGAGTCTGCTGCCGATCGGCCTGATCCTGATTTTGCTGGGTGTGCACAACGCGAGCCTGACGCTGTTTTTCCTTGGCACCCTCATCGCCGGGTGTGGCTTTGGCGCCGGCTTCCTCGGCGCCGTGCGCAGTCTGGTGCCGTTGGCCTTGCCCCATGAACGGGCCGGGTTGATGTCGGCGTATTACGTGCTCAGTTATCTGGCGTTCTGTCTCCCGTCGCTGCTGGCCGGTAACCTCACGCACACCTTTGGGCTGGTCACCACTACCGATGGTTATGGAGCGGTGTTGATCATCCTGTCCCTCAGTGCCTTGTTCGCATTGATGCGCCAGCGCTCGGTCAGCGCTTGCAGCGCTACCGGACAGCCATAAAAAAGCGGTTGCTGTTTGTATCTACAAAATAGATAACAGTTAGAGATATTACCCGTTATATAGATATTCGATCCGGATCTATGATGGGCTCCACCTCACAAGAGGACAGGAGTTCGCCATGACATGCCCCAACATCGCCAAGCCCGGCATCAAACCTTTCAGCCACTTGCAGCATCCGCGCGAGGTGATTCGCCAGTTCACTCCGAACTGGTTTGCCGCCACCATGGGCACCGGCGTGCTGGCCCTGGCGCTGGCGCAAT
The DNA here is from genome assembly GCF_047784845.1 of Pseudomonas sp. NFX98. NCBI lineage: Bacteria > Pseudomonadati > Pseudomonadota > Gammaproteobacteria > Pseudomonadales > Pseudomonadaceae > Pseudomonas > Pseudomonas sp. NFX98. Next base: position 13,428 of record NZ_JBLNNF010000011.1, on the reverse strand, counting down.
TGCCCATCGGCAATTCCGTTTTGCACGGCATCGCCGAAGCCCTTTGGCTATTCAATATCTTTCTGTTCCTGTTGTTCACGACACTGTACGCGGCGCGTTGGCTGCTGTTTTTCGATGAGGCGCGGCGGATTTTCGGCCACTCCACGGTTTCGATGTTTTTCGGCACCATTCCCATGGGCCTGGCGACCATCATCAACGGCTTTTTGCTGTTCGGTTTGCCGCGCTGGGGCGAAGGCGTGATTCAACTGGCCGAGGTGCTGTGGTGGCTGGATGTGGCGATGTCTCTGGCATGCGGGGTGCTGATTCCTTACATGATGTTCACCCGCCAGGAGCACAGCATCGATCAAATGACTGCCGTCTGGCTGCTGCCAGTGGTGGCAGCTGAAGTGGCGGCCGCCAGCGGTGGCCTGCTGGCGCCGCATCTGGACGACGCCCATTCGCAACTGGTGGTGCTGGTAACCAGCTACGTGCTCTGGGCATTTTCCCTACCGGTGGCATTCAGCATTCTGACGATTCTGCTTCTGCGCATGGCGCTGCACAAATTGCCCCACGAAAACATGGCCGCTTCCAGTTGGCTGGCATTGGGGCCGATCGGCACCGGTGCGCTGGGCATGTTGCTGTTGGGCGCCGACGCTCCGGCAATCTTCGCCGAGAATGGCATGGCGGGCATCGGTGAAATTGCGGCCGGGTTAGGTCTGGTCGCGGGTATCACCCTGTGGGGCTTCGGCTTGTGGTGGATGCTGATGGCGGTGCTGATCACTTTGCGTTATCTGCGCGCCGGCATACCTTTCAACCTTGGCTGGTGGGGCTTCACCTTTCCGTTGGGCGTCTATTCCCTGGCAACGCTGAAACTGGCCAGTACCTTGAACCTGACGTTTTTCGCGGTCTTCGGCTGCCTGCTGGTGGCATTGCTGGCGGTGATGTGGCTGATCGTCGGCAAGCGCACGCTGCAAGGTGCATGGCGCGGTGAGTTGTTTGTGTCGCCATGCATCGCAGGTTTGAAGAAATAACCTGCGAAGTTTAGGTAATGTGTGGCCTGGATCGACGATCGACATTCCAATCAAAGAACCCAGGCCACTCTTTACCCAACATCAGGGACACATGGACGATGAGTCACCCCTCACAATTCACCTTGCTGCGCACCCGGCGTTTCCTGCCGTTCTTCGTGACCCAGTCCCTCGGGGCGTTCAACGACAACATCTTCAAGCAGTCGTTGATCCTCGCCATTTTGTACAAGCTCACCATCGAAGGTGACCGGTCGATCTGGGTCAACCTGTGTGCGCTGCTGTTCATCCTGCCGTTCTTTCTGTTCTCGGCGCTGGCCGGGCAGTTCGGGGAAAAATTTGCCAAGGACGCCTTGATCCGTCTGATCAAACTCGGGGAAATCGTCATCATGGCGGTCGGCGCGGTCGGCTTCATGTTCGATCACCTGTCGCTGATGCTGTTGGCGCTGTTCGCCATGGGCACGCATTCGGCGCTGTTCGGTCCGGTGAAGTATTCGATCCTGCCGCAAGCGCTGCGTGAAGATGAGCTGGTCGGTGGCAACGGTCTGGTGGAAATGGGCACCTTCCTGGCGATTCTGGCCGGGACCATCGGTGCCGGGATCATGATGTCGTCCAGTCATTACGCGCCCGTGGTTTCTACCGCGATCATCGGCATCGCCGTGCTCGGTTACCTGGCCAGTCGCAGCATTCCGCGGGCAGCGGCGGCGACGCCGGAAATGCGCCTGAACTGGAATATTTTCAGCCAGTCGTGGGCCACGCTTAAGCTGGGCCTGGGGCAGACTCCAGCGGTATCGCGCTCGATAGTCGGCAACTCGTGGTTCTGGTTTGTCGGGGCGATTTATCTGACGCAGATCCCGGCGTACGCCAAGGAATGGATGCACGGTGACGAGACCGTGGTGACGCTGATTCTGACGGTGTTCTCGGTCGGTATCGCCGTGGGTTCGATGCTCTGCGAAAAACTGTCCGGGCGCAAAGTCGAAATCGGCCTGGTGCCCTTTGGTTCGTTCGGCCTGACCGTGTTCGGTTTGCTGCTGTGGTGGCATTCCGGCGGAATTCCGGACAGCGTTGCGGGGCATGGCTGGATCGAAATTCTCGGCTTCGGCCACACCTGGCTGGTGTTGCTCGACATCCTCGGACTCGGCGTGTTCGGTGGCTTCTACATCGTCCCGTTGTATGCACTGATCCAGTCACGCACTGCCGAGAACGAGCGGGCGCGGGTGATTGCCGCCAACAACATTCTCAACGCGTTGTTCATGGTGGTGTCGGCGATTGTCTCGATCATCCTGCTGAGCATGGCCAAGCTGTCGATCCCGCAGTTGTTCCTGGTGGTGTCGTTGCTCAACATCGGCGTCAACGCCTACATCTTCAAAATTGTCCCCGAGTTCACCATGCGTTTCATGATCTGGCTGCTCAGCCATTCCATGTACCGCGTGCAGCATCGCAATCTTGAATTGATACCGGACGAAGGCGCCGCGTTGCTGGTGTGCAACCACGTTTCGTTCGTCGATGCCTTGCTGATTGGCGGTGCGGTACGTAGGCCGATTCGCTTTGTCATGTACTACAAAATCTACAACCTGCCGGTGCTGAACTTTATCTTCCGTACGGCGGGGACGATTCCGATTGCGGGACGTCACGAAGACATCCAGATCTACGAAAAGGCCTTCACGCGCATTGCCCGGTATCTGAAGGACGGCGAACTGGTGTGCATTTTCCCCGAGGGCAAGTTGACGGCTGATGGCGAGATCAATGAGTTCAAGGGCGGGCTGACGCGGATTCTTGAAGAGACTCCGGTGCCGGTGATTCCATTGGCTTTGCAGGGGTTGTGGGGGAGCTTCTTCAGCCGCGATCCGGGTAAGGGATTGTTTCGCCGGTTGTGGTCGCGGGTGACGTTGGTGGCTGGGCCGGCTGTTGAAGCGGTTGAGCCTGCGGAGTTGCAGCGCGTGGTGGGTGAATTGCGGGGCACCGTTAGATAGTCGGTGTCTGTGCCGGCCCTATCGCGGGCAAGCCCGCTCCCACGTTCTAGGTCGTTCACAATATCGGCACACAATACAGAACCTGTGGGAGCGGGCTTGCCCGCGATGGGGCCAGCCGCTTAAGCGCTGACCTTCAGCCCAACCAACCCGGCAATAATCAACGCCACACTGGCCAGTCGAAACAATGCCATCGACTCACCAAACAAAATGATCCCGGCAATCACCGTGCCGACGGCGCCCACGCCAGTCCAGATCGCATAGGCCGTGCCCAGCGGTAATTCCTTCATGGCAAGGCCCAGCAAGCCAAGGCTGATGGCCATGGCGGCGACGGTGAGGGCAGTTGGGAGGGGACGGCTGAAACCGTCGGTGTACTTCAGGCCGACGGCCCAGCCGACTTCGAACAGGCCGGCGAAAAACAGAATGATCCAGGACATGAAGACCTCCATCGATTGACGGGGTCGTCCCCAGATTAATGACTCGATCGAGCCGCGAGGTCGTCCCCGCGTTGCGCAATAGAGTGCCCAGCATTAACCCGGGGATCAAGTTTTTGAATCAGTCAGTGGCCTGCTGAGCGGCTATTTCGCGATCTTCTTTCTCGCTCATGCGTCGGAAATACGTCGAGAGCAGCGCCCCGGAAATATTGTGCCAGACGCTGAACAATGCGCTCGGTACCGCCGCCAGCGGCGAGAAGTGCGCACTGGCCAGGGCGGCGCCCAAACCGGAGTTCTGCATACCGACTTCCAGTGCCAGGGATTTGCGCTGAGCCAATGGCAGCTTGAATACGCGACCGGTGAAGTAACCCAGCAGGTAGCCGAAGCTGTTGTGCAGCATGACCACGGCCATGATCAGCAGGCCGGATTCGGCGATCTTCGCCTGGCTGGCGGCGACCACGGCGGTGACGATGATCACGATGCTCACTACCGATACCAGCGGCAGCACGTCCACCGCGTGACGCACCTTGTCGCCAAGCAGGCGCTGGGCAACCACACCCAACACGATCGGCAGCAGCACCACTTGCAGGATCGACCAGAACAGTTCCATGAACGACACCGGCAACCAGGCCGAAGCCAGCAACCAGATCAAAGCCGGGGTCAGCAGCGGGGCGAGGAGGGTGGTCACGGCCGCGATGGCCACTGACAGCGCGAGATCGCCACGGGCGAGCCAGGTCATCACGTTCGACGACGTGCCGCTTGGGCAGCAGCCGACCAGGATCACACCGACGGCGATTTCCGGTGGCAAATGGAACGCCTGGCAGAGCAACCACGCTACGCCGGGCATGATCACGAAATGCGCCACTACACCCAAAGCCACGCGCCACGGATGACGGGCGACTTCAGCGAAGTCTTCAAGCTTGAGTGTCAGGCCCATCCCGAACATCACCAGGCCCAACAGCGGCACGATGGCGCCTTTGAGGCCGATGAACCACGCCGGTTGCAGGAACGCCACGACAGCGAAAATCAGTACCCAGTAAGCGAAGGTGTTGCCGACAAAACGACTCAATGCAGCCAGTGCGCGCATGGCTTGTTCCTTGTTATGTGAAAGCGTAGGGAGCTAAGCATACGCCTCTCGCAAAAAAAGATCGCAGCTGCGGCAGCTCTACATTGGAATGAATTTCCCTGTAGGAGCTGCCGCAGGCTGCGATCTTTTAAAGACGTCGACTATCCGGGAGAAAAAATCAGATCCCTTGCGGAGTCTCTTCCCCACCCAACGCTTCAACCAGCGCCGGCAGGAAGTCGCCGAAGGTCAGCATCATCAAGGTGAAGCTGGCATCCAGTTGGCCGAGAGCTTCGTCGCCACCGTCCTGTTCCGCCTGGTCTTGCAACAGGTCTTCGAACTTCAGGCGCTTGACCACCATCTTGTCGTCGAGGACGAAAGACAGTTTGTCCTGCCAGGCCAGCGACAGCTGAGTGACCACTTTGCCAGTGCTCAGGTGCAACTGGATTTCTTCGCTGGTCAGGTCCTGGCGCTTGCAACGCACGATGCCGCCGTCTTCGTGGGTGTCGCGCAGTTCGCACTCGTCCAGCACAAAGAAATCGTCCGCGGCTTTCTGGGTGGTGACCCATTCGGTCATGGTCGCGGTCGGCGACATTTTCACGGTCAGCGGGCGTACCGGCAGGGTGCCGATCACTTCACGCAGAGTGGACAGCAAGTCTTCGGCGCGTTTCGGGCTGGCCGAGTTGACCAGGATCAGACCTTGTTTCGGCGCGATGGCAGCGAAGGTCGACGAGCGGCGAATAAAGGCACGCGGCAAGAAGGCCTGGATGATCTCATCCTTGATCTGGTCGCGTTCCTTCTTATAGACCTTGCGCATTTGCTCGGCTTCGATCTCTTCGACCTTTTCCTTCACAGCGTCACGCACGACGCTGCCCGGCAGAATGCGTTCTTCCTTGCGCGCGCTGATCAGCAGGAAGTCACCGCTGACGTGCACCAGCGGCGCATCTTCGCCCTTGCCGAACGGTGCGACGAAACCGTAGGTGGTCAACTCCTGGCTTGCACATGGGCGCGCCAGTTTGGTGGCCAGTGCAGTTTCCAACGCCTCGGCATCAACAGGCAGATCTTGGGTCAGGCGATAGATAAGCAGGTTTTTGAACCACATGGGGTGAGTCTCTCCTTTATACAAAGGCGGGCATTATTGTCCTCCGTGTGCCATAGGCCAACCCTTCTCTAAGCCTTTGGAAGGCATCAGAAAATTAATTAAAAAAGTGCTTGCCAGAGGTAGGGTCGCTCCGTAGAATGCGCGCCACACCGAAGCGAAGGGTGATTAGCTCAGCTGGGAGAGCGTCTGCCTTACAAGCAGAATGTCGGCGGTTCGATCCCGTCATCACCCACCATTCGTTTCATGTGTTACGCGCAGCGGTAGTTCAGTCGGTTAGAATACCGGCCTGTCACGCCGGGGGTCGCGGGTTCGAGTCCCGTCCGCTGCGCCATATTCGGTAACCTGGAACACTGAACGCCAGGTCACCACGGAAAAACCCGCTGAAGCGGGTTTTTTTCTGCCTCAAGTTTGACTGTTGTTCCTGCGGGATGCGTCGTTTCACCGGTTTTTAGATTTTTTTGATAAAACTTCAATTAAATCAACACTTTATAAAAACCTGTGGCATAATGTGCCCCGCAACGAAGGTAAAGGGTGATTAGCTCAGCTGGGAGAGCGTCTGCCTTACAAGCAGAATGTCGGCGGTTCGATCCCGTCATCACCCACCACTCTCAACGCTACGCGCAGCGGTAGTTCAGTCGGTTAGAATACCGGCCTGTCACGCCGGGGGTCGCGGGTTCGAGTCCCGTCCGCTGCGCCATATTCGGTAACCTGGAATACTGAACGCCAGGTCACCACACAAAAAGCCCGCTTAGTGCGGGCTTTTTGCTGTCTGGAGTTTGGCTTTTCCTGCGGGATCATTGCCCGGCATTGCGCGCGTGGCGGTAATCGCTGACGGCTTCGTAGACGGCTTTGCGCAGGCGGTTGATGCCGCCGATCGGGCGATGCGCTTCAAGGCCGAACCATGGATTGAAGGACTGGTTGTCGCATTGCAGATTCAGCGCCGGCGTATCGAAATCCTGTGCCGGTACTTTGATCCGCGCCACGGTCTGGAACGGCGCATCCTTCTCGCTCCATTCAATACTGGTGTCTTCGATCGGCATGTACTTGTTCGCGTCCTGACGCTGGATCTGCAGTACAAAGCATGCGGGCACCCGATCGGTCGACAACTGTTGGTTCAGCGCGCTGCGCAGGAAGTTGGGCAACTTCTGGTTTTGCGCAGGCAGGTTGTAAGCCGGGCAGTTTTCCGGGTCGGGCATCACACGAAACTTGGCATTGGCCTCGCCGAATTTGTACGGCGAAACCGAAAAATAGGTGGTTTGGGTCGGGCTCGACGGAGCAGGGGACAGCGTCGCCAGGGCGATAAACAGGTGACGAACCTGCCAGCTACGCGGATCCCAGCCCGGAAAGAACGCCATCATCTTCTTGCCATCCGCCTGAGCAGCGACGTTCTGACGATACTCGGCGACATCGCTGACGAAGAAGTTCGGATGGCTGAACATCACGAAGTCCTGGTCGCCTCGTTGCTGCTGGTCGCTCAGCAGTTGCTTGCCCGGCACATCGAGCAGCTTGATCGCCATACCCCGGGCATCGCGGATGCTGTCGAACTGTGGATAAGCGTTGCCGTTGGACAGGCGCATCGTCGCCTGCCAGGTTTTACCGGGCTCGCTGAACACTCCCTGACGCAACTCGCCTGCCAGCTCCGGCAACACCTGCACTTCGGCTCTCACACAACCGTGGGCCTTGGCATGGGCATCGCGCAGATAGCGGGTGCTTTCGCGGTGTTGGTCGACGATACGCACGGCGGTCTGAATGATGTCCTGAGTCATCGCCGCTTCGCCGTCCGGGATCAGTTCTTGCGCTGATACCGGTCCACGGTGTTGCCAGGCAAACCACGCCGTGGCCAGCGCCCAGCCGAGAAGCCCAAGCGCCAACAACCACAGCAGCGTCTTGCCGAGAAAAGCGCCCAGGCGCAGCCAGAGGGTCTTCAACATGCAGAAATCCTTTCGTTAAGAACCAGGGTCACGGCAGTTGCGACTCCAGCGGGCCGCCCAGCACCTTCAAATACTCCAGCAATGCCCAGCGTTCCTGCGGTTGCAGCAGGCGGCCGATCACGCCGTTTCCGAGCTTGCCGGAGCGGAATTCGTGACCGCTGTTGTGGTTGCCGGTGATGCGCGTGTCGAACAGGAATCCGTTGGTAAAGGCTTCGGTGCGATAGCCCAGGTGTTTCGGGTCGTACTCGAACGTGCCTTTGTAGAACGTCGTTGCGCGCTCATCCTGCGGCGAGAGCAGTTGATAAATGCTTGGCACCGAACCGTTGTGCAGAAACGGCGCCGTCGCCCACACCCCCGCCAGTGGTCGAGCCTTGTAGGCGCGCAGCTCGCGAACACCGATTGACAGACCGAAGCCATCCATCTCCGGACTCTCGGCCGGGGTGATGCCGGCTTCACGATAAGCGCGGTTCTCGACAAATGCGGTGACATACGCCAGCCCCTTGGCCACCGACATCTGGCTCATATCCAGCGGTTCGGTGGGTTTGGGATCGACATCCAGCTTTTCCAGCTCCGCCTGATTCCATTGCAATGCCGTCAGGTCGAAGCGGTGGTCGGCGATATTGTTGGCGGCGCCGGGATCGGTACCGATGTGGTCCACCGGGATCATTTTCAGGTGTTGTACGTATCGGCCTTCGCCTTGCGACACTCGGGGTACGTGGCAGCCGGCGCAATTCTCGGCGAACAGTGCGCGGCCTTTGGCGGCAAGGGGCTTATCGATTGTGCCCAGCAATGTCTCTGGCCAGGCGGGCGGTTCGAGCCGTTGCAGGGTCTCTTCAATCAGGTGCAAATCGCGGACACGCACACTGGAGGGGTAACGGTCATCACCCATCAGTGGCTGGCGATTTTTGTCGAAGAAGTTAAGCGTGGCGCCGACGCCCAGGGCTTCACCAATATTGCGTGCCATCGGCTGCTGCGCCGAGCCGTTCCACTGCACCCAGTCGAAGGTCCACATGTCCCATAACTGCGGATAGTCAACGGGGGCATTGGCCACGCGGTAGTTGGCGGGGGAGATCGCATCGCCGAAGCTGGCGTTGGCAATGCGCCCGAAGGCGTCGGTACGTCCCGGGCCTTCTTCGGTAGGATAGAGTCCGCGATGTGTGTCGTTCCAGGCCACTTTCAGGAAAGTGTCGAGGGAGCTTTTGAACTCCTTGCGCAGTTGCTGGTGTCGGACGTCGTAATCAGCGCCCAGGACTGTGCGGGCGAAGCGTTCGAATTTCCATGGGTTGTAGTAAGTCGAGGTCAGACTCGCCACCAAGGCCTGTCCGAAACTGCCACCCTTGAGTGTAGGAACGCTGGAAGGCAAAACATGCTGTGCAGAACCGCCGTCGATACGCACGGCCTGACCTTTGAAGCGCAGTTCTCCGGTGTGGCAGGCGGCGCAGGTAATATCCAGAAACGTATCCGGGCTGCCGGGGTTCTGATGCCGGGCAAAGCCCACGGGCAGGTTGCCGGGGTTGTTCGGCGTGGGTTTCTGGCCGGGGTCGATCAGGAAGCCGAATCGCGCGAGATATTCGGGGGCGGCGAAGCGCTGTTGCGAGAAGGGCAGTTCGAGCGCGGTGAACCAGTCGTAGCGCAAGCCTTTGACCTGAGTGCCCTGAGGCGTGAAGTAATACGCCTCGCGGTCGGCAGCGCTCCATTGCTCCAGGTAATGCACCTGTTGCGCGGGCGTCCAGAGCGGCAGTTTCGGGTTTACGACGTAGTACAAAACCACGGCCAGGCCCAGCCCCAGCAGCACAATGATCAGAACCAGCAAGCGGAATAAGAGGCGCAAGATGAACATCCTTGTCGATTTGTTCTGCCGTTATGCCTGAGTCCCCGATAAGCGGCAAGTGGCCATTACGCCAGATGCCGTGGGACAAGGAAGCGGCCTTCGTAAGAGGCAGATGACAGAAGTTTCATCATCCCCACCTGCGAAAGCGTTTAAACACCTGAACTTATCGGAAATCTCCGGCTCTCATGCCGGTAGCCATTGGTCGTGGCCGCCTGATAAGCTCGCGGCTTTACTCGATTGCCCTTTAGGCGCATGAACAAGGAAATAGCATGAAACAGCATCGGTTGGCGGCGGCGGTGGCCCTGGTAAGCCTGGTACTCGCGGGTTGCGATTCGCAGACCAGCGTAGAGCTGAAAACCCCGGCGCAAAAAGCTTCCTACGGCATTGGTCTGAACATGGGCAAGAGCCTGGCTCAGGAAGGCATGGATGATCTGGATTCCAAAGCCGTAGCCCAGGGCATCGAAGATGCCGTCGGCAAGAAAGAGCAGAAACTCAAAGACGAAGAGTTGGTTGAAGCGTTCGCCGCACTGCAAAAGCGTGCCGAAGAACGTATGGCCAAGATGAGCGAAGAGTCGGCAGCCGCCGGCAAGAAATTCCTCGAAGAAAACGCCAAGAAAGCTGGCGTCGTGACCACTGCTTCGGGCCTGCAGTACGAAGTGGAAAAGAAAGCTGATGGCGCTCAGCCTAAGCCGACTGACGTAGTGACCGTTCACTACACCGGCAAGCTGACCAATGGCACCGTATTTGACAGCTCCGTCGAGCGCGGCAGCCCGATCGATCTGCCGGTCAGCGGTGTGATCCCGGGTTGGGTCGAAGGCCTGCAACTGATGCACGTCGGCGAGAAGTACAAGTTGTACATTCCTAGCGAACTGGCTTACGGCGCGCAAAGCCCAAGCCCGGCAATCCCGGCCAACTCGGTGCTGGTGTTCGACCTGGAACTGCTGGCGATCAAGGATCCATCCAAAGAAGACGCCGCCAAGTAATCAGCGTCTGCTTTGAAAACAACGCCCCGCTTATGCGGGGCGTTGTTGCATCTGGGGTCTGGCGCGGGTAAACAAAGCGAACAGATGCTGCCGGCTGGAGTCATAGCCATTGTGGGACCGTCGCTAACCGCGCCGGACCAGCAAGTCAATGAAATATTGGGTTTTTTTTGATGAGTAAAAAACGCCCGATCTAAGCTCGGCCCTTGTATTACGGGGCTTTCAGACGTGAAAAGTAGCTCTGTTCACAAGGTTATCCACAATTTGTGTGGATAACATTTACATGGGAGTCATCCATGAAAGCACCCTGGAATTTCGCTCGTTTCCTGCCACTGGCCGGACGCCTGCTCGCACGTGGGCGCTTGCCGACCTTGTTGTTCGCGGTGGCCAGCAAAGGTGCCAGCCAAGGTAACCGGTTGGGCAAACTCAAGGACGACTTGCGACTATTGCAGGCACTTTGTCTGGCGTACTGGCGTGGCGAGTACCGGGCCATCAGCCCCAAGGCGCTGATATCAGTCGTTGCCGGCCTGATGTATTTCCTCAGCCCGGTAGATGCAATTCCGGATTTCCTTCCGCTGTTCGGCATGATCGATGACATCGCCGTGCTGGCCTGGCTGATGAAAGTTCTCGACGATGAACTCAACGCGTTCCGCGCCTGGCGCAAACGTCAGGTCCCGGAAAAGCTCGCAGTGGTCGAGCGCCTGCCTGATACGCCAGAGCAACTTCGCCTTCAGAGACCGAAAAAAAGCTAAGCCAATTCAGCCTCATTCTCAGATAGATAGCCCCCGCGACCTTAGCCGCTGTTAGGATTACACTTCTAGGGAAAAGTGCCGACTCGCTAAGTGTTGTTGTCCTACGGGGTAGTCATGGATATTCAGATAATTACACGCGAAGGCGAGCCCGAATATGCGGTTCTGCCATGGGCTCAGTATCAGGCTCTACTGAAAGCAGCAGGCATCAACGAAGCACCGTCGCGTCCGGCCCCAGCGCCGCTGGCGACAACTCAAGACCCGATTCTTCCAGGTCTTGATCAACTACGCAGTTTGCGCGAAGGGAAGGGCATCGCCATCGAGGCGCTCGCCCGCACGGTAGGCATCAGCCCGTCTTACCTGGCCATGATCGAAAGTGGCGAGCGTCTGCCCGACGCCGCGATTCGCCGCAGCCTGGCCTGGGAATTGACGGTGCCAGGGTGGAGGGATGAATCGTGAGCGTGCGCATCAGTCGTCATCATTGGGACGGATTGCTGGGCGAACTGGATCAGGCGCGCCGTCAGCGTCACCTCCTGACTTATCGGGCATTGCTGGAACGTTTGCAGTTGCCTACGCCAGCCATGCAAACCCTGACCGCCGCGCTGGAACATCTGGCGGCGCTGGACGCCAAGGCCGAGCAGCCGTTGCGCAGTTCGCTGGTGATCAGCCAGGGCGCGAGCCGCCTGCCTCGCACCGGTTTTTTTGAGTGTGTCGAGCGCCTCGGGCGGTTTTCCGGTCCGTCCGATGGTGTCGCTGCCGCTTCCTGGCATGCTTCGGAAGTGGTGCGGGTATTCGAATACGAGTACCCCGAGTCGGCAGAGGCTTGAGTGTTTTTTCGACTCAAGGCGCAGGCCAGTTACTGGTTGGCGCGTAGGCTGTTTCACTGGCAGTGGTTTGTACGCCAACCGCGTGGCTGGAGCTGGCTGGAAGGTCAGTTCGCCCGTATGGCGAACCTCGGCGATGTCGGCGCCCAGAGCTTCTATGGTCACATCCTGACCTTTCGCGGTGTGGGTCTGGGAGCGCGAGAAGAAGGTGTTCGCCTGCTGCGTCTGGCGGCATTGGCCGGTGATGGCAAAGCGGCCTACCAAGTAGGTGTGATCAGCCTCGCCGGGAGCCCGAGCAAGGCACCGGACCCGGCTGAAGCGGCCAGGTTCTGGGAGATTGCCGCCAAGGCCGGGCATCCACTGGCACAGATCAAACTGCAAGAATTGGCATCTCGCGATTCTGCACAGTAAATACCGACTTATCTGACAAACAGCGTGGCGTAGGGACCGATCCCTACGCCACGTTTTGGTTTTAGCGAATCGCCCTACATCAACATCATCCTTGCCTGACTTCTTTCCTCGCTGATCCCCAGCAAAGTCCCTTGCGCCAAATTTCCTGCGCGAAGGATTGCTTATGTTCGACCCGGTTTTTTACCCGGCTCCGTTCCTTTCGGTGGGCTGATGGATCACATCACCCGCATCGAGCACGAACTCGACAGTTTCCCGGACACCCTGACGCTCTACCGCCAACAGCTCAAACGCTGGTTCAGCCAGGCCGCCGACAAGCTCAGCCGCGCCACCGACATGCCCTCACTGATGGACATGGAGCGGGTGATCAAACTGGGCAACACCCGCACCGTGGTCAGCAGCACCGACGACGATTTTATTTCGACCGTTGCGCAGTGTCCGCAAGGCGGAACCCTGCTGATCGAGAGCAAGTTCGAGTCGGTGTATGACGTTCCGCTGGGCAATATTCAGGTCGATGTAATCGCGGTGGAGGGTGGCGAGTCGACGCCGGTCACGCTCGATGAAAACGGCAAGGGGCAGTTCAGGGGAGAGGCGGACAAGTTCTATCGCGTGCGTGTGCAGAACGAGGTGACACCGCAGCAGGTTGATGAGCTGTTTTCCTCGTATGACGGCCTTGGCCAGTCACTCGAAACCTGGCTGCGTAGCGAGTGGGATGAGTTCAAGCCTCGGTGGTCGCAGTCGACTTCGGCCGCCGTGGGTAACGGTTTGCTGGCCGGCAGTTGGGCAGCCATTGAGGGCGTGTGGGACGGCATCAATCTGCTCTCGGACATGCTGCAGGACCCCGGCAAGTTTGCTGATCGGCTGGGCAGCGGCGTCGAGCAGCTGAAGACACTGGCGGAAGAAACGCCCGAAGCCATGGCCAGACTCCAGCTGCTGGTCAGCGATGAAGCGGCGCTGTGTCTGCTGTTGCGCACGGCCAGTCTTTGGCTGGAGATGCTGCCGCCGAGCGTGATTGCCGGCGAAACCGCCAAGGCCGTATCGATGCGGGTGGTGGAGTTGCTGATCGACATTCTGATCGCCGTCGTCCTGACCTTCGCCACGGCGGGGGCGGGAGTTGCCTATCTGGCGATCC
>NZ_JBLNNF010000010.1:0-223976 GCF_047784845.1 Pseudomonas sp. NFX98 | reverse complement strand
GGTTTACGACTGCTGCGCAGCCTGCGTTCGGCTGCGCAGCAGTCGTAAACCCGATGCACCCGATATGCCTGATGTGCCGCGTAGTCTGTCTTTGCGACTGCTGCGCAGCCTGCGTTCGGCTGCGCCAGCTGCTACGGATCGCGTTATGGCTTGAGCTGGTGCATCCAGTCCGAACATCGCAATAAAAAAGTGCACGTAGCGCTTATGTCTTAACCATTAACCCCGTCGAAAGCCACTACAGCCAAGCTTCCCAGGTTCTGGCCCGCTGCTTGCAAACACCCGTTACGCAGTCAACGCAGATTGCACCCTATACGACAAAGGCGCCGTGTAGCCCCCGTTTCGACGGAGGGCCGCATGGCGCCTTTTGCGTTTGCGGGCCGATCAGCTGGCAAAGTTTCGAGGGACGAGGATGGCAGACAAAACCGTACGCAGCGTGTGCCCCTATTGTGGTGTGGGCTGCGGCATCGTCATGCAGGTCGAAGGCAACCGGGTGGTCAAGGTCTCCGGAGACAAGACGCATCCGACGAACTTTGGCCGGCTCTGCACCAAGGGCACGACTTGCGGGCAAGCGATTGCCGACTCCGGACGGATGGAAAACGCTTACTTGCGCCAAGCGCGTGACCGCGACCCGGTGCGGGTCGCCATGGACCAGGCCATCAGCGAAACCGCCAGCAGACTGCGCGACATGCTCGACCTCCACGGGCCGGATGCGTTGGCCTTTTATGTGTCGGGACAAATGTCGCTGGAAGCGCAATACCTGATCAACAAACTGGCCAAGGGTTTTGTCCGCACCAACAACATCGAATCCAATTCGCGCCTGTGTATGGCCAGCGCAGGCAGCGGCTACAAACTCTCGCTGGGTTCCGACGGGCCACCTGGTTCCTACGAAGACTTCGACCGCGCGGACCTGTTCTTCGTGATCGGTGCCAACATGGCCGACTGTCACCCGATCCTGTTTCTGCGCATGATGGACCGGGTCAAGGCCGGGGCCAGACTGATCGTGGTCGATCCACGACGCAGCGCCACGGCAGACAAGGCCGGCCTGTTCCTGCAAATCCGCCCCGGCACCGATCTGGCACTGCTCAATGGCTTGCTGCATCTGCTGGTGAAAAACGGCCATACCGACCCGGACTTCATCGCCTCGTTCACCGAAGGCTGGGAGGTGATGCCCGAGTTCCTCGAAGACTACGCACCGGACAAGGTCGCCGCCCTCACCGGCCTCGCCGAAGCCGACATTCGCCAAACGGCGCAATGGATCGGTGAAGCGGCCGAGTGGATGAGTTGCTGGACGATGGGGCTCAACCAAAGCACCCACGGCACCTGGAACACCAATGCCCTGTGCAACCTGCACTTGGCCACCGGCGCAATCTGCCGGCCGGGCAGCGGCCCGTTTTCCCTGACAGGGCAACCGAATGCCATGGGCGGACGGGAAATGGGCTACATGGGCCCAGGCCTGCCCGGCCAGCGTTCGGTACTGGTAGAGGCTGACCGGACGTTCATCGAAAACATGTGGCGCATCCCCGCCGACAGCCTGCCGCGCACGGTGGGCGCTGGCACCGTCGACATGTTCGAGCAAATGGCCGCAGGCCGGATCAAGGCCTGCTGGATCATCTGCACCAACCCCGTGGCGTCGGTGCCCAACCGGCGCAAAGTGATCGAGGGCTTGCAGGCCGCCGAACTGGTCATCACCCAGGACGCCTACCTCGACACCGAGACCAATCGCTACGCCGACATCCTCCTGCCCGGCGCACTGTGGGCCGAGGCCGAAGGGGTGATGATCAACTCCGAGCGCAACCTGACGCTGATGCAAAAAGCCGTGGAGCCGCCCGGCGAGGCGCTCGCCGACTGGCAGATCATCGCCCGGGTCGCTTGTGAAATGGGCTTCGCCGAGGCGTTCACCTACAGCTGTGCTTCCGAGGTGTTCGAAGAGATCAAACAGGCCTGGAATCCCAAGACCGGTTATGACATTCGTGGCGCGAGTTACACGCGCCTGCGGGAAAAACCGCTGCAATGGCCGTGTGCGGAAAACGACGCCGAAGAACGCCATCCGGTTCGCTACCAGAACGATGGCGTGAGCCAAACGCTCAAGGTCGAGGCCGATGGCAGCCGTCCCGCCATTGTCTTCGCCACCGAGCGCGGCAAGGGCATATTCCTCGCCCGCCCGCACATGCCGCCTGCGGAAATGCCGAATGAAGCGTTCCCCTTTGTCCTCAACACCGGGCGCTTGCAGCACCAGTGGCACACCCTGACCAAGACCGGCAAGGTCGCGACCCTGAACAAGCTCAACCCCGGCCCCTTCGTCGAGATCCATCCGGAAGATGCCGCCAGTCTCGGCATTCGTGACAAGGACCACGTCGAGGTGCGCTCTCAACGTGGCCGCGCCGTGTTGCCGGCCGTGGTCACCGACCGGGTGCGCCAGGGCAACTGCTTTGCGCCTTTCCACTGGAACGATGTGTTCGGGGAAAACCTCGCGATCAACGCGGTGACCCACGACGCAGTCGACCCGATTTCTCTGCAGCCGGAATTCAAGTTCTGCGCCGTCGCCCTGCAACGGGTAGAGCTGATCGAGCATCAGTTTCTCGAAATCCCGGAACCTGTCGCCGACAACCTTTCCCCCTTACCCGAGGAGCCTGTCATGTCGAGTATCGAAGCCTTTGCCGATATCGCCGGCATCAGTCGCCTGCCCTCTCCCGCGCTTAATGACCGTGAGCGTCTTTATCTGGCTGGCTTTGTCAGTGGCCTGCAATCTACTGCGGGCCGGCAGGCGTTGGGCGTTCCGGTGCTGCCTGCCAACGCGCCGCTAGCGGCTGACACGCGACTTTGGCTGGACGGTGTGTTGGGTGGTTTGTTCAGTCGGGCGGACAGCACCGACGCGACACATTCGATGGTCGATAGCAAACCAATCCTGACGCTGTTGTGGGCCTCGCAAACAGGCAATGCCGAAGCCCTGGCCGAACGTTTTACCGTACGTTTGCGCGATGCTGGAATCGCTGTCGAGTTGAGCGCGATGGCCGATTTCCCCGCAAGCAAACTCGCCAGTACGCAAACCCTGGCGCTGATCAGCAGCACCTTCGGCGACGGCGATGCGCCGGACAACGGCGAAGGTTTCTGGCAAACCTTGAACCGCGCAGAAACACGCCTGGAATCCCTGCGTTATGCGGTGCTGGCCTTGGGTGATCCCAACTACGACCAGTTCTGCCAGCACGGTAAAAAACTCGATCAACGTCTCCAGGAATTGGGCGCCACGCGGCTGATGGAACGAGTCGATTGCGATACCGAGTTCGAAGCGCGTGCGGATCAGTGGCTGGCGGAACTTCAGAAAACCCTGCAACCGGTCACGGTCGAACCGACACCGAGCGTTGTCGTTAGCCCTGTCTCGACGCCGTGCAAGACCAAACCTTTTGCCTCTCGATTACTGAACAACCTGCACCTGAACCAGCAGAGCGCGAACAAGGAAACCCGCATGTTTTCCCTGGCGCTCGCCGACTCCGGGTTGAGCTATGAAGCCGGCGATGCTCTGGGTGTTTTGCCTCGCAACTGCCCGGAGCTGGTCGGTGAAATGCTGCAACTGACGAGCCTTGGCGCCGACACCCTGGTCAAGGTCGACAAGGTCGGTGAGCTGCCATTGAGCCAGGCATTGACCGAGCATTTCGAGATCGCCCGGCCCAACAGCGACACCCTGGCGTTCATCGCTGAACGCAGCCGCAACCCGGCGTTGAAACAGCTGCTGGGCGGTGAGCGCAAGGCTGAACTGAAAGACTGGCTCTGGGGCCGGCAACTGGCGGACGTGTTGCAGGAGTTTCCCGTCGACTGCTCGGCCAGTGAACTACTCGGAACCCTCAAGCGCCTGCAACCTCGGCTGTATTCGATTGCCTCCAGCCCCAAGGCACACCCGCAGGAAGTCCATCTCACCGTGGCCGCCGTGCGCTACGGCAAACGCAAAGGCGTGTCCTCGACCTTTCTCGCCGACCGCGCAGAGAGCGCAGACGTGCCGGTGTTCGTCCAGCCGTCGAAGCACTTTCGCCCACCGGCCGATGGCAACCTGCCGATGATCATGATCGGCCCCGGCACCGGCGTGGCGCCATTTCGCGCTTTCCTGCAAGAACGCCGCGCACGGGGTGACAGCGGCAAGAACTGGCTGTTCTTCGGCGAACAACACGCGGCCAGCGATTTCTACTATCGCGATGAACTGCAAGGCATGCAGCGCGATGGCCTGCTGACGGAACTCAGCCTGGCGTTCTCCCGCGATCAAGCGCAGAAAATCTACGTGCAGGACCGCATCCGCGAACAGGGTGCCGAGTTGTGGCATTGGCTACAGGAAGGTGCGCAGTTGTACATCTGCGGCGATGCCAGTTGCATGGCCAAGGATGTCGACCAGGCCTTGCGCCGGGTCGCGCAGGATCACGGTGGACTGTGCACGGAAGGCGCTGCGGATTACTGGCGTCAGTTGAGTGAGCAGAAGCGCTATTTGCGGGATGTTTACTGAAAAAATGTGGGAGCGGGCTTGCTCGCGAAAGCGGTGGACCAGTCGACATCAATAGTGACTGACACTCCGTCTTCGCGAGCAGGACCGCTCCCACAGGTTTGCGCTGTTTCCGTCTGATGGATGATCAAGCAAGCACGACCACCATTTTCCCGCCCGCCTCGTTCGCTTCCATCACGCGATGCGCCTCATGAATCTCTTCAAACCGGAAAACCCGCGATGGTTTGACGTCCAGGCGCCCTGCCGCCACGTCCTGGGCGATGGCCTGCAAGGGCACGTCCGCCAGTGGGAACCCAGTGGTACCAAACACAAAGCTGCCGAAAAAGGTGAGGTAGACCCCGCTCGCCATTTGCAGCAATGGATTGAAATCAGCGATCGGTGCCAGCCCACCCAACCATCCCGCCAGGCACACTTTGCCGCCCCGACGCACGATCGTCAGTGAATCAAGCACTGTGCTGTTGCCGACCAGATCCAGTACCGCGTCGAACTGTCCCGACTCGACGATTCGACCGGACAACCCGGCGCCCGCCAGCTCCACGCGCACGGCGCCCAACGCTTCGAGCATGGCAAAGCGCTCAGCGTTACGCGATGTCGCTACCACGTGTGCACCGGCGTTGACGGCCAGTTTCACCGCTGCCTGACCGAACGAAGAGGTCGCGCCTCTGATCAGCAATTTTTGCCCTGGCGCCAGCTCAAGATTACGAAACAGGCAGGTCCATGCAGTCGCATAGGTTTCCGGAATGGCGGCCAGTTCTGACCATGGCAAATCGGCCTCGATCAACGCCACATTCGACACTGGGGCCCGAGTGTATTGCGCGTAGCTGCCGTTGATTGTGTAATTGCATCGATTTGACCACCTGTTTGCATTCGACTTGACCAGTCATTTGCATTCGACTTGACCAGGCCATTGCATTCATGAGGGCCATCCTATTCAAGCTAAAATATCTTCAACGAGTTCAGCTTTAAGGTGCATTCCAGCGATGCTCACCGGGGCCATGGGGAATAAGGTATTGGACGGGTGTGGCGAGTGTGAGTAGCGAAATCTGGCGATATAGGCTGCGAGGTGTCTGCCTCTTCGACGGCTGAAGGCCGTTAGCCTTAGTGACCTTCCGTGTTACGGCTTAGGTTGCGAGTGCCAGGCGTAATCCCTTGAGAATAATGCTGAGCCAAATCTGATAGTAGGTTGAGGCATACTCAGCAGTGAGGTGCCAAATGGTGGGTAAAATCCCTATGGCTGCCGCATCCAATACTTAAGCAGCAGCCATACTATCAAGCCACCGGATGGGAAACAGCATGCAGGTCAGCCGAGCCAACCTTGCCGATTTTGTATTTTTTTTGGCCATTGCCAGGCACAAAAGCTTCAGTCGTGCCGGACAAGATGTTGGTATTAGCGCTTCAGCATTGAGCCATGCAATCAAAGGTCTGGAGACACGTCTCGGTGTTCGCCTTCTTAACCGAACCACCCGCAGCGTCACGCTAACAGCCGCCGGTGAAGAGCTTCACAGCGTAATCAGCGTGCCAATGGACGAGATCGGTCAAGCCATGGAAGCCCTCAATCGCTTCCGCGACGAGCCAACCGGCCGCATTCGACTGAACACCCTGAGCGATGCCGCCGATCTTCTCCTCGGCCCTGTTTTGCCAGTATTCAATGACCGCTATCCTGAAATCCAGATCGACTTGACGGTGACCAATTTGATCGTCGACGTGATCGGGGGCGGCCATGACGCAGGCATCCGATATGGCGGTACGGTACCGGAGGATATGATTGCTCAGCGCTTGTCTCCGGACATCCGGTGGGTAGTGGCAGGTACTGCCGACTATCTCGAAAGGTTTGGTGTTCCTACACACCCCACCGATTTGCTCAAACACCGCTGCCTGCGCATTCGGTTGGGAAACGGGTGCATGTACGATTGGGAGTTCGACAAGGATGGCGAGCATCTCGCCATCGCTGTGCCAGGCGTTATCACCATCGACGAGACACGTGTCGGTCTGTCGCTAGTACGCCGAGGTGCCGGCTTGATGTACGCGCCGGAGCCAGCGATGGCGGCCTTGGTGGAATGCGGTGACGTGGTTAGGGTATTGGATGATTGGGCCAGCGTAGCACCAGGATTCCACATGTACTACTCAAGCCACCGGCAGCTTCCCATGGGCCTTCGCCTGCTCATCGACTTGATTCGTGAGCTTGATCCGTTAGGGGCGTGAGCGACTTTCTCGGTCAGGTTTTCCTGCGGCTGGCAAACACTTCGTTAACCACCGGTACTGCCGTAAACACATTTGGCCAGCCCGCGTAGAACGCGAGCTGCGTCAACATTTCCGAGGCTTCGCTCTGGGTGAGGCCATTGTCCATGGCACGGTTCAGGTGAGCGCCAAGTTGAGCAACCTGGCCGGTGGCTATCAGCGCGCTCACTGTAATCAAGCTGCGGTCACGGGGGAGCAAGGCCGGGCCGTAGCCATAAGTCGTGGAACAACGCAGTGCTGGTGTACTGCACCAGCCCAGGGGACACCGGGCCAACCGTCTTGTCGACAAAGGTTGTACGGACCTTTTCCGAGACCTCATCGATAGGCAAGAGTCTTGGGGAGACCGGTGGTAGCTGATCCTGCGTGATATCGCGCGCTGCGAATACCTCCTTAGCGATAAGTACGGTAGCCGTTGCGTTCCCCCAGCCCGTATAAAACGCTAGATGGTTGATGACTTCAGACAGTTCGGCGGATTTTACACCGTTATCAAGTGCCAGATTGAAGTGATAAGCCATTTCAACCGTTTGCTGTTTGGAAATCAGCACCGCCAAAGTCACAAGACTGCGGTCACGCGGCGACAGGCCAGGACGCTTCCAAACTTCGCCCAGTAGAGTCGATTCAGTGTTATGCGCCAGCGCTGGTGATACTGCGCGCATGTCTGCCAGGCTCGGAACTGTCGAATGCGACGCACTAGTGGTCCGGTCAGAGGTGGTGCATGCCGCGAGCAGCATTGATAGTGAGGCCAAGCTCGCCTTCTTGATGTTCATCGCGACGCCTCGTATTGCGCTTCGCTAACAGGCTCCATCCACTCGACGTTTTTGCCGTCCAGCGACTCCTGGATTGCGATATGGGTCATGCCAGTAGTCGCAGTGGCTCCATGCCAATGCTTCACTCCTGGAGGCGTCCAGATTACGTCGCCTGGCTTGATGACGATTTTTTCTCCGCCCTCCTGTTGAACCCAACCTGTTCCTGCCGTCACCACCAGCGTTTGGCCAAGTGGGTGGGTATGCCATATTGATCGAGCGCCAGGTTGAAATGTCACCGCACCGGCTGAAACTTTCGATGGCGCGCGGACAGGAAACAGAGGGTCGATCCGAGCATTACCAACGAAGTTAGCGGGTGCGCCTTGGATGGACGCTTGCTCTCCGTTCCTAGCGACGCTCATTGATTGGTCTTTAGCGCTGTCATCAGCGCACGCAAACGCTGAGGCCATCAAAACGGCGACAAGCGCACTCACAGAAACGAGGGTTTGCATGGTTCAGCTCCTGCTCACTAGCGGTCGAACTGACAAAGCTAGTACATGGCCGATCCTTGGACTACCTGCCAAAAACCACATGAAATACTGAGCAGAACTCATTAATGGTTCTGTTCTGTTAACGCTGCCTCGCAAAGCCTTGTACAGCCTGCTTTTCACCTAATTGTTGAGTGCTACTCAGCAGATCATCCCGTTTACCCTAGGTATTCATCGCCACCTACGTTGGCTAGTTTGAAAAGACGTAATCAATAACGAGCATGCGGTAGCAGTTGCAAACTCTTCAAACCGAGGCGTAACGATGACTCCACGACCTCTTTGCGGTGCCACGATCAGTTTACTCGTGGTTCCGGGACTCGAAGCGGATGCCACTTCGGCAGCGCCATTAAATGGGGCAACGAAAGCCGGCAAATGAACAGGCAGCAGGCTGAGCTAGCCAACGTCATCAAGACGGATGAGCGCTTTCTGCTAACTGGGTCATACGCATCTCCAACTAAACCAATTTGCTATTGAGTAATCACAAATGGGCTTTTCTTTTGAAAACAAGGTTGCGCTGGTCACCGGCGCAGCGTCGGGGATTGGCTTGGCCACAGCCAAGGCATTCGCGGCAGCCGGCGCATCCGTTGCTCTGGCAGACATCAATAAAGATGCTGCTTGCGCTGCTGCTGAGGCCTTGGTCAAAGCAGGCTTTCAGGCAATTGGCATTGGCTGCGACGTTGGGGACATCGATCAGGTGAAAGCTATGGTGGATGAAACCGTCTCGACCTTTGGCCGTCTCGACGCTGCTTTCAACAATGCGGGCATCCAGAACATTCTCGCAGAGGTCGCTGATGCGACTGTGGAAGATTACGACAAAGTCATGTCTATCAACCTTCGCGGCGTGTGGAGTTGCATGAAGTATGAACTTCAATACATGCGCCGACAGGGCAGCGGAACCATCGTCAACTGCTCCTCTTTGGGCGGGCTAGTAGGCGGTGCCGAGCGGGCCAATTACCACGCTGCAAAACATGGGGTTATCGGTCTGACCAAAAGCGCTGCGCTTGAATATGCCGCGCGCAACATCCGCATCAACGCCGTATGCCCTGGACTGATCTGGACTCCAATGGCCGACCAGATGGTCGCAGCAGGTCAGGGTGAGGCTTTGGAAGCGATGATGAAAAGCGTACCTATGGGCCGTCATGGCCTACCTGAGGAAATCGCCGACGCGGTGTTGTGGCTGAGCAGTTCCACCTCAAGTTATGTGACCGGACAATCCATCTCAGTGGATGGCGGTTTCATCATGCGTTAAGACGATGCAATGGGTCTGCGTGCAGTAAAAGCGCGCAACTCCTGAGCCACAGCATGAACCCGGTTTCATTAAGGACGGCTCTTTTACAGTCGTCGGTAGGGTTGCGCTTGAAATCCAGTTAAAGGAATAAGAATCCGATGTCATCAACCAACGTCTCGAAGATGAACAGCGTTTTCCTGATTATCCTGGGTACAGTGATTTTATTAGTAGGCCTGTTCCTGCTGGTAGGCGGTGGATATCTCATCACCCTTGGCGGTTCTTGGTATTTCGCGATCGCAGGTTTGGGTCTAACCCTTAGCGGAGCCTTCGTGATACAGCGCCGTCTGATCGGTGCAGTGCTCTATCTTGTCGTGTTCGCGGCGTCCATCATTTGGTCGCTGTGGGATGTGGGGTTCGCGTTCTGGCCGCTGTATTCGCGTCTGTTCGCACTAGCAGCACTCGCTCTCGTCGTGCTGGTGGCGATGCCACACTTTTATGGGCGTGGGCCACGAGCACCTGCTCCGTTGGCCTATACGGGCGCTGCGATAGTTGCTCTCAGCCTGATCGTGACTTTCTATTATGCCTTGCAGCCGCAGCCTATACAGACGGCTGATAACGCGCCCGCGCCAGTACCTGGCAGGGCAGTGGGAAGAGTCCAGCCAGCGACTGATTGGCGCTATTTTGGCCATACGCCTTCTGGGACTCGTCACGCTCTGGTGGACCAAATCACTCCCAGCAATGTCGCAGACCTTAAGGTTGCCTGGACCTACCAGACCGGAGAAATTCCCAAAGGCAGCCAAGGCCACGTGGTCACGCCGCTTCACGTCAACGGCGTTCTTTATGGCTGCACTCAATCCAGCCAGCTGTTTGCACTGGATGCCGACTCGGGCAAGGAGATCTGGCACCACAACTCCAAAGCACAGGCCAACAATGTCTACCCAAGATGTCGAGGCGTGGGTTACTACGACGCCGCGCCAGCGCTTACGACAGCGTCGTCGCAGACGGCCACGGCAGCGTGTACGCGTCGGATCATTGCGACTACTGTCGATGCCCGCTTGATCGCTGTCGATGCGCAGACAGGCCAGTCATGCGTAGACTTCGGCGAAGGTGGCGGCGTGAGTCTGCGCATTGGCATGGGCAGTCCTGAACAGGAGCTTTATTTCCCTACTGCTGCACCGACCGTAGTACGAGATCTGGTAGTAGTGGGTGGTCTCGTTTGGGACAACCAGACAACGGGCGAACCCTCCGGCGTGGTCCGCGCCTTCAATGTGCAAACAGGGGCTTTGGTCTGGGCATGGGATTTGGGAAATCCGGCTATCACCCGAGAGCCGCCTCCGGGGCAAAGCTACACGGCCGGCACGCCGAATGTGTGGTCGACGCCAGCCTTCGATGACGCGTTGGGTCTGATTTACTTGCCGACCGGTAATGCAACCCCGGACTTCTGGGGGGGTCATCGCTCAGAGGCGGACGACCGCTATTCGTCCTCCATCGTTGCGCTGGATATTGCTACCGGACGCGAGCGGTGGCGTTTCCAGACCGTTCATCACGACCGTTGGGACTATGACGTGCCTTCACAGCCAGCACTGTACGACGTCCCTGATGGTCATGGAGGGACACTCCCTGCTCTTATCCAAACGACCAAGCGTGGCCAGATTTTCATGCTTGATCGACGTAATGGTGCACCCATCGCGCAAGTCGAAGAGCACCCCGTCCCGCAAGGAGGCGTTGCAGATGATCGAAGTTCTCCGACCCAGCCCTACTCTGTCGGTATGCCGACCATAGGCACAGAACCACTGAGTGAAAAACGGATGTGGGGACTTACTCCGCTGGATCAGTTGATTTGCCGGATCGATTTTCGTAAAGCCCGGTATGAGGGTGAGTTCACGCCACCAAGCGAGCGGCTGACGATTCAGTATCCGAGCTGGCTCGGAGGTATGAACTGGGGCTCTGTTTCCATTGCCGAGAACCTCGGCTACATGATCGTTAACGACACCCGTGTTGCGATCTGGAACCGCATGATTCCACGCGCTGCCTATGACGAGAAAACCCTTAGCGGCGGTGGCCATGAAGGCAACGCCCCCCAAGTGGGAACGCCATGGGGTATCGAGCAGGGGCGTTTCCTTTCACCGCTGGGTATTCCTTGCCAGGAACCACCGTATGGAACCATCAGCGCTATCGACTTGGCCACCCGCAAAGTCGCTTGGTCGACACCGCTCGGCACCACCGAGCAAACGGGGCCGTTCGGTATTGCCACACACTTGCCTATGCCAATTGGCATGCCGACGCGTGGAGGTCCCATCACCACCTCCAGCGGCTTAGTGTTTATGGCTGGAACCCAGGACTTCTACATTCGTGCGCTGGATGTCCGCACTGGCAAGGAATTATGGAAAGGGCGATTGCCGGTTGGAGCGGAAGCGACACCGATGACTTACGTGTCGCCGAAAACCGGAAGACAGTTCGTCGTCATAAGCGCTGGTGGTAACTCGGCAACGACACAGAAAGGCGACTACGTGGTTGCGTATGCGCTACCCGAATAGCAAGTTTTGGCGTCATTGTTCGGCGAGATATCTGATATGCGCGGGGCTGATCCCGACCGCGTAATTGCAACCCTTTGGGGTTCTGGAGAGGAAACAATGGAACTTAAACGTGCAGGTTCTCAACCATCTGTTAAAGGCCCCGAAGAATGGTTCACTGGAACCGTTCGGATTGACCCGCTCAACTTCCCACCTGAGCCCGCGCGCGTCTCGGTAGCGAGTGTGACCTTTGAGCCGGGCGCTCGCACCGCTTGGCATACTCACCCATTAGGCCAGACGCTCATCGTCACCTCAGGGTGCGGTT
This sequence comes from Pseudomonas sp. NFX98, assembly GCF_047784845.1. NCBI lineage: Bacteria > Pseudomonadati > Pseudomonadota > Gammaproteobacteria > Pseudomonadales > Pseudomonadaceae > Pseudomonas > Pseudomonas sp. NFX98. Next base: position 211,898 of record NZ_JBLNNF010000010.1, on the reverse strand, counting down.
GGACCCAATGTGAGGGCGAGCCAATAGTTGAGATTCGGGCGGGCGACGTCATCTGGTGTTCACCGGGACATAAGCACTGGCACGGTGCGTCCATGACTACCTCAATGACGCATATTGCCGTGCAAGAAGCATTAAATGGCAAGAATGTTGAGTGGCTAGAGAAGGTCACCGATGAACAATATCAGGTTGGTCCAGGCGCAAGCGTTGCCCCGCCTCACAACCACTGACAATGTAAGGCCTGGCCGTAGGAAACGTGTTGTGGGTTGCGCCTATCAGCGGAACTCCGATCACCACCGTCGGCCAGGTTCATTTACCTCGATACCTCACCGCATCCACGAACGCGGTGAAGGCGGATGAGGCTTGTCGCCGGTTCGGGTAATAAAGGTGAAAGCCTTGGAAGTAGGGGCACCACTCCGGCATCACTTCTTGAAGCCTGCCATCAGCGAGATATGGCTTGGCCATGAAATCGGGCACATACGCCAGTCCGATACCGTCGAGGGCACCGTTGACGACATGAATCATGCTGTTGGCGGTCAGTTGGCCGGTCACCCGAATATTGAGCTTCCGGTCACCATTCTCGAATTCCCATGCATAGCACCCGCCATCCATCGTGTGACGGATGTTAATGCAATTATGCTGGGTTAAATCCTGCGGAATGACTGGAGCTGCATGGCGGGCGAAGTATGCCGGTGCTCCCACCACAACCAAGCGCCAATCCGGACTGACTCGAACAGCGATCATGTCTTTGCTGATTGATTCGCCTAAGCGTATGCCTGCATCGAAACGGTCGGTCACGATATTGGTGAAGCCGTAATCGATACTGATTTCCACACTGATATCGGGGTACTGCTCAAGAAAGCTTGTAAGCATCGGTCTGATGATGCTTTCAGCTGCATCGTCCGAGCAAGTCACTCGGATCCTTCCCGCTGGTTTATCTCGCAGTTCACCGAGCATTTCGACTTCGGCAGTGATCTGGTCGAACAGCGGCCCGATCGAGAGCATCAACTTTTCGCCAGCTTCGGTGGGGGCCACGTTTCTCGTAGTTCGCGCAAGCAGGCGCACCCCCAAACGCGACTCCAGCCCTCTGATCGTGTGACTCAAGGCTGAGGGTGTGACGCCCAGCTTTGCGGCGGCCTTCGTGAAACTTTGATCACGGGCAACGGCGAGAAAGGCTTGTAGATCGTTGATCTTGGGCGCGCTCATTACTGATGTTTTCTCATTACTACATGAAAACTATGGTGGCTAATCACAGTAATGGTTTCACCTTAAGCTGTCATTCAAATTCGGAATCCATCTGTCTCCCCCCACTGAAGCCGCGTCGTTCGCACTTTAGCTGACATGGATACAGATCCATGAGGTAAACGATATATGACCACATTTGATGCCACGCTTGGGCGAGCTACGTCCGCTTCACATCCACCCGCATGGGGCGCCGTTTTTTCAATGGCGCTGTGCGTTGTTGTACTGATCGCCTCAGAGTTCATGCCGGTCAGCCTCCTCACACCAATTGCGCAGGATCTGGGGATTAGCCAGGGCCAAGCTGGCCAGGCTATTTCGATCTCGGGTTTTTTCGCAGTACTCACCAGCTTGCTGAACACGCCGCTGACGGGACGATTTGACCGGAAAAAGGTCCTGCTCGGCTTCAGTCTGCTTCTGACAGTCTCGGGTTTGATCGTCACCTTTGCGCACAACGGATTGATGTTCATGACCGGGCGGGCATTGTTGGGGGTGGCCATCGGGGGTTTCTGGTCGATGTCCACCGCAACAGTCATGAAGCTTGTCCCTAAAAATTCCGTCGCAAAGGGATTAGCACTCATCAATGGCGGCAACGCATTAGCCGCTACCGTTGCTGCTCCATTGGGCAGTTTCCTGGGTCAATACATTGGATGGAGGGGGTCCTTTTTCCTGGTAGTGCCCCTGGCGGTCTTAGCTTTCGCTTGGCAGTGGGCAAGTATTCCTGCAATGCGCAGCGAGCCTAGTGCCCGCTCCAGCAACCCGTTCCGACTGCTGGGAAACTCCCAGGTCGCAATTGGGATGCTCGCAATCATGCTGTTGTTCATGGGCCAGTTTGCTGTCTTCACCTATCTTCGCCCGTTCCTTGAAACGATCACGCAGGTGAGCGTGACCACTCTGTCTCTTATGTTGCTGCTGTTGGGTGTTTTCGGGGTGATTGGCACCTACCTGATAGGGGCGCTCCTGCAACACCGTATGTATGCGTACCTGATCGGAATTCCGTTATCGATGGCATTGGTTTCCGCGGTTTTGATAGCTATGGGCAGTTCGACGTTGGCAGTGGGATTTCTGCTTGCCGCTTGGGGGCTAGTCGCTACTCCAGCGCCAGTAGCGTGGGGTCTTTGGTTGAGCAAAACGCTTCCAGATGATGCTGAGGCAGGGGGCGGTCTGATGGTAGCTACGATCCAGTTGGCTATCACCTTGGGCGCAGGCTTAGGCGGATTTATGTTCGACGCCCTGGGCTGGTGGAGCCCATTTGCATTCGGAGTTGCTGCTCTAGCTGCCTCCGCAGCATTTGCCTGGGCTGCCCTTCGCAACGCTCACCCATAAAAAACAAGCAGATCATTGGGTTGCACAGGGCGCTGGACAAAGCACCCTGGCTGTTTGGTTATCTCTTGAACCGATATAGAGGGACGTATCATGAAACACATCATTGCAGCGATGGCACTGGGCGCAAGCGTAGCCACTGGTGGCAGCTACGCGGCTGAAGACGAAAAATGGGATAAAACCTTCCCGCGCAGCGATAAGGTTACTGTGGAGAAGGTTAGCTTCAAAAACAGGATCAATCTTTCTGTTGTGGGTGACCTGTACTTGCCTAAAGGTTTGGATAAGACTCAGAAGCACGCGGCGATTATCGTCGGTCACCCGTTCGGCGGCGTGAAGGAACAGACCGCAGGTCTATACGCGCAGCGTATGGCTGAGGAAGGGTTTGTTACCCTCGCTTTTGATGCCTCTTTTGGTGGTGAAAGCGGTGGTGAGCCCCGCCACATTTCTTCACCTGAAATCTACACCGAGGACTTTAGCGCTGCGGTCGACTTTATCGGCACTCGACCGTTTGTGAGCAAAGAGAAAATCGGAATTATTGGTATTTGTGGCTTCGGCGGCTTTGCTGTCAGCGCAGGTCAGATTGATCCACGCATGAAGGCGATCGCTACCGTATCGATGTACGACATGGGCCGCGCTCGTCGCCAAGGTCTAGCGCCAAACGTCGACAAAGCTCAAGTAGCAGCAACGTTGAAAGCCATTGGTGAGCAGCGCTGGGCTGAGTTTGAAGACGGTGCGGTACGAGCCAGGCGTTCCTACGGCTCTGAATAAAGACTCCTACGAAGTCGAAAAGGAATTCTTTGATTATTACCGTACGCCAAGAGGCCAGCATCCACGTGCCTCGACGGATATGTCGATGACCAGCACTGGGCCGCTGTTGAATTTCTACCCTTTTGAGCATATCGCCAATATCTCTCCTCGGCCGCTGCTGTTCATTGCAGGTGCGCATGCACATTCGCGGTTTTTCAGCGAGGAGGCCTACGCGCTTGCCGCAGAACCCAAGGAGCTTTACATCGTTCCTGGTGCGGGGCATGTCGATCTCTACGACAAGGTCAACCTTATTCCTTTCGATAAGTTGACGAATTTCTTCCTGCAATATCTGGACTGATTTCGAGCTGACGCAACGTCCTCATAGACTGCGGTGACGTCGGTCGCATTGGTTGGGGGCGTTGCTGAAGTCGTCCGAAAATCTGATTTGGAAGTTTCAATCATTCATAAAAGGGCAGCTGCGTCAGATGCTCACCGGATTTAGGGTATGTGCTTGTCGGGCGCCCCTGAACCCAGGGCCCTAATTTCAGCGTATCCAGTTTGATGTGATGCTTCCGTAATCATCTGTAGATTTTGACAATGAAAAGGCGAATGACATGAAAGGAATACGAATCCACCAACACGGTGGTCCGGACGTCCTCTCCTTCGAGGACATCGAGCTTGCGCCACTTCAGCGAGGGCAAGTTCTTGTTCGCAACCGAGCGATTGGCGTCAACTTCGTCGATACCTATCTTCGTACAGGCGCATTTTCTCCGCCTTGTCTCCCGTTCACTCCAGGCAAGGAAGGTGCTGGAGAAGTCGTTGCAGTAGGTGATGGGGTCACGGAATTCGCTCCGGGCGACCGAGTTGCCTACGTCGAGACGTTGGGCGCATATGCCGAACAATGCGTTGTATCCGAACATTTCCTTGTGCGTCTTCCAGAGGCAATCGATTTCGAAACAGCCGCTGCCTCGATGCTAAAGGGGCTGACTGCGCAGTACCTTCTGCGTCGCACCTTTCGAGTTGAGCCGGGTCACACGGTTCTTATCCATGCAGCCGCGGGCGGTGTGGGGCTCATCTTGTCGCAATGGGCGAAGCATTTGGGCGCCATGGTCATTGGTACCGTTGGATCACCCGAAAAAACTGAAATCGCGTCTAAGCACGGCTGCGACCACGTCATTAATTATGGCGAGGAAGACTTCGCCGAGCGCGTCCGCGAGATCACCCAAGGCGAAGGATGTGATGTTGTGTATGACGGTGTTGGGAAGGCCACGTTCCCTGCTTCGCTTGACTGCTTGAAGCCCATGGGATGCTTTGTGAGCTTCGGCGTTTCATCAGGCCCTATCGAGTCATTCAACATCATGATGCTGGCGGAGAAAGGATCGTTGTACGCCACTTGGCCGGTACTGACCCAATACCTCGCCAAGCGGGAGGACCTGGTCTCGATGAGTCAGGAACTCTTTGACGTTATTGGTAGCAGTGCGGTGGTCATACGCATTCATGATAAGTTGCCGCTTGCTGAGGCAGCAACGGCGCATCGATTGATCGAATCGAGGAAGATCGTAGGAGGCACCGTTCTTTTGCCATGAGCCTAGTACTTGAACGTAAAACGCGGCTCTACATGAACACTGCCGCACACGTTGATCAGGCCGAATGCAAGCGGGTTGGTCTGACGAATACAAATGGCTGGTCAGTGGTTATGCAAAGGATTGGTCAAGCATTTACACACATCGGCGATTTCGACGATAGAATCCGCTGAGCTTTTTCATATGAGGTCCCTCACAGCAACAGATCTACCGGCGGGAAGGGCTCTGACCGCCCTTCAAGAATACAGTTCCAACCCCACGTTCGAAGAGCAGAGGCACGCTCGAAATCTTTGACAAGTTCAGCGGGAATGTCCTTAGCATCAAGCCTAAGTTCAAATTGGGGTTTCATGGCGTACTCAACGTCAAAGCCCATCTTCCCGTGAATCAGTCTCTGCATAGTTTTGGTCCGCTGGGGCCAACTCAGGCTTTTCCCTCGCGTGTTTTCATTCTGATAAACCATCGCGTTCAAATGCGCTGATGCATGTACGTAGTCGCTACCGTTCATCCAAATTTTTAAATGAGGTAAAATCCCCAGGGGCAGGATGTGCTCAATGATCCAGTCCAAGAACGGAAGTGCGATATGTCGAGCTTGGAGTTCAATACTAATCATTAAAAGTGCATTATGCAGCGTAAGTGCTATTTTTACAGCAGTCACACTGCGCTTTTGCTGAGTGGCTTCAAGTACCAAACAAATCAGACAAGCTACACAGTCGAGACTGACTCGCTTTTCAAGTTTATCCAACAGCCGTTGCGTGACGGGTTCGCGCCTTGAGTACGCGGACAATCCTGAAAACCCTGACGAAAATATTACAGTTTGAACGTCGACGCTCAGTGTTCTCATATAGGCGTCTGTATCAATTTTGTTTTGGCCCACGCATCGCATTATCTCCCAGAGGGGGTGTTCTAACTCTCGAGTTGAACCTGGAGCGAGAAGCTCAACGCGTTTAAGTGTTTTTGACTTCGGGGTATTTAGATCTTTCTCGTATCCTGACCATTTGCTCCGATAATGACGGATCGTCCCATTACTATTTCTTTGAAACGATTCCTTCTCGAAATGCCGCTCCAGTGCATACGCGGAAGAAAGGGACGTGCGCTGCTTCAGGCCTTCGTACCAATAGCGAACTCGTAGCGTTTCGATAGGGCATCGCCGGGAATCGTTTTTTTCACAAAAAAAGTTCCGCATTTCATGTGAAAACGCCAAGTAGATTTCAACTATTCTATGGAAATCAGTCATCTACAACGACTCCAAAAAATCCCGTACCGTAAAAAATGTAGAAGTCTTACGGCTGGAAGGCAAGAGCTCTGTTAATTAACATGAAGCGTGACTACACAGGACAAGCCGCGTCATGCAAGAACACATCGAGATAGAGACTCTTGCCTCCGAATTGGAGGACGACCTAGTAGACCGCTACGGGCTCATGCTCGGGAGTACCGCGTTGTGGCGGGAATTGGGCTACGCGTCGCATGAGGCTTTTCGCAAGGCCAAACAGCGAGGGCGAATCGAAGTGCCTTTGTTCGATGTGCCAAACCGGCGCGGGTCTTTTGCTCTATCAAAAGAAGTTGCAACCTGGATTGCCAAACAGCGCTTTGCACCTCCAAAGCAGGCGGAAGCAATGCAAAAAGAGGTGCAATGAAGTGATCGATACGATCAGCCATGGAAAGAGGAGGTAGCGACATGAAAGGTGACTGAACCGCAACACGGTGGTTCAGGAGCACAAAAAAGCCCGGGGTTGGCGCCCCAGGCTTTTTTTGGTTATGTCAGGTTTCGAGTCCAGGACATGGCCATTCTGTGTTCCCCCGCGTTCGGCGTCAAGCCGACCAAACCCCGTTCATCTGTAAATTTCACACGGCGCGATTTGTGAGGCGTTCACACGCCTGTCGCGGGGAGAAACGATGAGGTTACCAATAGAGAGACAACGCGAGGTGCTACGCCTTGCGGCAGATAACAAGCTATCCAACCGGGCCGTTGGCCGGTTAGCGAAGGTATCTCACAATACGGTTCGCACACTCCGAGATCAGTTGAAGCAAAGCGGCGAAACCTGGGAAAGTCTCAGGCCACTCGACAATAAAGCGTTTACAGCTCGGCTGTGCGACCCAAGAGGACCAATCAACAGGAAGGTTTGTCCGCAGTGGCTGGAAGTACACGACCAGCTTCGATTGCCTGACATGACACTGGAACTGTTGTGGCAGGAGTTTAGGGAAAAAGAGCCTTCTGGCGTTTCATATGCTCAGTTCACCCGCCTTTACCGAAGCTGGCTGAATACGCAAAAGGTCAGCATGAGACAGGTGCACCTGCCGGGTGACAAGATGTTCGTTGACTTTTGCGGACGAACGATGCGTATAAAAGATTCAGTAACAGGTGCGGTCAGCACCGCTCAAATTTTCGTCGCTACTTTGGGAGCCTCTGGATACATATTTGCGACAGCAGTAGCAAGTCAGACAACTCAAGATTGGTTACGTTGCCACGTGCGTGCATTAGAGTTCTTTGAGGGGGTGCCCAGGTTTGTGGTTCCCGACAACTTGAAAGCTGCGGTGCTCAAATCGACGCGTGACCAACTTGTATTGAATCGTGCATATTCCGAGCTTTCAGAACACTACGGAGTAACCATTACACCTGCGAGGCCTCGCAAGCCCAAAGACAAATCTTTGGGCGAAATTGGCGTTCAGATTGTACAGAGATTTATTCTTGCCAGACTCCGAGCACGTACATTTTTCTCACTAGATGAGCTTAATGAGCAAATTGCTTATTGGGTTGGCGTTTTGAACGACAGAGTGACTCGAACTTATCCAAAAAGTAGGATGGTACGCTTTCTTGAAATTGAATCTCCAGCTTTGCAACCACTTCCCGAGAGGGGCTACAACTATAGCCAATGGATTTACCATGTTCGGGTCGGTAGCGATTACCACGTTGAATTCAATCAGCATAATTATTCAGTCCCATATCACTTCGCCAATCAAGTTGTTGATCTACGCGTAAATGATGAGTGGCTTGAAGTCTGCTTCCAACGGCAAATCATCAGCACTCACCGGGTGGAACTTAGCCGGGGTGTCAGCACATTACGAGAACATCTGTCGCCCAACCATGGGCATTTTCAGGATTCTCAGCCGGAGATGTTGTTAGCTTGGGCACAGAGTATCGGTCCAGAAACCCTGTATTACGTCAAAAAAAATCTCGATGACAGGAGGGACTTTGCCACAGGGCTTCGGGCTGTAGTCGCTCTCAGACGCGACGTGCGCAAAGGACAGATTGTATCGTCTCGACTGGAATCGGCTTGTGCCTACGCCAACTCGCTCAACATCCTGAGTTCGGAACGACTACGGTCAATTTTACGTAACGGGTCTGACCGGCGACCCGTGTTGAGAATTTCAACGCCGCTCATTGAGCACTCAAACATTCGCGGCGCCCAGTACTACGCCACGCAGGGAGACGAGCCGGTATGAAACATGTATTAAACACCGCACAAGGGCTGCTGAACCTTGGATTGAGTGGAATGGCGATCGCGTATGAGCGCCAGCTCGAAGAGCCCGCAATGCTTAAACAGCCTTTCGATACGAGGCTTGGTCTGATGATGGAGGCGGAGACATCTCAGCGCGAGACCAGAAAAATTGAGCGACTACTCAAGGCAGCCAAACTTCGCGAGTCGGAAGCGACCCTCGAAAATATTGAGTTCAAAGCTAATCGAGGCCTTGATCGTAACGAGATCATGACCTTGAGTGAATGCGAGTGGCTGCGACGGCGGCAAAACATAATTATCACTGGTGCAACCGGCACAGGGAAAACCTGGTTGGCTTGTGCCTTTGGAAACCAAGCCTGCCGGCTTGGGTCACATACGGTTTATCGCACCGCCACAAAGTTATTCGAAGAAATATCCCTTTCTTACGCGGATCACACGCTCCCAAAACTACGCCGCCAGTTGATCCGGGCCGAGCTCTTGATCATTGATGATCTTGGTATCGGTGGAATTGATACGCAGCTTGGTCCTTTCCTCCTGGATGTCATTGATCAACAGTCTCAGAACGGCTCTCTGCTGATCACCAGCCAATACCCGAAGGAGAAGTGGTACGACCTGTTTACTGACCCAACGATTGCGGACGCTATCCTTGACCGCATCGTACACAAATCTCACGTTATTCAGCTCAAGGGAGAATCTATGCGCAGGGTCAAAAGTAGAAAGCACTGAGGCTCTCGCCCAACGGAAGGATCGTTTGGTGTTACGGCGAGTAGCGATGAAGTCAATGGCACTGCGAGTGGTCAAGTCGAATGCAAACGCTTGGTCAGATGCCATGCAATCATTTGTTTGATAGCACTATTTTCCGTGGTGCCTAGCCCGAATCGGTGGGTCGGCTGCCTGTCATACATCATCGCTGCCTCGGGGACATTCCTTGAGCGGTTTATTAGCCTTGAGGAACATTATGTCTAGCCCAGATCTTTCAGAACTACTCGCTCAAGTAACTGAAATAATTGAACGGGCAGGCGCTCTGCTCTCCGAAGAGTGGAGTCGTCCGGATGGACCTCGTGGTCGGGGTGTCGACCGTTGCGAATCAAGTGGGATTTGCCCTCCGCCCAACTGATGCAATCGGGTCGTCCCTCAGAAGGCACTGGTACGTATACAACCCCGAGCACGGGGATGGTGTTATGCAGCAGCCCAACCGATATCGCTGATCTTCAAGCCCTTCAAGAAATCACTTGTGCCATCGTTAGGGTCTACAACCCAACACTAGGCATGTTCAGTAAGGACATGCCTCGTCTCTACAAGATGTGCGTCTCGATGATAAACAGCTTTCGAGCGAGAGCATGATCATGGTTAGTGCAGAAGCGGTGAGTAACCCTGAACTCAATTGAGAACTGTGTGCTCCAGGGCACTTCCATGCACTGCCATCGATCGCATACAGACTGCCAAGGGCGGCCGCAGGTGAAGGAATATGCGGCGTCTCTCTCTACGCTGTTCCAGCGCATGACGCTGTGGATGGGCATACGCTGTTGAGAGGTGCCGGAAGCGTATTACTGGGTGAAAACGGAGTCGCCATACGCTATGCGACAGAGGCAAAAATGGCGACTGTTTCGCAACGCTGCTTTGGTGAATCACCTTCAGCATGTCGCGAATTGATAACTCGTGAATGGGAACGAGTGTTCGGGGGCGAGCGCCAAGGATAATAAGCTAGACGAACAACCGTCAGAACGGGTCAGGACCAGGCTCGACACCAGTAAACGTGATTTCTACTGGCTCACCTTCACGTTGCCAAGCCAGTTGATAGAGCAGCCATTGGTGTTCCCCCTCACAGCGATCTGCCACGAGCAATAGGGTCCAGCCAGCCCTCAGTAATCGATTGGCGTTTTCCTCGCTGCGGGTGCTGATCAACGTTTTCGTCTGCTCGATGCCCACGCTAAATGTTCCTTCACCTCAACATGATCGTTCTGAAGGCCAACCTCCAGGGTAGCCTATTCCCCAGATTACGCTGAGACGAATTCCACTGCCAGTCGGCCCAGGCACGGTGGAAGATCAAATCAAATCCGCCTGGTCAAGTCGAATGCAAATGACTGGTCAAGTCGAATGCAAACAGGTGGTCAGTTTCAATGCAATTGGGTGGTCAAGTGGGGTGCAATTTCGCAGTTGATCGTCCGGCCCAAACCACCCATCAGAGCAGCGACTTTGGCACCGACCGGAAACTCGCCACCCGGGCATGACTTGACCAGTCCAACGCATTCGATACCTGAAACCGGGGCAGCTTCAGCCCATTCCCCGCGGCGCATGTGCATTTCCGCATGGTTGATACCGAAGGCTTTGATTTCGATCACCACATGGCCCGCCATCGCTTCGGGCTCAGGGATGTCTTTGTAGACAAGGCTATCAATGCCGCCGAATTTTTCCAGAACGATTGCTTTCATGATGTCTGTCCCAAGTCGAGCTGATAAGTAACCACACCGAATACAATTTAGAGGTTACGAGCCAGGCAGTAACTTGTCAACACACATTAGAGTGGTTACGCTGACCGGTATCCAATCACCCCTTCAAGGGACACTCTCATGAGCAGCACACCCCGTGGCCCGGCGATGTTCCTGGCCGATGCCGCCGCCCTGGATTTCCTGAACTCGATCGCGACGCCCATCGATGAGCCGGTGGACTGGATCGACGATGGCGCCGGCTGGCTGGAATGGCTGAAACAAGCTGGCTGGGTAGAGCCCGAGATTCTCCAGCGGATGCAAGCGCAGGCCATGCCGGGCGAGCTGGAAATGGTCGCGTCACAGGCCCGGTCGCTGCGGGAATGGTTTCGTGGCTTCGTCGTCAAATACAAAGGCAAACCGCTGGATGCTTCGGCCCTAGCGGAGCTGGAGCCCTTGAATCGCCTGCTCGAACGGGACGAGAAATTTACCCGGATTGCCCTGCAGGATGGCGACACGCCCAAGCTCGCCTGGCAGTTTCAGCGGCGTTGGCGTGGTCCGGACTCCCTGCTTCTGCCCCTTGGCGAAGTCCTCGCAGAGTTTGTCTGCACCGAAGACTTTTCCGATGTGAAATGCTGCGAAGGCCCCAGTTGCACGTTGATGTTCGTTGATCACACCCGGGGAAGAAAACGCCGCTGGTGCAGCATGGCTGTCTGCGGTAACAGAGCCAAAGCGGCCGCGCACCGCGAGCGGCAGAAAAACGTATCCGGCTCCTGATACGCCAAAGCCATTCTCCCTCCATCAAAAATAGTAACCCGTCAAAATGCGCTTGACGGGTTATTTATTTGCATGCAACAGTCTTCCTCGCAAACCATTTAAACACCACCGAAGCGGTTACGAGGTAGTCCCATCATGGCCAACATGACTCCAGGCATTGCATCCATCAGCTACACGTTTGCCGACGTTGACGGCGTGCGCGTTTTCTACCGAGAAGCGGGCGATCGGGCCAAGCCGACCCTGCTGCTGTTGCATGGTTTTCCAAGTTCATCCCACCAGTTTCGCCAGCTCATCCCCCTGTTGTCCGAACACTTCCATATCGTCGCGCCGGACCTGCCGGGTTTTGGTTTCACCGAAGTGCCTGATCAGCGCCAGTACGTGTACAGCTTCGATGCGTTGGCACAGACCCTGGAGCATTTTGTCGACGCCCTGGGCCTGACGCGCTATTCCATGTATGTATTCGACTACGGCGCACCGACCGGCCTGAGACTGGCGGTGAAGCATCCCGAACGAATGACCGGTCTCGTCTCACAAAATGGCAATGCCTACCTTGAAGGGCTGGGCGATGCCTGGGCACCGATCAAGGCCTATTGGGCAGAGCCGTCAGCCGAAAATCGCCAGGCGATTGCCGATGCGGTCCTGCATTTGGCCGGTACTCGCTGGCAGTACGAACACGGTGTCAGCACGCCGGAAACTATCGCCCCCGAGTCCTACACCCTCGACGCCTTGCTGCTTGAACGGCCTGGCAACAAGGACATTCAACTGGACCTGTTCCTGGACTACGCGAACAACCTCGAACGCTACCCGCAGTTCCAGCAGTTTTTCCGTGAACGGCAAATTCCGACGCTGGCGATCTGGGGCAAACATGATCCGTTCTTCATCCCGCCGGGCGCCGAGGCGTTCAAACGCGATAACCCCAACGCCATCGTTGAGTTGCTGGATACCGGGCACTTTGCGCTGGAGACCCATGTCGATTACATCGCCAAACGCATCATCGAAGAGCTTGGCGACGCTGTGTAGTTGAAAAGTCAGGCGGATGCGAGGGTGCATCCGCCTGCAACACCGAATCAATTCACCGAAGGAAAATCGATATCGGTGTCATTGATGCGGTTGAAGGTGTTGGTAAAGATGGTCATCGCAACTGTCAGAGAGATCTCGAGCAGTTGACCCTCGGTGTAGCCCGCGGCGCGAATGACGTTGTACTCCTGATCCTTGATCGTCCCGTTGGTCTCATGCAGATTCAGCACGAAGTGCACCAGCGCATCACGCTTGGCGTCGCCGGTGCTTTGACCCAGACGGATTTTCTTGAGGGTGTCTGTCGTCAAACCCACCATTTTGCCCAGCATGACGTGCGCCGCCACACAGTAGTCGCAACCAGTCCGCTCGCTGATCAACAACTTGATGGTTTCCAGGTCCTGTTTGCTCAGGCTGCCGGACGCGAGTGTTGCTTCGGCATTCAGCACTGTCGTCAAAAGCGCCGGGTTCAGATGACCGATTGCTGCGAACAAATTAGGCACGGTGCCGCCTGCGATTTTCTTGACTTCGGCATAGGCAACGGCGGTTGCACCGGTAGCGGAGGCAACAGCTGGAACAGTGATACGGCTCATGGTGAGTATCCTTCAGCGGTGGTTGGGAGTCGCCACTCTAGGCCAAGGACGTGAGCTTGTTCAGCCTCATAATTATCAATATAGTGCTCTAACGTCTCAATGATGAACGAATATGAATCCCCAATCAGATTGGCTCAGTCGCCTGATTAGCATGATGACGGTCCGTGGTCAGCTGGAGCTACGCTGCTCCTACGGTGCACCGTGGGAAGTGGTCTACGACGAATCGAATGCGGGTGAAATGCCCTATCACGTCATCCTCAGTGGAACTGCATTACTGGAAAGTCCGGGTACCGGGCGAGCGCAGCAACTCGGTGCGGGTGACATCGTCATGTTCCCTCATGGCTCGGGGCATGTGCTGCATGACGGCAGTGGTTTATCCCCCGCCCCGGCACATTACCTTGGCGACCTCAATCTGACATACAGCGAGAACACGGGGACAGGCGAACGCCTGGACATGCTCTGCGGACGCTTCATCCTCGCGCCACCGCACGATCGTTTCATTCGCGATTACCTTCCTACGCGGCTCGTCGTCAGGACATCGGGAGACGATTCGCGTCGCAGTGAAACCTCCACTCAACTGGCGGGTTTGCTGGCGTTGATGCGTGCCGAGTCCAACACCAGCCATCTGGGCGGCCATGCAATGTTGAATGCGCTTTCGGCAGCGCTCTTTACCCTGACGTTGCGTATGGCGAGTGAGTCGGATGAGGCCCCAATCGGATTACTGGCTTTGGTCGGCCATCCCCGTCTGGCTCCCGCACTGACGGCCATGTTCAGTGACCCGGCGCACCCCTGGACACTGCCGGAACTGGCGGGGCTCTGCAACATGTCGCGCGCAACGCTGGTCCGCCACTTTCAGGAAAAGGTCGGGCGATCGGCCAACGATCTCTTGACCGGGATTCGCATGACGCTGGCCGCCAACGAATTGAAGAACCCCAACGCATCGACCGAAGCCGTCGCGGAGACGGTGGGCTACCAATCGGTGGCCGCGTTCAGGCGCGCCTTCAGCCAGCACATGGGCATGACGCCCGGTGAGTGGCGGCGGTCAAATCGGCTCAATCTAGGTTGAGACGATAGAGCATCTATTTGAGAATCCACAATCCCGATAATTTCAATTACCCATCGTAAAGTGGGCTGGTCATTGCGATCAGCCAAATCACGCACTGACATCAAGAACATCCTTTTAAGTGAACCAAGGAATCAGTCAGTCATGAACGCTTTATTCAACACCCTCGCCAATTCGGGCCTGCTCAAAAGAGACCTGGACTTTCATTTGGTGCGAGCCTCGATGGTGATCATCTTCCTGTTCTTTGGTTACCAGAAATGGTTCCAGTACGAAGCCGATGTACTGATTCCCTATATCAGCAACGGCCCATTGGTTTCCTGGATGTACCCGGCCTTCGGTGTGCGTGGCGCAAGCTGGTTTCTTGGCGTGGCTGAGTGGACGTTCGGCGCGTTGCTGTTCGCCGGCTTCTGGAGCAGGAAGCTCGGAGCACTTGGTGCATTGGGTTCGATCATCACCTTCCTGGGCACCGTGACGATCATTCCATTCATGCCTGACGGATGGGCCGAATCGGCTGGCGGCTTTCCTGCGATGGTCGGCAACATTCCGTTCCTCATGAAGGACGTTGTTCTGCTCGCGGTATCCATCTACCTGTTGAAAGAGGACGTGCAGCGCATGGCGTTCAACGACATGCGCAAAATCTGATGGACCACCGATACGTCCGTCGGACAGCGGACCTCATGAGCAAATAAGCCCTAGCGCCCCGTGAACCTTGTTCCGGGGCGTTAGTCATAGAGCGGCGAATATTTCTCCTCCCTATCGTTGTCATCTCATCAGAGCTGTCCGCACCATGCGCCAAACCGCCCTCGCCTTGCGCTTCACTTCGCTGTGCCTGTTGACCTCGTTTGCCCTTTTCACTAGCCCCGCCCACGCTGGCGCGGAGCGAGAACTGGTGGAAGCCATCAACGATTATCGAGCCCACCCGGAAAACTGTGCGCGGCGTCCCGCCCAACGCCTGTCGCCGCTGGCACTGAAGTCCAATCTGGCGCTGCCGATCGGTTATGGCGGCGGTTTGCGGGAGCGTTTGAAAGATTCGGGGTATCAGGCGGTGGCCGTTCGCTCTATCCGCGTGGTGGGTGCGCAGGATGCCGAAGAGGCTTTCGACCTGCTGCTGGACGACCACTGCGCCGCGTTGCTCGATAGTCAGTACGCCGACATTGGCGTCAGCCGCAGTCGCGGTGAATGGCAAGTGGTGCTGGCGCAGCCAGTGCTGGACCGGCAGATGGGCGATACACGCAGCGTCGGCAAAACCTTGCTGGCACAGGTCAACGCCGCCCGCGCCAAACCGCGAATGTGCGGTCGCCAGCGCTTCGCCGCCGCTCGGCCCTTGGCCTGGAACGCGAGCCTTGGCGCTGCCGCGCAAGGGCACAGTAAAGCGATGGCCTACGGCAACTATTTCGCTCACCGCGATCCCGATGGTGACACCGCGGCCGACCGGGCAAGAGCGGCTGGTTACCGTGGCCGGCAGATCGGTGAAAACATCGCCGCCGGCCAAGGTTCACCGAACAAGGCGATGGCTGGATGGCTCGCCAGCCCAGGGCATTGCGCCAACCTGATGAATCCGATGTTCACCCAGGTCGGTGCAGGTTATGCGACCGAGGCGCGCAGTGATGAAGGGGTTTACTGGACGATGTTGTTCGGGGCGAAATGATTGGCCTGATTCGCGACACCTCAACCGGCTATTTGACCAGCCGGGTTTCCTTGGACGGCCGATAGCCGAAATAGGCGCTGTAGCACTTACTGAAATGGCTCGGTGAAACAAAACCACAGGCCACCGAGACTTCAACGATGGTCAACGTGGTGTGTTGCAACAGTCGGCGGGCTTCGGTGATCCGCAAGTCCATGTAATAGCGCTGGGGCGTCGTCCCCAGCTGCTCTTTGAACAGACGCTCGATCTGCCGGCGCGACCGGCCGGCGTAGAGACAGAGTGCGTCCATCTCCAGCGGCTCTTCCAGGTTCGCATCCATCAGATTGACCACTTCCCGCAGCGGGCCACAAACCGACACATTGAGCGTGGGTTTGATGCGCCGGTAACGCGAAGCTTCAAACGCCAGAATGTCTTCGATGCCATCAGTCAGCGCTTTGTCGTGCAGGCCCTTGATCCACTCCAGCGCCATATAAAACGCGCCGTTTGGGCTGGACGCCGTCAGGCGGTCGCGATCAACAACAAAGGCTTCACTGGTGACCTGGGCCAGTTTGGCGATTTCCGCCAGCGCGGGACGGTGTTCCGGGTGAACCGCGCAACGATAGCCGTCCAGCAAACCGGCCCGTCCGAGAAACCAGGCGCCATTCCACACGCCAGCCAACTTGACGCCCAGGTCGGCGGCATTGATCAAGAGATTGATCAGCGTATCGTCGGTCTTGAGGGCCGTGCGGTAACCACCGCAAACAACCAACAAGTCCAGGTCTTGAATCGCGGCCTGACTGAGGCAGGCATCGGGACGAATGACCAGGCCCAAGTCGCTGATCACTTCCCCTTCAGTCAAACCGAAGGTCTTCGTGGAAAACAGCTCAGGCCGCAGCAGATTGGCGGTGATAATCGTATCGAGTGCCTGGGTAAACGCCGGCAACGAGAAATGCTCCAGCAGCAAGAAGCCTGCCCGAGCCTTTACTGATTGGCCTTCATGCTCATTGAGGTAGCGAAGGTTTTTACCCTTCATGGCACCGCTGAACTGACGTCGCTCTACCAACGCTCGCCTCGCTTGGTCGTGTTGATTGGGTGTGATTCAACGCCTTGTTACGCGTCAAAAAAAACACGCGCCTGCGGATGCTGGGCGCGTGCTCTGTTTACGCCTGTTGATACCCGTGAGCAAGTGGGTCTTCCATCAACAGTAGGCTATGGCGTTCAGCACCCAATCATTGCAAAGGCGAAAACGCCGCGGGCAAGCAGATCGTCGAGCGCATGTCGCGCAACTGCGGGCCGGAGTTTTCCGGCGGCCATACACCGTCGGCCACTGCCTCGGCGCGAACTCGTTGGCGCTGTTCCAATGAAGCCCACGGCCAGATATGCAGATAGCGCGGCAGCGAACCGTCGGTGGCGTAGAACGCGGCATACACCGGCGAATACTGCTCGGCGGTTCGCGGCCCGATGGCTTTGTTCCAGCCGTCGAGGGTGGGCTGCAAGCCGCTGCTGATCAGATCGTAAACGCGCAGTTCGTAGTACGGGCCATGTTTGCCGGCACTCAAAGGCTCAAGAAAGGGAAACAGTGTGTAGTTTTCGATGCGCAGATCGGTGATGAATTCGTTGATGCCGAACGCCTCGCCGCTCAACAGAACGCGCTCGCGCTCGGCTTGCCTGACACGTTCATCTTCATAGCCGCGCAACACGGCAATCTGGTTCAACTGCCCGAGCTCCGAAGCCCAGCAACCTATCAGCGTGCCGCCGACATCCGGGCTATCCAGCGCAGCCTCGATTCGCACCAGCGCATCGGCGACGGTTCGCACACGCACCGTCAAGGTAATCAGTTCAAAAAAACGCATAAAGACTCCGGCGATTATCAGCTAGGGCACAGCCTATGCCAGCCTCCGGAGCCGAGATATTGAGAGGAACAGCCGCGCGCTAGGTAATTTCTTTATCGATGGGCGCTGGCCTTTCTGACTATTCACAAATCGTGGGCAATGCCTTCACTTAACGACGCTTGATGCAATATTTGCGACGAATATGCTGTTGGTACGTTGTAGCCGTGATCTCGCACAAGACGAATAAAGAGCCCACCCCATGACCCGACCAAGAACGCTCTACCAAAAGCACATCGACAGTCACACCGTTTGCGCGCTCGACGACCAAGGCCATGTGCTGTTGTACATCGATCGCCAGGTCGCCAACGAATACACCAGCCCGCAAGCCTTCAGCGGCCTGCGCGAATCGGAGCGTGAAGTCTGGCGCCCGAGCGCGACGCTCGCCGTGGTCGACCATGTCAATCCCACCGCCCCCAATCGTATCGCCGCGATGCCGGATGCCGGCGGCGCCCGTCAGGTGTCTTACTTCGAAGAGAACTGCCGCGACTTCGGCATCGAGTTGTTCGATGTGCTGGACAAACGTCAGGGGATTGAGCACGTCGTCGCCCCCGAACAGGGCTTTATCCTGCCTGGCATGGTGGTGGCCGCCGGTGACAGCCACACCACTACTTACGGTGCTCTCGGGGCTTTTGGTTTCGGCATCGGCACGTCGGAAATCGAGCATCTGCTGGCCTCGCAAACCCTGGTCTACAAACGCCTGAAAACCATGCGCGTGACCGTCAACGGTTTGCTCGGCAGCGGCGTGACGTCCAAGGACATCATCATGGCCCTGATCGAAAAAATCGGTGCCTCGGGCGCCACGGGTTTTGCGATTGAGTTCACCGGCCCGACGATCACCGACCTCAGCGTCGAGGCGCGCATGACCATTTGCAACATGGCCGTAGAGGCTGGCGTCAGGGGCGCGTTCATGGCGCCGGATGACAAAGTCTTTGCCTACCTGCAAGACAAACCGCGCGCGCCCAAAGGTGAGTTGTGGACGCAGGCAGTCGCTAAATGGCAGGCGCTGCACAGCGATGAAGGCGCCGTGTTCGATCGCGAAGTCGTCCTCGATGTCGCGGACCTGGAACCCATGGTCACCTGGGGCACCAGTCCCGATCAGGCCGCGCCGGTGGGCAGTCACGTGCCGGACCCGGCAAGCCAGCCCGACCTCATTCTGCGCCAGGGCATGCAACGCGCCCTCGACTACATGGGCCTGACGCCCGGTATGCCGCTGAGTGACGTAGTGATCAGCCATGCCTTCATCGGTTCCTGCACCAATGCGCGTATCGAAGACTTGCGTGACGTTGCCCGCGTCGTGCGCGGCAAACGAGTCGCCTCCCACGTACGGGCGATGATCGTTCCGGGGTCGACCCTGGTGCGCAATCAAGCTGAAAGCGAGGGTCTGGCGCAGACTTTCCTCGACGCCGGTTTCGAATGGCGGCAATCGGGTTGCTCGATGTGCCTGGCGATGAACGACGACGTGCTTGCCCCCGGCGATCGTTGTGCTTCGAGTACCAATCGCAACTTTGAAGGTCGACAAGGCGCCGGTGCGCGCACCCATTTGATGAGTCCGGCCATGGTCGCGGCTGCCGCGATCACCGGGCATTTGACTGACGTCCGCTCGTTCGCTCTGGAAGCTTGAGCATGCAACCTTTCACTAACGTCAGCGGCAGCGCCGCCCCACTTCTGGCGTCCAACATCGACACCGATGTGATCATGCCCAAGCAGTTTCTCAAGGGCATCGATCGCAAGGGACTGGATCGTGGATTGTTCTTCGATGTGCGGTTTCTGCAATCAGGCGAGCCCAACCCGGATTTCATCCTCAACCAACCGGCCTGGAACGACGCAGCTTTTCTGGTTGTCGGTCCGAACTTTGGTTGCGGCTCCAGTCGTGAGCATGCGGTGTGGGGTCTGAAGCAAGTGGGGATCAGAGCCTTGATCGGCACCAGTTTTGCCGGGATCTTCTACGACAACTGCCAGCGTAACGGGGTGTTGGCGATTGAGCTGTCCGAAGCTCAGCTCAAGCAGATTGCCGATGTGGTCAGCGTGGCGGAGACGGCGCAGATCAGCGTCAATCTGTCGGAGCAAACCATCGAACTGGCGGACGGCAGCGTGATCTCGTTTGAGATCGATCAACTACGTAAGCAATCACTGTTGCTGGGGCTCGATGCCATCGGCACCACGCTGCAACGTGCGGAGCAGATTCGCCAGTTTGAAGCAAAGCATCTGGCGGAGAATCCCTGGTTGTAAAATTCTTCACCTGTAGGAGCTGCCGCAGGCTGCGATCTTTTGATTTTGCTTCTTAAAAACAAGATCAAAAGATCGCAGCCTGCGGCAGCTCCTACACGAGTTCGTCATTCAACCGAGAGACCGCGAAAATACTCTTCCAGAAACTCGACACACACCCGCAGTTTCGCCGACTGGCTGAGTCGGGTCGGATAAACCGCCCAGACGTTGGCACTCTCGGTGTAGTCGTGCAGCACTTGCACCAGTCGCCCTTGCTCCAGCATCGGCCTGACGTCCCACATCGAACGCAACAGAATCCCGCCACCGCTCAACGCCCACTCCAGAACAATCTCGCCGCTGTTGGAAGACAACGGGCCACTGACGCGCACCGATTCCTCCTGCCCATTCCGGGTCAGGTTCCACACGCCAAAAGCGTTGTTGCGCTCTTTCAGCACCAGACAATCATGGTCTTTCAAATCAGCCAGCGATTGCGGCGTGCCCCGCCGCGCCAGGTACTCCGGCGTCGCACACAGCACTCTCCGGTTACTCACCAGTTTGCGGCCCAGATGCTGACCCGGCAGGTCATCGCCTACCCGAATTTCCAGATCGAAGCCTTCGCCGACGATATCGACCACGCGATCAAAAACGTCCAGACGAATCTCGAGCTTCGGGTAGGTCTGCGACAGTTTGCAGATCGCCGGTGCGACATGATTGCGGCCGAAACCGAAGCTGCTGCAAATGTGCAACGAGCCCATGGGCTGCTGCCGCGCCTCGGAGATCTCACCGACAAAATCATCGAAATCGCCCAACAGTTTTTCTGCCCACACCCGCACCCGCTCACCGTCGTCGGTCAGCGCGATGCGGCGTGTGGTGCGGTGCAGCAACCGGGTCGACAGCGTGGTTTCCAGTACGGAAATGCGTTTGCTGATGTAGGCCGGCGAGTAGCCAAGTTCTTCAGCGGCGCTGGCAAAGCCATTTTTGCGCACCACGGTGAGGAAAACCTTGAGGTCTTCGGGCAAGGGAAATTGGTCACGATTCGTGTTCATAGGGCTCATTCAGGTGCTGTTCTCACGCTCTTTGCGAAAGATACCACCGAAGTACCCGGTGGCAACCCAAGTCTGAGCGTGCGTATTTCTTCTACCTGACACTAGCGCCAGTTCTGCTGCAACTGCGGTTCTTCGTTGTTCTGGTCTGATTCGAAGGGATCGTTTTCGCAGTGGATGTCGATTGCCATCGCTACGCTGGACTCACCGTTCTCGCCGAAAAAGCAAAAACACGGCTGCGTTGGCTCGAAAGCGAGTTGGTACGCGATTGAAGATCGACATCCACAAACGGACTGAGGCATTCAGGGCCGACGCACCGCTCTCACCCGCCCGCTACTGCCTCCGCCACAGAAAAACCGCTCGCCGCCGTCGGACTCCAGCCCGGAAACACCAATACCGGCTGGCAGTTTGAGAGTTTCCAGTACCTCGCCGGTTTTCGCGTCGACACGGCGAAGTTCGCTCTCATCGCCCTCCCCCGTGCCATGCCACAGCGAGCCTTCGACGAAGGTCACGCCCGTGACAAAGCGGTTCGATTCAATCGTTCGCAGGATCTTGCCGTTCTCGGGATCGATCTGGTGAATCTTCCGCTCGCGATACTGCCCCACCCACAACGAGCCTTCCGCCCATGTCATCCCCGAGTCGTTGCCACCGCCGGGGGCCGGAATCGTGGACAGTACGCGCCCCGTCTGCGGGTCGATTTTCTGGATGCGGTCTTCGGCGATCTGGAAAAGATGCTTGCCATCGAAAGCGGTGCCGGCATGGGCGGCGACATCCAGCGAGCGCACGGTTGCGCCGCTCGATGGGTCCAGGGCGTGAAGTTTTCCGGTGGTGGCGAACCAGACTTTCTCACCGTCCCAGGTAACGCCATGCACATCCTCGACACCTTCGAACGGACCATATTCACGGAGAATTTCAGCGGCTGACTGTTTCATTTTGGTGTTCCTCGAAAGGGGTTGGTGGCGTTCATCCTAGCCACCCGGCAGCGGAACCGGGAGTAACAAGGTCGTCGCGAAACCGGGCACCGGCGGCGTCATCCAGCGCCGCGCCCGGCCATGTCCGAACGACTGCACCTTGCCTTGGGCTGCCAGCATTTCGAGCGCCCGTTGCACGCTGCGCTGGCTGTTACCCAGCGCCAGCGCGAGCGCCGAACTCGACCAGGACTCACCGTCGCCGAGCATGGCAAACACAGAGGCAAATTTTTCTTCGACCGGTGGCGTCAGCAGCACAACGTCGGGTGAAACCTGCGTGACCAGTGCAAACCCGCGCTTGGTTGCGATCACATTGGCCAAGGGTTTGAGTGCCGCACGCAGTCGACCGATTTCCACCCGAAGCCGGGCGCGATGGGACTCGTCGCTGAGCTTCAAGCGAAAGGCCCGGGCGATGAGTGTTTCCCTCGGCACATCGGCCGGCCAGGCTTCGGCCAAGGTCCGCGCGAGGGTGAACAGGACCGGACGCTTCGACAGGGAAACCGACATGCCCGCACCACGCACGACGTATCGACAGGCATCCACCACCAGCGACGTCGAGGCCAGCAACGCTTCCACTTCATCGAGCAACAAGGGTCGCGCTTCTCCATTGCTCATCAAGTGTGCGGCGGGGCTATTGAGCATTCGCACTGCGCTTTCGACTTCTGCTACCAACGCGGGAATGCCGGATTGCTGCGCGGCAAGTTCGGCTCTGGCGAGGGCGGCCCGCGCCGCTTGCGATTGCAGGTGACGCATGGCGATGCCTGCCGCCACCAGTTCATGGGTCGCGCGCAGTGGCGCAGGCAATGTAGCCGGGTCAAGTTGAGCGAGTTTTTCCTGCGCCTGATCGAGCTGCCCGATCAGCAACAGGCGGCGGATATCCAGATACCGCGCATGGGCCGCGTTCGCCCAATCGCCGTGAGCCTCCAGTGTGACCCGCGCCGCATCGAGCGCTTTCACCGGCCAGCCGAGGTCTCGTGAAGCCAATGCGATCTCCGCTTCGGCGACGATGCAGCGCGCCCGGGCGACTGTCTCTTTCGGCCCGAACGCCCGCGCCGCGCGACGGACCAACGCCTTGGCCCGCGCCAGGTCACCCAGTTGCGCCATGGCGATCCCGCGCAGCGCCAGCGCCGGTGCATCGTCGCGCAAGGCGACCCGGTCCAGCGCGCCCAGCGGATCACCGGCTGCCAGCGCCTGTGCGGCGGCAGTGATCAGCGAGTCCATCGTAGGCCTGCCATGGGGTGCACTCCTTCGATTTGATACCCGTGTTTAGTCTAATTCACGACTATTGACCAGCAATGCGCTGTCGATTCGTGGATGCAAAACACGCTCAGAAGGAAGATATTGCCTAATCGAACACCACCCAAGCCCGGAGTGATGCCATGAACACCTACCAGCCCATGAGCTGCGACCTGTACGACTATCTTGAGATCGCCTGCATGCGCGGTTATCGACTGGATATCGAACTGAAGGACGGCGCTCGTCTGGAGGCCAAGGCGCTGACCACGCGGACCTCCGCCGACAAGGAAGAATTTCTCAGCCTTGAAACGGCTGATGGCGAACAGGAGATCCGTCTGGATCAACTGCTGGCCATCACACCGCTGGACGCCAATGCGCAGTTCGGGCGGGTGGTGTTCACCGATGCAGTCTGCACGTTCTGAGGCTGGGATCAGACCAGCGACATGCCGCCGTCCACGTGCAATTCGATGCCGTTGACGAACGAACTGTCGCTGGATGCCAGGTACAACGCCGCTTGCGCCAGTTCATCGGCCTCGCCCAGTCGACCGGCAGGAATCATGTCCGCCATCATTTGCTCAAAGCCGGGGCGGTCTGCTTCTGAAACGCCGAGTTTGCCGATGATCGCGGTATCCACCGGGCCGGGGCTCAGTACGTTGACCCGTATGCGCCGCGCGCGCAGTTCCAGCGCCCAATTGCGCGCAAATGCGGCGATGGCCGCTTTTGAGCCGGCGTACACCGCATGCCCGTCGAGCACTTTGGTCGCGGCCAGGGAACTGGTCAAAATGATGCTGGCACCGTCGCGCAGCAACGGGATGATCGACTGCACGCCAAAGAACACACCACGGGTGTTGATGTTGAATTGCGCGTCGAACTCCGCTGGCGTCACTTGATGTGAGGGCGTCAGCGTGATGACCCCGGCATTCGCCATGTAGACGTCCAGCGCACCGAAGCGCTCCCGAACTTGCTCGGCAACTTCGACATGGTGCTCAAGGCTGGCGACATCGCCCTTGATGCCAATCGCGCCGTGGCCGATGTGGCGCACGGCTTCGTCCAGCACCTCTTGCCGACGCGCCGTGATAATCACCTGCGCGCCCTCTTTGGCGAACAGGCACGCCGAGGCCAGGCCAATGCCGCTGTTGCCGCCGGTGATCACCGCGACCTTTCCTTGAAGACGTTGCATTTGCTGACTCCGCTTGTTGAAGGAGCGCAGTATTATGTCGCGCGCCCCAGCGCCAACCAGTCCAGAAAAAGGCACATCTGTTGTGCTTCGGAGTCACAAGATGCCCAGCCTGTTGAATCAGTCGACCAGCCTGATTGCCTTTGTCCGCGCGGTAGAAGCCGGGTCATTCAGTGCAGCTGCGCGCAATGCCGGGACCACACCTTCGGCGATTTCCAAAAGCATCGCCCGACTGGAAACGGAGCTGAACGCCAAGCTGTTTCGCCGCTCCACGCGAATGCTCAGCCTCACGCCCGAGGGGCAGGCATTTTTCGAGCGCGTGGCGCCGCTGTTGCAGGCCATTGATGACTCGGCCGATGCGCTGCGCCACACCGGTGGCGCGCGCGGTCACCTGCGGGTCAGCATGCCCAGCGATCTCGGGCGATTGCTTTTGCCGAGGATCCATTCGGTGTTCCTCACCGAACACCCGGACGTGGAGCTGGACCTGACCCTGGTCGATCACCACGTGGACCTGATTCGTGAAGGCTACGACGTGATTTTCCGCGGCGGCACCCTCACCGACAGCGACTTGAAAAGCCGCACACTCGCGCAACTCGACATGGCGCTGGTCGCGTCCCCGGCATTCCTCGGCGAATGGGGCACCCCAAGCACAATCGAGGAACTGCGCGCTCTTCCCTTCGCGCGCTATCAACTGAAAGGTCGAACCCTGCCCATCGTTTTTGCCGACGGTGAAACCCTGGTGCCCCGTGGACGCATCGGCCTCGACTCGGGATTCGGCCTTCGTGCGGCCGCGCTTGGCGACATGGGTGTCGCCTACCTGATGAAATGCACGGTGCAACAAGACCTGGATTCAGGGGCGTTGGTGCAAGTGCTGGCCGACCATCCGCTGCCTTCGCTGGCGATTCATTCGCTACATGCCTTTGGCGCGCTGACGCCGATCCGGATCAAGCTGTTTGCGGATTTTGTGCAGCAGCAGTTGTATCGCTTGGGTGGGCAATCCACGCAAAGTCATACGATCTCTTAACGTATCTTCATCGAGCACTGCTTGCGAAAAGCCCTTAAATGAGGCCTTCAACCTTGTCCATCCCCGCCAAATGCGCTAAAACCCTATCAAGTTGTACGACAACATAATAAAAACTCACCGCCATGCTTTACGGTGGCGCACTTGGATTTGAGACTCTGCCATGACCCAACCGACCTCTCGGCAAGAAGCGCACGCGCCCTTCCCTCGCCACCTCGCCGTGCTGATTTTAGTGTGCATGGGCTGCGCCTTCGCCGGTAACCATGTGGCGGCGCGAGTGGCGTTCGATGACGGCGCCGGCGTATTGCTGGCGATCCTGATGCGTTCGGGCGGGACGTTATTGGTATTGGCCGCGTTGGTCCTTTGGCAACGCCAGTCTCTGCGCTTGCCGTCGGGCGCCTGGCGTTGGCAGTTGCTGTTGGGCTTGCTGATCGCCACCCAAAGCCTGTGCCTGTACTCGGCTGTTGCCCGAGTGCCGGTGGCACTGGCGCTGCTGGTGGCCAACGTGTTCCCCATCCTGCTGGCGTTGCTCACCTGGGCACTGGGCGGCGCGCGACCAACCGCACGCACCGCCGCATTGATGGGCCTGATTCTGCTGGGGCTGGTGTTTGTGCTGGACGTCCCGGGCCGCCTCGCAGACAACGCCAGCGTCGGACCACAATGGTGGCTGGGCGTTACCCTGGCCTTCTGCGCCGCCAGCGTGTTTGCCTGTGCGTTGTGGATTACCGATCACAAACTGTCCGAGGTACGCGGCTCGGTCCGCAGCTTGCTGACGATCTTCATCGTGTTCAGCAGCATCAACCTTGCCGGCATGACCGGTGCCCTGCCCGGCGGCTTGAACCTGCCAGCAACCCAAACCGGATGGCTGGCACTGGCGACGCTGGTCGTGCTGTACGGCACCGGTTTTATCGTGCTGTTCATTTCCGTACCGCGCCTGGACATGCCGCGCAACGCCCCGGTGATGAACATCGAACCGCTGGCCACGCTACTGATGGGCTGGCTCGTGCTGGACCAGATGCTCAGCGCCGGTCAGGTGGTGGGTGGAGTAATTGTCGTCACCGGTATTGTGCTGCTGACTTATCGCAAGGCAAACACCTCCTCCAGCGTAAAGCGCCCTGTGGCGCAACGTAGCTGAACCAAGTCAAATCCCGCCTGCAGAGAGCCCGCCGAGCCATCACTGGCTCAGCGGGCTTTTTACTATTTCAGCGAAACCAGACATTGCCGTGAGTCCG
Source organism: Pseudomonas sp. NFX98 (assembly GCF_047784845.1). Taxonomy (NCBI): domain Bacteria; kingdom Pseudomonadati; phylum Pseudomonadota; class Gammaproteobacteria; order Pseudomonadales; family Pseudomonadaceae; genus Pseudomonas; species Pseudomonas sp. NFX98. The sequence goes on along the minus strand of NZ_JBLNNF010000010.1, from coordinate 185,283 downwards.
TTGACAAAGGTAGCATTGAGAACGACTCTCACTAACATCTGGAAAGACAACCGGTGCAACCTCCCTCGACCAGCAAGCTGAGTTTCTTTTTCAGCGATCACCACCGTTGGCTGCTGCAGCATATCCAGCGTCGGCTGCGCAATCATGCGGATGCCGAGGACACTGCCGCCGATACGTTCTGCCAGATGTTGATGGCCCGGGTCGATCCCGACAGCATCGAACAACCTCGCGCGTACCTCTCGACCATCGCCCGTCGGCTCATCTTCGACCGGCATCGTCGGCGCAAACTGGAGATGGCGTATCTGGAACGCCTGTCTACCTTGCCCGAAATGGTGGCGCCTTCGCCGGAAGAGCAGTTGCAACTGATCGAAGCGCTGGTGGCCATTGATCGGGCACTGGATGGTTTGCCGATGGTGGTCAAGGCGACCTTCCTCTACAGCCAACTGGACGGCATGAGTTACGTGGCCATCGCCAGCAAGTTAAGCCTGTCGGAACGCACGGTCAGCCGCTACATGAAACAAGCGTTGCGCCAGTGCTATCTGAGCGAGATGACACCATGAGCACGCCGCGCCTGGACCCTGTCAGCGAGCAGGCCATCGACTGGATGGTGCGTCTGCGCGCCGGTACGCCCACCGCCGCGATGCAGGAACGTTTCAATGCCTGGTTGGCCATGGACCCTGCGCACGCCCAGGCTTGGGCACGCTTGCAGGAACGCCTCGGTGGTTCGTTCAATACGGTTCGTGCCCTCGACCGACGCTTGCCGGGCCAGAGCGAGCACGCCCGCCAGATTCTCTTGCAACCTCACGCTTCGCGGCGTGATGCGCTGCGGGTGATCGCCGGTCTTGGTCTGCTTGGAGGCGGTTTGTGGATGGGTGCGCGCAGCCCGCTGGGCGACTCCCTGCTTGCCGATCTGCACACCGGGCGCGGGCAATGCGAAAGTTTCAATCTGGCCGACGGCAGCCGCCTGAGCCTGAACGCCGACAGCGCGGTGGATCTGCATTTCGACGACCAGCAACGGCTGGTCATCCTGCGTCGTGGCGAGTTGGTCATTCAGGTGGCGCCCGATCCCCGACGCCCCCTGCGCGTGCGCACCGCCCAGGGCGAAGTGCGCGCATTGGGCACGCGTTTCCTGGTGTCCCAGGAGCAAGACGCCAGTCGCGTGGTTGTGCTGGAACATTCCGTCGAAGCCAGCCTTTTTGACGGCACTCAACGTGTCCTGCAGGAAGGCGAATCGGCCCTGCTCTACGCGCGGCGCATCGAACCTGTCAGTGGCGATCAGCAACATCGCGCCGACTGGCTCAGCGGCCGTCTCAACGTGCTGGACGAGCCGCTGGAAAATGTCGTGCAAGCCTTGCGTCCCTACAGCCGTGGATTTGTGCGCGTATCCCCTGAAGTCCGCGACTTGCGGGTCCAGGGCGTATTTCCCCTCAATGACCCCGCCCGGACATTCGCGGCGCTAGCGGAAACCCTGCCGATCCGGATCGATCACTACAGTCCGTGGCTGACGTTGATCCGGGCAAAAACACCCAAACAATAATTTTTTTTGAAAATGACTCTTATTTGTGTCCGGTTTTCATTTCTCATCCCACCTATCTCCTGACACTTACACCTTCAGGAGAATGCTGTGTTCAACCCGTGGTCCCACTCGCTTTCCGTCGCCGTTGCCCTGGCAACCCTGGCCGGCCCTGCTCTGGCGCAGGCGCAAACCCTGCCCTTCAACCTGCCCGCCGGCCCGCTCGCCAGCACGCTGAATGCCATCGCCAGCCAGAGCGGGCACATCGTCTCGCTGGAGCCTTCGCTGGTGCAGGGTAAACAGGCACCGGCGGTCATCGGCCAGCTGTCCCCTGAAGAAGCCATGCAAAAAGCGCTGAGCGGCAGCGGCCTGCAACTGCGTGTGACCGAACAGGGCAACTTCAGCGTCGAGCCGGCCACGACCAACACCGCTGCGCTGCAACTGGGCGCGACCAACATCATCGAAAACAGTGCTGACGCCACCACCGAAGGCTCGGGTTCTTACGCGGCCAAAGCGGTGACGATCGGCAAGGGCACCCATACCCTCAAGGAAATTCCGCAGTCGGTCACCGTCATGACCCGCAAACAGATGGACGACCAGAACCTGGTCGACCTCAAGGATGCGGTCAACCAGACCACCGGCCTGGTCGGTGTTCAGGGCGTCGGCAAAGGCCTGATTGTGACCTCGCGCGGTTTCCAGATCGATGACTGGCAATACGACGGCGTGCCGATCCCGCGCAACACCTATGCGTTGGGTAACTGGGCCACACAGGACCTGATTTTCTTCGATCGCATGGAAGTGCTGCGCGGTGCGTCCGGCCTGCTTCAAGGCACCGGCAGCCCCGGCGGCGCGATCAACCTGGTACGCAAGCGCGGCCAGAACGCCCCGACCGTGACGGTCACCGGCAAGGCCGGCTCCTGGGATCACTACGGCATGCAAGTGGATGCCGGCGGTCCGCTGAACCAGACCGGCACCGTGCGTGGCCGCTTCGTTGCCGACGAGGACCAGAGCCAATCCTTCATCGACTACGAATGGAGCAAGACCCACTCGTTGTACGGCGCACTGGACATCGATCTGCGTGAAGACACCACCCTGGGCCTGGCGGTCAGTCAATCCAATGGCGAATCGCGCCCTATGATCCGCGGTCTGCCGCGCTATGCCGACGGTTCACCGGTCGATGTGTCGCGCTCAACCTACACCGGCGCGCGCTGGAACCATTCGGACATCGATGTCACCACGCTCTATGCCGATCTCGAACACCGCTTCAACGACGACTGGGCTTTCAAGGTCGGCGCCGTGCGCATGACCGAAGACAACAAGGCGAAAAACCAGCGCGTGCAAAGTGCCGGCGATGGTCTGGAAGCCGATGGCAGCGGCGTGCAATACGCCGACTTCGTGACGGATTTCGACTCGACCAAGATCGGTCTGGACATGAACCTCATCGGCCACTTCGACGCCTTGTCCATGCAGCACGAAGTGATGCTGGGCGGTAACTATTCGAAGTACACCTCGGACGACCGCCTCGCCCGTACCTTCAACGACAGCACCGACACGATCTTCGGCATCGACCACAACCGCCCGGAAATCAGCTACGACAGTTTGATCAATACCGCTGGTGGTCGTGGTACGCCGAGTAAATACGATATCCGCCAAAAAGGTCTGTACGGCAGTTGGCGAGTCAAGCCGATCGAACCGTTGACCCTGGTGCTCGGCTCGCGAGTGAGCTGGTACGACTACAGCTACAAGTCATGGACCCAGCTCTCGTTCAGTGACGTTGCCACCGCCAATCCGGAAAGCACCGCCAACGAAACCGGAGAAGTCACGCCCTACGCCGGGATCGTCTACGACCTGAACCGCGAATGGGCGGTGTACGCCAGCTACACCGACGTGTTCGAACCGCAGACCGTGCGCGACTCGAGCGGCTCGGTGCTCAAACCGGTAATCGGCAGCAACTACGAAATCGGCCTCAAAGGTGAGTTGATGGATGGCCGGGTCAACACGTCCCTGGCCGTGTTCCGTTACGACCAGGAAAACCGCGCGGTCAACGACCTGGCTTCGGGTTTCGCCTGCGACGGTAGGTACTGCTCGACGGCATCCGGCAAGGTTCGCAGCCAGGGGATCGATGCCGAGATCAGCGGCGAAGTGCTCACCGGCCTGCAACTGTTTGCCGGCTATACCTACAACACCACCAAGTACCTGGATGACCCGGTTAACGAAGGCAAAGTCTTCAGCACCTGGACGCCTAAACACATGCTACGGGTCTGGAGCGATTACCAGTTCAGCGGCGACTGGAGTCGCGTCAGCACCGGCCTGGGCTTCACCACTCAAAGCCATACGCTAGGCTATGAACACACCTTTGACGTACCGGGTTACACCGTGTGGAACGCGCGGGTCGGCTACCAGCTCACGCCGGAAATCGGCCTGGCGCTGAACGCCAACAACCTGTTCGACAAGCATTACTACACGGCGGGCTACAACCAGCTCGACGGCAACAACAACTTCGGCGATCCGCGCAATGTGATGTTCAGCGTGAAGTACACGCCGGAGTTTTGAGGCTAAACACAAATCCCCCTGTAGGAGCGAGCCTGCTCGCGATAGCGGTCTGTCATTCAAATCATCATTGAATGCCAGGCCCTCATCGCGAGCAGGCTCCCTCCTACAGGGGATCGGTGTTCTCAGGTCTTACTTGTCCGACTTGATCGCCGTCCACACCCGCGTCCGCACCCGCTCAAGCTTCTGTGGCAACGGCTGCACGACATAAAGGGTGGCCAGTGCCTCGCTGGTCGGCGTCAGGTTGGGGTTGCCGGTGATGTCCTTGTTGATCAACGACAGCGAGTCCTTGTTGGCATTCGGATAGCCGAGGAAGTCGCTGATCGGCGCGATCACTTTCGGGTCCATCAAGTTGTTGAGGAACTCGTTGGCTTCTTCAACGTTCTTCGCGCTTTTCGGAATGGCGAAAGTGTCAAACCAGATCGGCGCGCCCTCCTTCGGCAAGCGCCAATCCACCACCACGCCGTTGCCCGCCTCTTTGGCGCGGTTGCCGAACTGGTAGAAGCTGCCGGAGTAACCGATAGCCACGCAGATATCACCGTTGGCGATGTCGGTCATGTACTTGGCCGAATTGAAGTAGGTGACGTAAGGCCGGATCTTCAGCATCAATGCCTTGGCTTTTTCGTAGTCATCCGGGTTCTGGCTGTTCGGGTCCAGCCCCAGGTAATGCAGGGCCAGCGGCAGGATTTCCGAAGGCGAATCGAGCATCGCTACGCCGCAGGACTTCAGCTTTGCCATGTTCTCGGGCTTGAACACCAGGTCCCAACTGTCCACCGGTGCATTCTCGCCGAGCGCTGCCTTGACCTTCGCCGGGTTGAAACCGATCAACACGGTGCCGTACATGTAAGGCACGCCGTACTGGTTGCCGGGGTCGTTGGCGTCGAGCAGCTTGAGCAGCGCCGGGTCCTGATGCTTCCAGTTAGGCAGCTTGGACTTGTCGAGTTTCTGGAACACACCGGCCTTGATCTGGGTTTCGATGAACTGATTCGATGGCACCACCAGGTCGTAACCCGAGTTGCCGGTCAGCAACTTGGCTTCCAGCGATTCATTGGTGTCGAAGGTGTCCCAGGTCACTTTGATGCCGGTTTGCGTGGCGAAGTCCTTGGGCACGGACGGCAGGATGTAGTCCGCCCAGTTGTAGACCCTCAACTCGCGCTGTTCGGCGTGCACCGCGCTGGCCAGCAGCGTCAGCCCACAAACCGTGGCGCCCAGAATGCGTTTCATAGTGTCCATGGATCAGTTCCCCAATGTCGGCTCGTTGGTTTTTTTAGTGTCTGTACACGGCAGTGGCCCTGGAAATGGCCAGGGGCAAGGAAGCAAAGATCTGGTTTTGGATGCGATCGGTGCTGACGAATCAGCAATCCGGTTTCGATTCTTGCTGACAGGCTAGACGGTTCCCAGCGTGTGACCGGCCAAAAGGGGATCGATATGGCCATTATCCGTGTCCGGATGTATCGGCAAGGGCGGCGCCCTGCCCCGCCTTAGTGCAAAATACGCAGCCAAGGTTGAAATCCGGATTCCGTCGCGCAAGGCTGCGCAACGAGTTCCGTTATGAAATCCATTTTTGAGAGAGCCGGTGGTAACCGCATGATTGAAGTCACTGAAGTTTCCATTGCCCAATTGCGCGCTGCGCTCGAATCCGGCCAGACCACATCGGTTGAGCTGGTCCAGGCCTATCTCGCGCGGATCGACGCCTACGACGGCGCCGACACCCCAACCGCCTTGAATGCAGTGGTGGTGCGCAACCCGGATGCGCTCAAGGAAGCGCAGGCCTGCGATGCCCGTCGGGCCAAAGGCGAGACGCTGGGGCCGCTCGATGGCATCCCTTACACGGCCAAAGACAGTTACCTGGTCAAGGGGCTCACCGCTGCTTCGGGCAGTCCCGCTTTCAAAGATCTGGTCGCCTACCGCGATGCATTCACCATCGAACGGCTGCGTGGTGCCGGCGCCATTTGCCTGGGCAAGACCAACATGCCGCCCATGGCCAACGGCGGCATGCAGCGCGGGGTCTACGGCCGTGCCGAGAGCCCGTACAACGCCGGTTACCTCACTGCGCCGTTCGCCTCGGGTTCATCCAACGGTGCAGGAACGGCCACCGCGGCCAGTTTCGCGGCCTTCGGTCTGGCCGAAGAAACCTGGTCGAGCGGTCGCGGCCCGGCGTCGAACAACGGTTTGTGCGCCTACACGCCTTCGCGCGGGGTGATCTCGGTGCGCGGCAACTGGCCGCTGACGCCGACCATGGATGTGGTGGTTCCGTTTGCCCGGACCATGGCCGACCTGCTCGAAGTACTCGATGTGGTGGTCGCTGAAGATACCGATACGCGAGGCGATCTGTGGCGCCTGCAACCCTGGGTGCCGATTCCAAGCGTCGCCTCGGTGCGCCCCGCTTCCTATTTAGAGCTGGCGGCAAAACCCGATGCCCTGGCCGGTAAACGCCTCGGCGTGCCGCGCATGTACATCAACGCTGACGCGGAAGCGGGTACTTCGCAAGCACCGGGCATCGGTGGCCCGACAGGTCAACGCATCAACACGCGCCCCTCGGTTATTGACCTTTGGAATCAAGCGCGCAAAGCACTCGAAGCCGCCGGTGCCGAAGTGGTCGAAGTCGATTTCCCGCTGGTGTCCAATTGCGAAGGCGATCGTCCCGGTGCGCCGACCGTGTTCAATCGCGGGATCGTCTCCAAGGAATTCCTCCATCACGAGTTGTGGGATCTGACGGCGTGGGCGTTCGATGATTTCCTGCAGGCCAACGGCGATCCGAAACTGAACCGTCTGGTCGACGTCGACGGCCCGCTGATTTTCCCTCACGACCCCGGCACGCTGCCCAACCGCGAAGGCGATCTGGCTGCTGGGATGGACGAGTACGTGAAGATGGCCGAGCGCGGCATCACGCCGTGGGACCAGATCAGCACCGTACCCGATGGTCTGCGTGGGCTTGAGCAAACGCGCAAGCTCGATCTGGAAGACTGGATGGATCGGCTCGGCCTGGACGCGGTGCTGTTCCCGACCGTCGCCGACGTTGGCCCGGCGGATGCCGACGTCAATCCGGCGTCTGCGGACATCGCCTGGAGCAATGGGGTTTGGGTGGCCAACGGCAACCTTGCCATCCGGCACCTGGGCGTGCCCACGGTCACGGTGCCAATGGGTGTGATGGCGGACATCGGCATGCCGGTCGGCCTGACCTTCGCCGGCCGCGCCTATGACGACTCGGCGCTGCTGCGTTTTGCGGCAGCGTTCGAGGCGACGGGGAGCAAGCGATTGATTCCGCCGCGTACTCCGCCGTTGGCTGGCAACTAACCCAATGTAGGAGCCGAGCTTGCTCCGGGCGGCGTTCCGACGATGGCGGTGTGTCAGTCGCCATCGATGTTGGATGTGCTTGCCCGCGATGGCGGTGTTTCAGTCGCCATCGATCTTGGATGTGATGGCTTCATCGCGAGCAAGCTCGGCTCCTACAGGGTTTTTGGTGTCAGAACGGCACTGTCAGTTTCATCCAGTACGCATTCCCCTGAGCCCGGTTGCGCACTTCGGTTTCCTGCTCCCATTTGCCGGTGACGAACCAGCCGTTCTTGCTGGTGTATTTGATCGATGGCCCGATGGCCAGCGCTCGTCCCTTGTTGTCTTCGATGGTCTCGCCGTTCTGGCGGTCGTCGGTGGTTTGTCGGTAGTAGTAACCGCCGACACCCAACACCCAACCATTGCCCAACCCCCAGCCGACGGCATAGTCGACATGAAATTCCTGGCCCGAACGGTAGTCGGTCGCCGGGTTTTCGCGGTTGAAGTCGTACATGATCTTCGCATCGACGTTGAGCCCGTTCGGGTCGACGTAGGTGATGGCGTAGACCGGTTCGATCACCCAGTAATTGCGCCCGGTGTTGGCCAGGTCGCCGCGATCGTAACGACCGGTCGGGGCGATCATGTCCAGCGAGAGGATGCTGTGGAATTTTTCGCTGTGGTGGAAGCCCAGCGCCGAGCCGAAGATCACGTCACCCAAGCCTTGTTTGTTTTGCGACTGGCCGTTGAGCTCAACCTTGAGGTCCACCAACGGCACGATCGCGTGAAGTGCCACGCTGGCACCGAACAAGGTGTAATCGCTGACCCAGATCAGTCGCGGAGTGATGGCGTTGGCGCGCACGCGAAAATCCACCGGGAGTTTCTTGCCGTCGTTGCCGCGCAGGTTGTCGGCTTCGTAATGGGTGACGAACAGTTGCCCGTAAAACCCCGGCGGCGGCATCGCCCCGGACATGTAGTTTTCCGCGCCCAGCGGATAGGACGTGCCGCCGCCTTCGGTGGCGTGCACGGACAACGACGCGGTAACAGCAGTAGCGATCACCAGCAGGTTTTGCAGTCGACGAGTCATTCAGTTCAACCTTTATTGTTGTTATGGGTCAGGCACACCTCGCCCTATCGGCAGATCGAGAAGGCGGGTTTACAGGTCAATCAGATGCGTTTGAACAACGCTGAACGCTGGGTGCTTTCACCACCGTCGGCGGCGCTGTAGAAGCGTTCCATGAAGATGTCGCGCTCAAACAACCGCCCTTGCATCAGGCAGGTGATGGCTGAATCGATCATCACCGGCGGTCCACACAGGTAGGCCTTGCGGTTGCTGAAGCGGCCGTCGAAATGCTGTTTCGCGGCGTCATGCACATAGCCCTTGAACCCTGTCCATTCAAGGTCCTCGACCGCCTGACTGAGGGCCGGCACATAGGTGAAGTTGGCGTGGTCCCGGGCCAGCGCTTCGAACAGTTCGCGGTTGTACAGTTCGCCACGGTTACGCGCGCCCTGGAACAGCACGATCTGCCGGTTATCGCCAGCCTCCAGCAGGTCGAGAATCATCGATTGCGGGCTCGACAACCCGGAGCCGCCAGCGATGAAGATCAGATCACCGCTCTGCGAACCACGGACGAAAAACTGCCCGTACGGCCCAGACAATTCCACCGTATCGCCGACCTTCAAATCATCGTGAATCTTGCCGGTGGCCAGCCCGCCGTCGACCCGCCGCACGTGCAGTTCGACTTCATCGGCACGGCTCGGTGGATTGGCCAGCGAAAACGCCCGCGTGCCTTCGACGCCGGGCAGTTGCAGGTTGATGTACTGCCCGGCCTGGAACGCCATGGGCCGGTCGAGCTTGAGGTGCACACCCTTGATGGTCGGCGACAGGTCGACCAAGGCGCTGACCACCGCGCGGTAGTCCTCCACCGGATGGCCGAGGAAGTCCGGGTCGGCATCGATGTCGGCCTCGATCACCATGTCGCTTTGCGGGATCGCACAGCAGGCCAACACCTTGCCTTCATCGCGCTCCATGTCCATCAGCGCAAAGGACGAGGCCGCGCCAAGATCGGCTTCGCCCTCCAGCACCTGGACCTTACAGGTGGCGCAGGTGCCGTGGCCGCAGGCAAACGGCAACCAGACGCCCTGGCGCAATGCGGCCTGAAGAATGGTCTGCCCTTCTTCCACTTCGATCTGTTCGCCAGTGGGTTCAATGGTGACTTGGTAGCTCATCGCCGTGTCCTCAGTTGAAGCTGCCGGCAATGCCGTTCAAGCCAGGGGTGTTGAGGTGCAGCAGGCTCTTGTGATCGATGCCGTTGGCGATCAGGCTCGCTGTGTTGTCCGGGGTGAACGGCTGATCGTTGAGGCGCCACAATGCCTGGCTGAAATCGACTTGCGGCGCATCCGGGTGCTGGGCAATCGAAGGCTTGACCACTTGTTCGATGAAGTCGCCGAACGGCATGGCCGGTGGCAGTGGAAAGGTGAACGGCGCGCAGAACATCAGGTGTTTTTCCCAGCACAGGTACACCAGTTGCAGGCCATGAAAGTTCTCCTGGCGGTCCAGGGGTTGGGCGTCGTAGGCGCCGATGGCGGTCACGGGCATGATGGTTTTCCTTATTGTTGTCGGTGGACTGTAGGAGCGCAGCTTGCTGGCGATGGCGGTGTACCAGTCACCGAAAAGGGTGGCTGGTCTGGCCTCATCGCGAGCAAGCTCGCTCCCACAGTGATACGTGGCGTTAGCTGGCCTTCAGCAGATCCGGGTCAGGTGCGCTGTTGCGATCGTTCGGGTGCCAGTCCTGCCAGCGTCGGTGCTCGGTGGAGCCGAGATATTCGAAGTTGTCCTGGCCGGGATTGATGTTGTAGTAGTCGCGCACTACCGACTCGACATCGCCGCCACCGCAGTTGCCCTGCAGGATCTGGTGCACCGGCAGCCAGGCCTGGATGTACTTGGTCGGCTCGTACTCGAAAATGTCGCAGCAACCCTGGGAGCAGAAGTGATAGCGCTCGCCTTCGTGCTCGGCGCTGCGATGGCTGAGGGTGGTCTGGTCGTCCGGCTCGCCGAACGACAGCGGGATCTGGCAGATCTGGCACAGCATCGGCAGGGTCGGGTTGTAGAAACGCTCGCCCTTCTCTTGCAGCGCACGCCAGTGTTCGAAGCGCGGGCGGTAGATCTTGTCGAAGGTGTCGGGATATTTGGACGACAGCCAGTCCAGCTCCTCGTCGGTGGGCATCCAGGTGTGGAAGTTGGTCGCCTGGCTGTATTGGTAGAAGATCGACCAGGCCTGGTGGCTGACGTGATCCTTGGCGATGTTCGCCTCTTCGACGTGCTTGGGCGGACGGATGCCGTAGCGTTCCAGGTCCTTGAACAGCGCCCCGCCCGCCTCTTCGAAATACACGCCCCAGGCTTCGGACCAGGACATGACTTTGTTCGGCAGCATGTAGTCCATCATCATTCCCACCAGCGTCAGCAGGCGGTAGCCGCGCCAGAACCACTTGTCGATCCAGCGCTGGATGATCGGCACGTTGTCTTCGTGCTGCTCCAGCAGAAACTTGATCACTTCCAGGCCCAGGGTCATGTGCCGCGCTTCGTCGGACTGTGCCGAGAAGCCGAAGGTGACCGTGGCCATGTCGCCGTTGAACGCCGCGCCGGACATGAACGGCACGAACAACAGGTTGGTCAGCACGTACTCGAACGAGAACGAGATTGCCGTGAGGAACTCGAACGGCCCCGCCGTGCGTGCATCCTCGAAGAACGACTTGGGCACCGAGAGGAACCACACGCGGTCGTGCATATGCGCGAAATCATGCAGGCCATTGAAGTGCTTGTTGTAGTGACTCATCGCGTGAATCTGGGTCTGCACGTGACGCAGTTCGTCGATGGCCTGCATCTGGCAAGCAATGCGCGCACCGGCACCGCTGAACTGCCGGCCGACCCGGGCGAAACCCTGATACGCCTGATACTCCAGCGGCGTGACACCGGACAGGAACAGCTTCAGCGCGTTGACATAGCGGGCGTCCGACAGCGTGGTATGACCGTTGTTTTGCGAGAACGCATCGAAGATCGCGTAGAGCTTTTTCTCTTTCTCGGCCTGGTACTTCCAGTAGGTGTCCATGGTCAGCCGGAACGGGTCTTCCCACTTGTCCCAGTCGGTGATCTTGATCCCTTCGAAGCGCTCGTGCGGGTAGATGTCCTCGTGAGTCTGGTAGCTGGGTTCCCAGTCCAGGTCACGGGTCATGCAGCGGTATTTGTCTTTGGCATTGAGGCGTTTTTTCACGGCCATGATGGCGCTCCCGAATTCTTGTTATGGATCGAACGGCGGTCGGTTCCGATCAGCTGTTCCAGTACAGGGAAAAGCTGTCGTCCTCTTCCACGACGTTGCCGCCCAGGGTGATCACGTACATCAGCATTTCCTGGATGTCCCAGACGCTGCCGGTGAGTTGCTCCACCGTTTCCCGGCGGATGTCGAGACGGCCCTCGGCCTCGATGCGGATCATCGATGGCTGGTGCTGGATCTCGGCGTGGGGGTTGTCCTGGACAATCGCGTCGACGATCGAACGCGCGTAGTCGGTGTCCTGCAGGTTCATGTAAACGAGGGAAGTCATGCGCGTTCTCCTGCCAGGCCAAGTTTCTTCAGGCGTGCGCTGAATTCGGTGCAGACGCCATCCAGTGCGGACGCATCGAGGCCCATCGCCGCCAAGGGCCGCAGCGCCTCGACGGAACGGGCACTCCAGTGATCGACCCAGCCTTGCACCCGTGCCTTGTTGGCCGTGCTTTCGTTGACCACTGTTTTGAGCAGCGCATCGACCCAGCGCTGGCTTTCGGCAAACCACAGGCGCATGAACTCGGTCAGCATGCCGACCTGGCCGGCGCCGTTGGCCGACAGTTGTTCGTCGAGTTTGTGGAACAGCAACGGGTACACCAGGCCATCACTGACCAGGTTCTGCGCCACGGTCAATTCGAACCAGTCACGCACCACCAGCGTGTCCTCGACATAGCGACGCATGCCTTGCCACGCCGCATCGCTGAGCCACTGCTGTTTGGCCTGGGCCAGCAGCAACACGTCGCCGTCATCGAGCATCAGGCCGATCCGCGACAGGTACTGGGCGATGCCGAGGCGGTCCATGGCCTGGAACATGTGCATCTGCGTGACGCTGGTGCCGAAGCCGTCGGCGGCGATGTTGCTGTTGTTCATGTTGGCGCCCATCTCGGCGTGGCGCAGGGGCAACAGTAGCTTGCTGATCAGTTGGACATTCGCCGCAGACAGGCCGGCAAGCATGTCGCGCTTCTCGCAGAACGCGTAATCATGCTCGGCGTTTTCCTGCATCTTGGCCCGAGCCTGGACGTAGGCGCCGTAGTAGTACTGGCGCGGGTCGCTGACCGCGTACCAGTCGGCCATGACCACCGCCGTGCGGGTAGCATCGTTGAGCAGTTTGTCCGGCTGCCACAGCGGCCGGTAATGAAAATTGGTCGCCGACTCCAGGTCGAAACTGGCTTCCTGATAACGGCTGGCCACCTTGTCGCCAAACCGGCGACGGGTGTGGCTGAAGGTATTGCGGATCGTCTCGACGGTGGTCGTCTTGATCTCGACACTCATGGAGTGGACTCCTGTGGTTATTGTTCTGTCGGGTGTTGATCGGCCTGGTCGGCGTCGCGGGTTTCGCCGTAACGCCACTTGCGCGCATCGGCGTCGAGGGCCGCGCACATCTGCGCGTCCATGTGCTGCACCCGGTTGTTTTCGCAGAACTGGCGGAACGCCTGGCGCGGCAAAACCAGCTCGACAAACAGGTCGGGAAAACCGATGGCGAAATCGAATTCGACGAAGGTGTCGTCAGGTCCACTGCGGACACGGATGTAGCGCGGCATTTGATCGAATGGGCTGGCGGGCTGGCTCATGCTCGGGTACTCCCTTGTTATGTTCGGGGTACGGAGCAACAAGGGTGCCAGTGCTGCAAAATCGGCTTAAATTATTTTTATTCGTTTAAAAACATATAGTTAGATTCTGTTATGCGTTGCAGCCGGGCGACCAGGACAGCGTTGGCAGACAGGCCAGCGGACCGGCCAATTGATCATTTGCTCAATTGTCTTCAAGCCCTTTGAGCAAATGACCAATCATTCGGCGATTGACATTTCGCTCGGTTTCAGGCCGCTTAGAAAAAGGAAAACCGACCTTGCCTTGCCTGAAAAACACCGGTCGCCAGGATGCGTAAACAAACCGCCATAGCCTGAGCGGAACGCATCTCCATCCCCAACATAACTACAATCGGGGCGCACTGAATGATCACCACGTACAAGGCTTCCCAGCACCCGCCGTCGCTCAAGGACCTGAGCGACCAGGTTCGCTTTCACGGGACCGAGGGCAAAATCTGGCTGGACGAACAACGCATGTTGTTGATCCAGGTGTCGATGATGGCGTCGTGCAGACGCGAGCTGATCGAAATGCTTGGCGTCGAACGCGCCAAAGGGTTTTTCATGCGCCTGGGCTATCAGTCCGGGCTCAAGGACGCCGAACTGGCGCGCAAACTTCGGCCCCAGGGCAGCGACCTGGAGATGTTCTTCACCGGCCCGCAACTGCACTCGCTCAAGGGCATGGTCAACGTCCGCCCACAGGCAATCGACATCGATCTGGCGAACGGGCAGTTCTACGCCGACATCGAGTGGCAGGACTCTTTCGAGGTGGAAAACTGCCAGACCGAAAACCTGCATTCCGAACAACCGGTGTGCTGGATGCTGCTCGGCTATGCCATCAGCTACAGCTCGTTTTTCCTCGGTCGGCAGATCATCTACAAGGAAGTCAGCTGCCGCGGTTGCGGCGATGCCGAGTGCCGGATCATCGGCAAGCCCGCCGAGCAATGGGACGATGCCGAAGAGATCATGCGTTACTTCCAGAGCGACCCGATCATCGATGAACTGCAAGCGCTGCAAGTGCAAGTGGCCAACATGCGCCAGCGTCTGCAGATCGAGGCCGGCAAGTTCTACGGCATCGGCCAGTCGGCGATCTACCGCCGAACCTGCTCGCTGATCGACAAAGTGGCGCTGGGCAAGGCTTCGGTGTTGCTGCTGGGCGAAACCGGCGTGGGCAAGGAAGTCATCGCCCGCAGCCTGCATTTGCGCAGTGAGCGGGCCGGTGGACCTTTCATCGCGCTGAACTGCGCCGCCATCCCGCCGGACCTGATCGAAGCCGAGCTGTTCGGCGTGGAAAAAGGCGCCTACACCGGCGCCCAACAGTCGCGCATGGGCCGCTTCGAACGGGCCAACGGTGGCTCCTTGTTTCTCGATGAAATCGTTGAATTGACCCCGCGCGCGCAAGCCTCGCTGCTGCGGGTTTTGCAGGAGCAGGAGTTGGAACGCGTCGGTGATTCGCAGACCCGCAAAGTCGATGTGCGGGTCATCACGGCGACCCATGAAGACCTGGAAAACGCGGTCAAGCAAGGACGTTTTCGCGCCGACCTGTTCTATCGCCTGAACGTGTTTCCGGTGCGAATTCCGGCCCTGCGTGAGCGTCGTGAAGACATCCCGTTGCTGATCGAACACTTCCTGGAAAAACTGCACGCCAGCTACCGGAAAAAGACCCTCGGCCTGTCCGACCGGGCCTTGCAGATGTGCCTGAACTACGACTGGCCCGGCAACATCCGCGAGCTGGAAAACCTGATGGAACGGGGCGTGATCATCACCGACGAGAACCAGAGCATCACCGTCGACGCCCTCTTCCCGCATTCGCCGCAGATGGCCGAAAGCATTGGTTTGGCCAGTGACGGGCGGTTGGTGAAATCGACGCCCACGCCGGGCCAGAACTGGATCGACACGATCATCGACAGCGGTATCGCGCTGGATTCGGTGGAAGACGCGCTGATTCACGCAGCCATGGAACGCAGCCAACAGAACGTCTCCGAAGCGGCCCGCCTGCTGGGCATGACCCGCCCGGCGCTGGCGTATCGCCTGAAAAAATCACCTGCGGATGCGTCTTCGTCCAAAGATTGATGTTTTGGGCAATACCTGTGGCCACAGATCTGTATGCGACGGTGGTCCTGTGGGAGCGGGTTTACCCGCGATGGCGGCGTGTCAGCCACCGTTGATGTTGGAGGTAATGGCCTCATCGCGGGCAAGCCCGCTCCCACAAGGTTTTGTAGTGTTCAAAGCCCTACACGGTCCCTGGCATCACAACAACGGAATCGCATAGTTGATGATGAAACGACTCTGATCCACATCACGCCCCGCGTCAGTGTTCGACTGGCCGTTGCGCAACGAGAAGCCGACGTTCTTGAACGTGCCCGACTGAATCACGTAGTCCAGGGTCATGTCGCGTTCCCATTCGGACTGGTCCCCGGCGTTCTGCACTTTGATGTCGGTGCCCTTCAGGTACACGATCGACGCTTTCAGCCCCGGTACGCCCAGTGCAGCGAAGTCGTAGGTGTACTGACCGAAACGGGTCTGCTCTCCGGCGCGGGTGAAGCTCTGGATCATGCGGTCGGTGGGCAGGTAGACGCTGCCGCCACCGGCGCCTTTATCCGGCAGGCTGCCCTGGTTGGGCTGGACGAAGTTGCTGCCATCGCCGACCTGCTGATATCCAACCGTGACCGCATGCCCGACATTGGCATAAGTGATCATTGCGGCCCAGGTGTTGTTGTCGATTTCACCGTTGTTGTCTTCGGTGTAACCCGATGCTCGATAGCCCTGCGCACGGCCAGCGGCGGAGCTGTTGGCGCCGGTCGATGTGGTGCGGAAATAACGCAGGTCGGTGGTGATCGAACTGGCGCTGTCGATTGGCAGCAGGTGAGTCAGGCCGAAGAAGTTCTGGTTGTAGAAATCCTCCAACTGCGCGAAGTAATACTGGGCCTTGAGCGTCTTGGTGACCTCGTAGTCGCCCCCGGCGAAATAGAACTTGTTGCTATCCCGAGTGGCGCCGGCCACCGACAATCCGGTGCGATCCGTCGAGGCGCGCCCCACGGCCTGCTCCAGCAAACCGCTGGTCAGGGTCAGGCCATCGATGTCTTTCGAGGTGATCTGGGTGCCGGTGAATGACTGCGGCAACACACGGGCATCGTTAGAGATCAGGATTGGCAGTTTTGGCAGCAATGTGCCGTAGCGCAACTCGGTTTTACCCAGGCGCATTTTCGCGGTCGGGCCGAAACTGCTCCAGGAATTGGCCGCATCGTCGCCGTCACTCGGGATCATGCCGCTGCCGACGTGGCGCCCGCGTCCGCTGTCCAGCGTCACCCCGAGCAATGCCTGGGCATCGAGCCCGAAACCGACCGTGCCTTGGGTAAAACCGGACTCGTAGCGCAGCACGAAACCCTGTGCGGTCTCTTCGGTTTTCGAAGGGTCTGCTGCCCCGTCGCGGTTGTCGCTGTTGAAGTACAAGGTACGCATCGACAGCGTGGCTTTACTGTCTTCGAGAAAACCGTGGCTGTCGGCGGCCTGCGCACATAAGGAACTGGTGGCCATGAGGATGGCGGTGGGGATTGCTCGGTTGAACATACGGTGCTCCTGGGTGAATTCTTGTTTTTTTAGGTACTGCCGCCCATTCACAGGCGCGCAAAATCACCCGCCCGATGGATGACCATCAGCATCAGTACGTCGAAGCGGCGGGTGGAAAATCAGAGCGGCCAGCGCCACTCGAAAGGGTCACGTCGAATGAATCGTGAAACTCTTAAAACATTTCGAGGCGCGATTATCAAACGAGGTGAAAGTAGTTTTCGTGCAGGGATAAGGGTTGTCGCACAGAGGTACGGCCAAGCGCGGTATTTGAAAATCCACCCTGCGGGTTTTCATCGATTTTGCCTCTCGTCTCGAACATCGCAGGGTGTCGAGCGATGGTCGATACTGCATTTCACCCCCTGTACCGAAGAGCTAAAAATGCCTCTGACCCTGTACTACCATCCGCTGTCGTCGTACTGCCACAAAGTGCTGGTCGCACTTTACGAATACGCCATCGAATTCGAACCCAGGATCATCGATCTCTCCAGCGACGCCGATCGGGCAGAACTGCAAGCACTGTGGCCGCTCTGCAAGTTCCCGGTCATCCGTGACCAGAGAAACCCGCAGGGCCTGGCAGAGTCGAGCATCATCATCGAATACCTGGACCGCTTCTACGCCGGACAACATTGCCTGCTGCCCAGTGATTGGGATACGGCGTTGCAGGTTCGTCTGTGGGACCGTTTTTTCGACCTGCACGTCCAGACGCCGATGCAACAGATCGTCGCTGATCGCTTGTTCGCCACCAACGGCGACCTGAGCAAACAACGCGCCAGCCTGTTGACCGCCTACGGCATGCTCGACCGTCAGCTAGCCTCGCGAACCTGGGTGGCCAGCCCGGACTTCAGCCTGGCCGATTGTGCCGCCACCCCGGCGCTGTTTTATGCCAGCACCCTCGTGCCTTTCCCCGACGATTGCCGGCACTTGAGCGCGTACTTCGAACGTTTGACCCAACGTCCGTCGGTGCAACGCGTCATCGACGAAGCCAAACCTTGGTTTTCTTTCTATCCGTATGCCGAGGCCATCCCGGAGCGGTTTCGCTAGCCGCATTATCGACGCTGCCGACTGTTGGCCCGCGCCTTGCTTTGGCTGAATTCGCCGGGGGATGTTCACACGCATCCCCAGTGGCGCAATCGGCTTCGGAGGTGGTCATGGCGGGGGAAACAACGCTGACAGTTTTGATGGCTACGCTGGCAGCCATCGTGATCGTCATGGTGGCGGTATCCGCGGCGGCAGCGGCGGCCATGGTGACCGCAGCCACGCTCACTGCCATCGGCATTGCAGAACGGGTCATGCCGGATATCCAACCCCTGGCGGCCCTGGCCCTCACGCCGCCCCAGGCCATGCTCATGGCCACCCTGCAAGCCGGGAGCCTGTCGACCATCACCGAGCTCATGCAACAGGTCAATCTGGCCATGATCATGGCCACTCTCTAGGCACATCTTTCACCCGCGACACTCCCCATAAAGCCAACCATTCACAGGGAATTTCCCCAATGTCGGGGGTACTTTCGCGCGGATGGTTGCGAGTGCGGCGATCAAGGCCTATGGTCCAGACGATGCATTGCCGCGACCGGTACAAAAACTCATCGCCGGTTTCTGGCCTCCCACCGAGGATCCACGCAGCGAGGTGACGACATGCCGAACGAGTCCCGCCCTGCCGTGCTCGAACTGATCGGCAATACGCCACTGGTGCGTGTCAGCCGTTTCGATACCGGCCCCTGTACCTTGTTTCTCAAGCTCGAATCACAGAACCCCGGCGGTTCCATCAAGGACCGCATCGGCCTGGCGATGATCGACGAGGCCGAGCGCGATGGTCGCCTCAAGCCCGGCGGCACCATCGTCGAAGCCACCGCCGGCAACACCGGCCTGGGTCTGGCGCTAGTCGGCCGCGCCAAGGGCTATCGGGTGGTGCTGGTGGTGCCGGACAAAATGTCCACGGAAAAAGTCCTGCACCTCAAGGCCATGGGCGCTGAAGTGCACATCACCCGCTCCGATGTCGGCAAGGGCCACCCTGATTATTACCAGGACGTCGCCGGGCGCCTCGCCGCAGAAATTCCCGACGCCTTCTTCGCCGACCAGTTCAACAATCCGGCCAACCCGCTGGCCCACGAATGCAGCACCGCGCCGGAGATCTGGGCGCAGACCCAACATGATGTAGACGCGATTGTCGTCGGCGTCGGCTCCGCCGGTACGCTGACCGGGTTGACCCGATTCTTCAAACGCGTGCAACCAAACCTGGAAATGGTGCTGGCCGACCCGGTCGGTTCGGTGATGGCTGAATACAGCCGCAGCGGCGCCCTCGGCACGCCCGGTTCCTGGGCGGTGGAAGGCATCGGCGAAGACTTCATTCCGTCGATTGCCGACCTGTCCAGCGTGCGCCACGCCTACTCCATCAGCGACGAAGAAAGCTTCGACCACGCCCGCCAGTTGCTGCGCGCCGAAGGCATTCTCGGCGGCTCGTCGACCGGCACCCTGCTCGCCGCCGCGCTGCGTTACTGCCGCGAGCAAACCGAGCCGAAACGGGTGGTCAGCTTCGTCTGCGACACCGGCACCCGTTACCTGTCGAAGGTCTACAACGATCAATGGATGAGCGATCAGGGCCTGCTGCAAAGCAAGCGCTACGGCGATTTGCGCGACCTGATCGCCCGGCGTTTCGAGGATGGCCGGGTGATCAGCGTCGGCCCGGACGACACCCTGCTCACCGCGTTCCAGCGCATGCGCCTGGCGGACGTATCGCAACTGCCGGTGCTGGTGAATGGGCAGCAACTGGTGGGTGTGATCGACGAATCCGACATCCTGCTGGGCGTGCAGAAAGGCGCTTCGCACTTTCGCATGACAGTCACCAGCGCGATGACCGACAAACTGCAAACCCTGCCGCCCGACGCCAGCCTGGCGCAACTGGAAGCGGTGCTCGACCTCGGGCTGGTGGCGATCATCAAAGACGCCTCCGGCTTCCACGGCCTGATAACCCGGGTCGACATGCTCAATCATTTACGGAGATCCCTTGCATGAGTCAGCACGATAAAAATGCCGCGCCACACGGCTTCGCAACCCGGGTGATCCACGCGGGACAAACGCCAGACCCTTCCACCGGCGCGCTGATGCCGCCGATCTATGCCAACTCGACCTATTTGCAACAGAGCCCCGGCGTGCACAAAGGCCTCGACTACGGGCGCTCGCACAACCCGACACGCTGGGCGCTGGAGCGCTGCGTGGCGGATCTTGAAGGCGGCACCCAGGCCTTTGCCTTCGCCTCGGGACTGGCGACGATCTCCACCGTGCTCGAACTGCTCGACGCCGGCTCGCACATCGTTTCGGGCAATGATCTATATGGCGGCACCTTCCGCCTGTTCGACAAGGTGCGTCAGCGCAGCGCCGGACACCGTTTCAGTTTCGTCGACCTGACCGACCCGGCCGCCTTCGAAGCTGCGTTGCAGGACGACACCCGCATGGTCATGGTCGAAACGCCGAGCAATCCCCTGCTGCGCCTAACCGACCTCGCCGCCATCGCCCGCACCTGCCGCGACCGCGGGATCATCTGCGTGGCTGACAATACCTTCGCCAGCCCATGGATTCAGCGTCCACTGGAGCTGGGTTTCGACATCGTGCTGCACTCGACCACCAAGTATTTGAACGGCCACTCCGACGTGATCGGCGGCATCGCCGTGGTCGGCCAGAATGCGGAACTGGCCGAACGCCTGGGCTTCCTGCAAAACGCGGTAGGCGCCATCGCCGGGCCGTTCGACGCCTTCCTCACCCTGCGCGGCGTGAAGACCCTCGCACTGCGCATGGAGCGCCATTGCAGCAACGCGCTGGACCTCGCGCAATGGCTGGAACGTCAGCCGCAAGTGGCGCGCGTCTACTACCCTGGCCTGCCCTCGCACCCGCAACACGAATTGGCGCGCAAGCAAATGCGCGGCTTCGGCGGGATGATCTCGGTCGACCTCAACACCGACCTGGCCGGCTCCAGACGCTTCCTTGAAAACGTGCAGATCTTCGCCCTGGCCGAAAGCCTCGGCGGCGTGGAAAGCCTGATCGAACACCCGGCCATCATGACCCACGCCACCATCCCCGCCGACACCCGCGCAGAACTGGGCATCGGCGATGCGTTGGTGCGGCTGTCTGTCGGGGTCGAGGACGTGGAAGACCTGCGCGCAGATCTGGCGCAGGCATTGGCACGGATTTAGGCTCACCGCAAAACCCTGTAGGAGTGAGCCTGCTCGCGATGAGGCCGGCACATGCACCATCGATGTCGCCTGACACACCGCCATCGCGAGCAGGCTCGCTCCCACAATAGATTTGTGCTGGCCACAAATGCCGTGACCACCGCAAAACCCTTGTGGGAGCTAGCCTGCTAGCGATGAGGCCAGCACATCCAACATCGATGGCGACTGACACATCGCCATCGCGAGCAGGCTAGCTCCCACAGGTATTACACCAAGACTTACATTTTTCCGGATCATCAAGACATGTCCAACCTCCAAACCTCCCTGCAAGACACCGCCGCCCCCGACGGCGTTTGCTACGGCTGCGGCAGCAGCAATCCCCACGGGCTGCACATCAAGAGCCATTGGCATGAAGACGGCGTGCACGTCGTCGCCGAGCACGTGCCCGATCCCATGTACTGCGGCTGGCCGGATCTGGTCTACGGCGGCTTGATCGCGATGCTGGTCGACTGCCATTCCAACTGGGCGGCCATGGCCTATCACTACCGGGCGGAAAACCGCGAAGTCACCAGTCTGCCGCGCATCAACTGCGTCACCGGCAACCTTGGCATCAAGTTCATCAAACCGACGCCCATGGGTGTTCCGTTGATCCTGCGGGCGAAAGTCGAAGGCGAAGTCGGGCGCAAGACCCGCGTCATCTGCGAGGTGTTCGCCGGGGACGTGCTGACGGCGGTCGGCGACTCGGTGTTTGTCCGGGTCGATACCAGTCAACTGGCAAACGCGGCTCACGGCCGCTAAGCGTTCCTCATTCTTCTTCCATCAGCGCTGTGATCCGCCCGGACCTCTCCGCGGCCAGCAGCGCTGCATAGTCCTTGGCATTCTGATCGGCATAGGCCACGGCAAACTTGCCGATGGCCTGGTCGAACGAATCCGTTTTCCCCAGATAACCGCTGATGAGCGCCGCATCCCCGGACTTGGCATGGGCACGGGCCAACGTCTGGCCGCACCATTCGGCGTAGCGCTTCAAGCGCGCCGCCGTAATGCCTTCGATGGGTGCCGACATTTTCATGTCGCGCAACTGGCGAACAAAAAAGTGCCGGCCATTCTGGCCGCGTGTCCAGCCCAGAAAAATGTCGCTTGAGGACTGCATCAACCGTTGCCCGGTGACCACGCGCTGTCCCTGATTATCGAATTCGCTCTTGCCCGCGTAAGGCGCCAGCACCGAAGGACAAGCCTCTTTGAATTGCAGAAGCAACGGATGGTTTTCCGCAGAGAAGAACAGACCGACAAAACAATAGGTCCCGACACTGCCGATCCCGACCGCTTTGACCGCAATGTCCTCAAGACGATAACGATCAAACAGCACACGCCGTTCATGGGGTAACGACAGTCGATAATCCTGCAGCGCCTCACGGGCGCGCTGCACAAAGTTCTGTTCATCCACGTGATAAAGAATCGGTGGCTGGTCGATCAATCGGCGACGCCCCGCCACTTCGCTGCTGATCTTGGGATAGAGGTAATCGCCGACTCGCAGCCGGGCCTTGGCCATCACTTGCTCGCGAAATTTTTTGACTTCGGCGTTGGGCGCCATGTCGATGATTGTCTGGGCATCCAGGCGTTCATACCAGACCTCCAGCGGGCTCAACTTGGACAACTTGCGCAGGCGTTCGCGGTAAGCACGCACGCATTCCATGGCGGTGGCCGCTGCCGCTTTGTCGCTGATCCGGTTGTCCCGCGCCGCCACCACAAAACTGATCGCCAGGCGTTTTACATCCCATTCCCAAGGCGCGGGCAGGGTTTCGTCGAAGTCATTGATGTCAAAAATCAGATTGCGCTCGGGCGTGGCGAACAACCCGAAATTCAACAGGTGACAGTCGCCGCAGGCCTGCACCTCGATCCCTGTGGTTGGCGTCTTGGCCAGGTCATGGGCCATCAATCCCGCCGAACCGCGCAAAAAAGTGAAGGGGCTGCGCAACATACGGCCGTAGCGCACGGGCACGAGATTGGGCAGCCGATAGCGGTTGGACTCTTCCAGCAGATCAATCGGGTCGCGGTGTTTACGCGGCGGTTTCCAGGTGGCGTGCAGCGAGTGCGGCACGCTCTCGCGTAATCGCTCACCCGCACTCATGCGCTCCTTGCGCGAACGAAAGACCGCTTCCTCGATGGCGACGGCGAACTTGCGGGTCTTAGCCTTGGCAGGCTTGCTTTTACGCGGGGTCATGTCCACTCCCTCGCCCAATGAAACCGACTCGCCTGGGCACGCGGAAACAAACGGGTTACCGAAGTCGTTACAAGCGTAGCAGCTCTGATTTGAAGTGGATGACGATGCGCAGCGGCCTCATTGTCGGGCCGCTGTGCAATTCACTGCTCGGCTACTCGGGCGGATCGATCTGATCCAGCACCCGATTCGCCGTGATCTCCGCCAGCATCACGCTGTTGGAAATCCCCAGCAGCGCATTGCGCGATTCCCCGTCGAGGTGATCGACCAACTGATGGACCATCACATCGACTGAGGCCAGGGTCTCGACTAAATAAACGGCCAGGGTTTCGAGCGTCACCTCAGGGTCGACGGTGAAGAGGGTGCTGACGGTGCGCGGTGTGGCTTTGATGTCGGCGGTTGAGGGGAAGTGAAAGTCGAGGGCGCGTTCGGCGGCTTCGTTGAGTTTTTTGGAGTCGGGTTCGTACGGGGATGCCGGATCGGTTGCCGGCGGGTTTGGAGTGACTTTGAACATAGTTGCTTTACTCACTTGGTAAGGCCGCAACCATTTCGCTACTAAACGAAGGGTGGCAGCTGTGCGCAAGTTAGTAGACCGGGAAAGCAACAAACCGGCGCGTCCGAGGACGCCATGCGCACAGCTACCATTAAGGGCAGGTGGGACACCTGACCAAAAGACGCTTGTGCAACCGTTGTTGTTTCTCCGGGCTACTAAACCCGATCACTGATGGGCAGTGACGCGAACCAAGTTACCGATGGCCCTCAAGGCGCACAAGCCGGCGGATTCTGGCGTACGCGTAGGCAATGGCGCAAGGTCTTGTAGCTTGCATGAAGTTTCCTTCGGCGCTTTTAAACACGCGCTGTGTGGCGATGTTGAATAAGCAGGCGTAGGCTTTGGTTACAGGCGGAATAGGCCAAAAGCAGACGCTTGAGCGAGTTGGCTCAGCGCGGAAATAACAGGGTCACGGCAAAACGAAAACCCCAGCCTTGTGGACCATCGTCAGGACTGTCGAGCCAGTAACGCGGTCCCGCTTGGACCGTCAATGGCTGGCCGCCGATTTTCAGCAGTTGCGTAACGGTCAGATTGACCGGTACCGACCATTCGCGTGATTGCCAGTTGTAGGTCGATTCAGTGTTCACACCCCACGTGGTCAGAGTGCTGGTGGTGTAGGAAAGGAAGGGTTGCAGGAAGGTCTGGTTGACCTTCTCCTTGTCATCCGGCGGACTACCATCCAGCCCCCAGATGTGATTGGCCAGAATACCGTGAGTCCAGCCATTTTCCTGTTTCAGGGCGACTGCTGTCGGGCCGATCCCCCACTGCTCGCTGCCCAGCAGTTCATCACTGCCCGTGGGAATTAAAATTGCCGGACCGCCCCCGAGTATCCAGCCACTGTCCGTGGGTTGCTTGGGAGAGAAGAAAAAGCTCTGAGTGATATCGCCGACACCGGACTTGTCCGCCGCCCCGTTCGGCGCCAGGCCGTGCTGATCAATGACTGGGAGGATCGTTCGGGAAATCACGTTCCAGTCATCATTGAGGGTGAACGGCAGCACAGGTTGAATATTGGTGACGCTGTGCATGCCGTCACCGGTTGGCCCCATTTTTTGATCCCAGTTGTACTGCACCGGCAGGCTGTACATGGCCGCGACCGGGTTGAGCGCTTTCTTGGCCAGCTCCGCTGAGTCCTCAGCTTGAACACCTGGCAAGAACCAAAGAGTGACGAGCAGTGCCGTCCCCATGCTCCAGCAAAGCTTGTAATTCCTCATACTTCGTCACCCTTGGCTCAATGATCAATGAGTGACAGGTTTAGGTTCAGGCAATTTGTACTCGTTGTTCTGAACGGACTTGTCGGGCATGTACACCCGGAACGCCAACGTCCAGTTGTCTGTCGGTGCGATCAGCAAATTTTGAGCATCCTTACCGCAGCTTTGTGGATTGCCAAAGTGCAGGGTGAACGTCTTTGCATCCTTGTCGGGCACGATCTCGTGGTTCGAAAGACTGGAGCCTTCCTCTGTGTGCAAATACAGATCGTCGCCGTACATCGTCATGGAATAGAAGCCTAACTGTGGATTGGTCATGCCCGGTACTGGATAAGTCGCGGCGTAGCAGGTGTCTTTCTTGACCTTGTATGATTTGAAGGAGTACCAGGCGTGCTGGTCGGGCAATAGTCCGGTAGCCACGGCAGCCCCCACATTGATGTCATCTTGAGAGATAGCGCCGCGAGCCCCCATGGTTTTGCTTACGCCACGGGTATCGGCAAGCTTCACGTAATGCGCTTTGATTTGCTTGAGCTGCTCCTGATTCCAATCAATAGCCTTGAAGGCTTTCGGTGTGTAACCGGACGGAAAACTAACCTTGTACTCATCTTGGATGGCATTGGCCTTGGCAACATCTGCAGGGTCATTCGGATTCACTTGAGTACGGATATTGACCACGACGAAGTTGGTGACGGTCTTGGGATCGATAACGTATTCACCGCCGCCGTAATAGACGTTGTCTGTGACATGATCATGCTGCATGAGGTGAACCGAGGTGTAACGTCCGTCGCCTTTGGGTACATGGATGGTGGCACCGTGCGACGCATCAATAATGGCGAATGAATACAGAGTATCGCGATTCATTAATACGGCTGGCTGCTTATCGAGCTCCATCGGTTTACGGTGATTGTAAAATTTGTTGGTCGCTCCGAGCTTCACTTCATTCTGCATGGATTCATCAAGCACGGCGAAAGCGAAGTTTTCTTGGGTTACAGCAACGTTCTTTTCGTTGACCAGCGACGACTCAAGTTTTCGGGCCGCGTCCAGGCTGAGTAGGGGCGTTTTTTCGTTGGCCTGCGCAACATGAATACTCGTTGCCAGTAAGCTCAACAGGAAAGCAGTGGGTGCCAGTACATTCATCGAAAATCGCTCCGTGCAAAAACTCAGACTCAACATTGATCCAGCAGCGCCGCTGGCTAATCAAAGTCAAAACTCCCATCCAACAGGAAAAGCCCCATTGCTCGGGAAAGCAATTGGAAAGCGTAGGCAACTGTTACCAATACGCAATTTTTGGTTGGCTTTTGACATTCGATAGACAGCATTGGGTCGATCACTGCCGGTCGCGATAGGCAGAAATCGACCCTAAGCGGACGCTTACCAAGGAATGCTTTGTGCCGCTCTTTGCCGATCACGGCGAGCGCAAGTTGGACGCTGCTGCCCTTAACAACCAAAGCAACTGCCGCTCATACAGAATTGCACCGCTTTTTTGGGCGGGTCTATTTAGGTATGCAGGGGCAGTAAAACCGGGCGTTTCGTACGTTAACTATCTCGGCTTAATGCCCTAAACCGCGAGCATTGGTACAGACGAGCATGGCCCATCCAAAGGCGTGCACCAGAGCACTTTCCCTCTTGGTCTCCGTTCATATGCACTGCATAGCCGCCTCGCTTTGAAGACCAAATGCGGCCTGTCGAGCAAGCTCCGTGAACCGCACTACACTCGTAGACACACACATCATAGGCAGCTTTCTATGAATTGCGGCAGCAGCACTGAGCAGAACAGCTGCGCTTAGGCAATTCCCCCAATCGCCACTTCGGATTTGATAGCCCATCCCTTCTCAAGCTTCAGCTTATTAGTTACACCATGTATTAACTGATATTTAAAATCGTCCGTTTATCTTCATGATAATCATAAATATAGTGACCCCATCCAAAACGGTACTGCTAATTCGAGCATCAACTGGTGCTCGTGGTCCTGAGCAAAATTCAGGTCAATTCATCGTTGTTCATTCCATAAAATTGGAGTTCCACCATTATGAAATCACGACGTATCGTAAGCGCCACTCTCGCCTTCACTATGCTGCTGGGCGGCACCACCATGGCTGGTCAGGCCCTTGCCGCCGACACTGCCAGCCCCCCCAAATCCGCCAGTTCCTCCCCCAACCAGTTTCTCATTGATAAGGTCAGCCCCGAATACTGGCGAGTACAGATCAACAATCCGCCTTTCAACATATATGGCCCGGATTCTACCTTTCAGTTCGAGAAGGTGATTAGCGCCATCGAAAGCGACCCCAACCTCAAGGTGGTGGTTTTTGAAAGCAAGGTGCCTGGTTTTTTCCTGACCCACTACGACTTCGCGGAGCCCCTGGAGCGGACCCTGGAAATGCCCAACGGGAAGACCGGCCTGCCGCCCCTTCCGGACATGTTGGTACGCCTGAGTAAGTCCCCAGTGGTTTCCATCGCGATGATCAACGGCCGCGCCTCCGGCGTGGGCAGCGAACTGGCCCTGGCCAGCGATATGCGTTTTGCCAGCGACAAGGCAGTGCTGTCCCAATTTGAAATTGGCGCCGGCTTTGTCCCAGGCGGAGGCCCAATGGCGCGCCTGCCACGCCTTATCGGCCGAGGCCGTGCATTAGAGGTCCTGCTAAGCGGTAACGACATCGATGGCAAACTGGCCGAGCGTTATGGTTACGTAAACCGCAGCTTTCCCGAAAACGAGCTGAACGGCTTCGTCGATGCTCTGGCCCGCCGCATCGCCACTTTCGACAAGCAATCTCTGGGCGAGATCAAGGAACTGGTGAATTTAGCTTCCCTCCCTTCAAACGAAGACATCGGGAAGGAATGGCCCGCTTTTCTCAACTCTGTTCGACGCCCTGCCGCCCAACACCATATCGGCCGCCTTATGGAACTAGGCTTGCAACAGAAAGCTGACGTGGAAATTAATCTGCCCAAGTATACCGGCCAGGTCAGTGCCGAGAAAAACTAAGGCGCAGAAGACCGCAACCTTGCGGATTTTACCGGGGCTGGGCCAAGCTTAGCCCTTTATCGACTTCCGCCGGACATGTCCACCAGCCTCGCTGGTCAAATCCGATGCAAATGATTGGTCACGCCGAATGCAAATGGATGGGCAAATCTGTGCAATTATTTAACTTCGATGCTAGGTCCGGATCGTGGCGAGCATGATGATGCACGGTCGAGGGCGAGTTATCGAGTCGCGTTGAGTGGCAGCTAATGGCCGATTTCTGCCTGTCGCCACCATCAGCTCTTGGTCGTTCTCTACCAGTCATGACCACAAAAAGCACCCCACACCATCATTAAGGAAAATGAATGCCACTCATCTCACAACGCGTAGAACTGGCCCGCAACGGCGCCAACGACAAAGTCATCTGCCGAATGCCCTCCGGTTGGGCGGTAATGGGTGATGTGCAATTCCTGCCGGGTTACTGCCTGTTGCTGCCCGACCCGGTCGTTGCCAGCCTGAACGATCTGGATGCCGAGGCCCGAGCCACCTACCTGCTCGACATGGCCCGGATCGGCGACGCGGTTTTACAAGCGACCGGCGCCCTGCGCATGAACTATGAAATTCTGGGCAATACTGAGCCGGAACTGCACTGCCACATCTTTCCCCGCTATGCCTCCGAGCCTGAGCAAAATCGCAAGATGCCCGTCTGGTTTTACGACTGGAAAACTGCAATCGCTTACTCAGAGGAAACCCACGGGGATCTGCGTAAAAAAATCGCTGTTTTGCTGAATGGCTAAAGCGGATCAGCTCGAGTGACCTGAAGCAGGTCCGCTTGGCGACGTCTAAGCTCTTGCGATTGAACCTTGTCCACCAAGGAGCTTTCCATGAGCGCCTCGCTGTCCGAACTCGATGCCGCCCTGCCCGGTTTGACCCGCAAGATCCGCGTGCTGGATGCCTTGTCCTGGCCGGATGGCATCGAGGAAGACTTCCTGGCGAAATGGCGCGGTGGGCGTGCGGAGTTGCCAAAAGTCGAGCTTCGCTCCCGCGACCACAGTGCCGATATCGCCGCCCTGGAGGACTTTGTCGAGCGCTGCGATCCGGGCCATCCGGCCAGTAACTATCTGGCCATGACCGCTCGCAGCTATGCCACCGCCGGACGCATGCTCGGGGGCCATTGGTACGCCTGCGTTTACTCAATATTCATCCGCGTTGTACCGGCGCCCGGACTTCTATTACACCAACCAGAAACTGAGCATGCTGGACGCGGCGCATTTCTTTCTCAAGATCACCGACGCCCTGCTGGGTGGTGCGCAGATTCCTCCGACCCAGGCCGATATTCCGGCCGAAGCCTTCGCCGACTGGATACGACCGGAACTGGACCGGTTCTTCGGCGCGGGGCGGATCACGGTGATACTCGATTCGACCCTCGCCGCCAAAGCCATCGCCGGAGCGAGTCGTATCCGCCTGCGGGCCAGCGCGTTGTTCTCGGAACTGGACAAGAATCAGTTGTTGCAGCATGAGGCTTTCGTGCATGTCGCCACTGCACAGAACGGTGCGCTGCAACCCAACCTCAAAAGTCTCGGTTTGGGAGCGCCCCGTACAACCCAGACTCAGGAAGGCATTGCCACGCTGGCCGAGTTGTTCACCGGCAGCATGGACATCAACCGGCTGCGGCGCCTCGCCTTGCGTGTGCTGGCGGTCCAGCAAGCCCTGGATGGCGCCGACTTCATCCAGGTGTTCGAAGGTTTTCTGGCGGGCGGACAGTCGCAAGAAGAGTCCTTCCGCTCGACCCAACGGGTGTTCCGGGGTGCCGATCTGCGGGGCGGATCGGCGTTTACCAAGGATGCCGCTTACCTGACCGGATTGCTCGGCGTGCATACCTTGTTGCGCATTGCGATCCGAGATAACCGGCCGGACCTGGTCGGCCATTTGTTTGCCGGGCGCCTCAGCCTGGGTGACACGGTACGCCTGGCGCCACTGTTCGAATCCGGCTGGCTCCAGGGCCCGACTTACGTTCCCGCCTGGGCCTCTGACCTGCGCCTGCTCGCCGCCAACCTGGCCTTCTCTGCCTTCATCGCCCGGATCAATCTGGATGCGCTCGACCTGCAGGTGTTCATGGCCTTTGCAGAGGAGCATGAAAGCGATGCCAGCGCCCAATAATTGCACTTCACAAACAACGGTGACCGGACATGAACGATAAAAAAGACCTCATCAGCCTCGATGAAGACATCTGTGTTCATGTGTTTACCGCGTCAGCCGCGATGGTGGGCGTGTGCATTACGGTGATCGGGATCTTTCAGGTCGTTTCAACGTTGAGAAGTGCAGACTCGATGGGCGATGACTTTCTTGCGGTGAACGCCATCCTGTATTTGATCACGACCATGCTTTCGTACTGGTCGTTGCGCACCAGAAAGATGGCCCGCAATCATTTCCTGGAAAAGTTGATCGACATTCTTTTTCTTACTGCGCTGACTTGCACGACCGGGATCGCAGCCTTTATCACGTGGGCGATTACCTTCAAATAGAGTTTTGACGGAAGTCCGGGCTTGAGCCCGGTCTTCCGCCACAACCGACCTGTTTTTTACAGACCCGGCAACACATCCGCCGGCACGATTGCCCCGCCCTTCATCACCACGGGAAGGGTTTCAAGCACTGAAATGTCAGCAATCGGATCACCGTCGACGGCGATCAAATCGGCGAAGCGACCCGCACTCACGGCGCCTACGTCCGCCTGCCAATTGAGCAGGTCAGCCGCCACGACGGTCGCGGATTGAATCGCCTGCATGGGCGTCATGCCGTACTTCACCATGTACGCGAACTGTTTTGCGTTGGTGCCAATCGGATAAACCCCAGCGTCGGTGCCATAGGCAATTTTCACCCCGGCCTTGACCGCTTTGCGAAACGCCTGGCGCTGTACGTCGGTGGTTTCGGTGTTCTTGCGCAAGTAACTTTCGGGCCAGTTTTCCTTGCGGCCGACTTCATCGATGTAGTCGCCGTTGTAGATATCCATCACCAAATAGGTGCCGTTGTCCTTCGCCATCTTGATGCCTTCATCGTCCAGAAGCGACGCATGCTCAACGGACCTGACACCTGCGCGAATGGCGGCTTTGATCCCTTCTGCACCATGTGCGTGGACCGTGGCATAGCTTTTATGAACCTTGGCTTCCTGGACGACGGCGCGCATTTCTTCTTCGGTCATTTCCATTTGGCCGGGTTCGGTGCCTTCGGCCAGTACCGAGCCGGTGCCCATCATCTTGATGGTGTCTACGCCGTGCTGGAACAGGTAGCGGGTCTTGAGTTTGGCGTCATTGGCATCGCGGTAAACACCCACGCGCATATCGGCCGGAATCTCCACACCCGGCGCAAATCCCGTCACCTCGCCGCCACCGCCGGCAACGGTGATGTACGCACCCACGACGTTCATCCGCGGTCCCAGCACGCGGTTTTCGTTGATCGCATCACGCAGCGCGACGTCGGTGAACGCTCGATAGGTGCCCAGGTCGTGCACCGTGGTAAAACCCGCGCGCAAAGTTTGATAGGCATGTTTGGCGCCCATCAGCGCGACGTCTTGCGGCGAATGCAGGAGCGGTTCCGCCACGTTGTTGGTCATGTCCCAATCGGAGATATGCGTGTGCATGTCGATCAACCCCGGCAACACGGTCTTTGATGACCAATCAATCACTTTGCTGTCGGCCGGCGGCGCACTCCACGGTTCCACGGCAACGATGCGTTCACCCTCGATCTTGATGCGTTGATCGCTCAGCACCTTGCCTTTCTCGACATCCACCAGACGTCCCGCATGGACATACACCGTATCGGCGTGCGCGGACAACGCCATGCAAGAAAGTGTGACCGCCAAGGCGATGCACTTGACCGGAAAGTTCTTCATGTGAAACCTCTTGTTTTTATTGGATTGGGATGTGCACATCAAAAAAGATCGAACGGGTATTCGGTAATTATTCGAAGTTGCTTAACGCTGTCCCCGGTAAATGATTGGTCGGCATAGCGCACGCGTACCGACAGGTTCTTCAGGGCGCCGCTTTCCACGACGGTCTTCAGGTCGATGTCTCGCTCGATCTGTTTGTCCGAATGGGCGAAGTAGGCGTACAGGCCTTCCGGATCGACTTTTTCATTATCGATATCGAACCCGTAGACATAACGAAAACTGAGCGTTGTATGTAAGTAGCCTGTACTGCCAAAGTCATACGCATAACCGAGGCCTACCGACTGCTCACCCGGCCCGTTGAAGTCGCCATATTGCGAAGAGTTGGCCAGGTAGATGGAGTCCATGTAAGTGCCATCTGATGCCATCAGGTAATCAAACGGCTGGCTGCCATGGATTTTTTGATAAGACAGCGTGAAGGTGTGTGGACCGATTCCGTATGAGGGCGCCAACGACCAGGCCGTGACGTTTATCGAACCAGCATTGGCATTCCCTTCATCGAGTGAGCGATACAGATTGAAGTCGAAACTCAGCGATTGATCCTCCGTGAGCGCGAAACTGTAATTCGCATTCACGTAGTACTGGCGCCATAGATCCTCTGCACGCGAGGCATAAAATGCGACGCTGCCCTCATCCACAGGCTGATACGTCAAACCGGCGTAGTCCACGTTGCCGGCGTCTACCCCGGCGTACCCGGCCATGAAACCACCATCGTGACCGGTGCTTGTGTAGCCCCTGGATGAATAGAAGTGCCCGACATCAATGCTGACTTTGTCAATGTCATCACTTAACAACTGAATGCCTCTTGTGGTCATCGGCATCAGGCGCAAGTCAGGCGTTGCGAAGACCGGATTGTAGGGACGCAGGTCGCCATATTTGAGAATCGTATTCGACCATTTCATCTTCACCGAGGCATTGGCGGTAGACGATTCCGATCTTTCCCCATCGCCATCGGCGGGAAACATGCCCGTGCCCACGGTGCCGCGCCCACCATCCAGCTTGTAAGCGGTATAGGCACTTACATCGATGCCGAAACCGATTTCGCCTTGGGTGAAGCCGGACTTGTAGTCCATCAGGAAACCCTGCCCCCACCCGATTGAATCCGGATAGTCGGACAGTGAATTGCGATTGAAATACATGTTGCGTGCAAGGATCGTCGCGGCCCCACCCTCGACAAAACCTTCCTGGTTTTCGTCAGCCTGCGCTTGCAGTGAACTTGCGGACATTGAAAAAACGAACAGGCCAAACAGTGAGCGCTTCTTCATTAAAGGCCTCAAGGCTTTGATTGTTATTATTTTATGAAAACGCGGGTACGACGTATTTTTCAGATCCCGAAGACTGAAAATGTATTGGCGTTACTTGGGAATTTTGTGAGCAAGAAGTTGATGAGGCCGGCCCGTTCAAGGCTGGCCTCCTGACAGCCTTAATCCGCGTTGAAGCAATAGGCGGCCAGTTTGTTGCCGTCCAGATCGCGGGCATATGCGGCATAGGCGTTCGGTGCCCAGCCACGCGGCCCGGGCAGACCTTCACACGTACCGCCAGCGGCCAACGCTGCGGCGTGAAAAGCGTCGATGGCGGCACGCGTCGGCGCCTCGAAACTGACGGTCACACCATTGCCAACGCTGGCGGGTGCCCCGTCAGCCGGTTTCAGAACGAAGAAGGCCGGTGCGTCCTCGCCCCAGATAGAACCGTTTTCGCCGAGATCCGCCAGACGTTTATGGCCAATTTCGCCCAGTACGTTGTCGTAGAAGTTGCGGGCTTTGCTCAAGTCATTGGTGCCGACGGTAACGTGGGTAAACACACTCATTTAATGGCTCTCTTTTGTAAGAACGAGGTGAGTTGGTGTTGCTGTTTCACCTAAGAATGTGCCCCGGACATTTGAAAGAACAGTGATGTATCTGCATTAATCCTATGTGAGGAGCGCATAGAAACTTCAGCCGCCCTATAAAACAAAACGCCCGATGCAATGCATCGGGCGTCAGGGTGAAACGAATGTAAAACGGGTTCAGGACCCGACAGCTATCAACTGGACAAGGCAGCCACTTTGGCCCGCGCCGCGTGCAGCTTTTTGTAGCTGTCGATCAAACGCAGATGACGATCGAGCCCTTCCAGCTTCATGCTCGTCGGCGTCAGGCCATGGAAGCGCACGCTGCCGTTCACCGAGCCGATCGCTGCGTCGACCCGCTCGCTGCCGAACATCCGGCGGAAATTGGCCTCGTAGTCTTCCAGCTCCAGGTCTTCGTCCAGTTCCATCTCCAGCACCGCATTCACAGCCTGGTAGAACAAGCCGCGCTCAACCGTGTTGTCGTTGTACTGCAGGAACATTTCCACCGCTTCTTTCGCCTCTTCGAATTGCTGCAAGGCGAGATAGATCAGCAGTTTCAATTCCAGGATCGTCAACTGACCCCAAGCGGTGTTGTCGTCAAATTCGATGCCGATCAACGTGGTGATGTCGGTGTAGTCGTCCAGCTCACTTTCGACCAGACGCTCCACCAGACTCTTCAGTTCGGCTTCGTCCAGGCTATGCAGATTCAGGATGTCGGCGCGGAAGAACAACGCCTTGTTTGTGTTATCCCAGATCAGATCGTCGACCGGATAGATCTCCGAATAATCCGGCACGAGGATGCGGCAGGCCGTTGCGCCGATGTGTTCATACACCGCCATGTAGGCTTCTTTGCCCATGCCTTCGAGAATGCCGAACAGCGTCGCGGCTTCCTCGGTGTTGGAGTTTTCACCCTCGCCGGAGAAGTCCCACTCGACAAATTCGTAATCCGACTTGGCACTGAAGAAGCGCCACGACACCACGCCGCTGGAGTCGATGAAGTGCTCGACGAAGTTATTCGGCTCGGTCACCGCGTGGCCTTCAAAAGTAGGCTGCGGCAGATCGTTCAGGCCTTCGAAGCTGCGGCCCTGCAGCAACTCGGTGAGGCTGCGTTCCAGTGCCACTTCAAGACTTGGGTGCGCGCCGAACGAGGCGAACACACCGCCGGTACGCGGGTTCATCAGGGTGACGCACATCACCGGGAATTCGCCGCCAAGCGACGCATCCTTCACCAGCACCGGGAAGCCCTGCTCTTCCAGCGCCTGAATGCCGGCCAGAATCCCCGGGTACTTCGCCAGCACCTCGGTCGGTACATCCGGCAGGGCAAATTCGCCTTCGATGATTTCGCGCTTGACCGCGCGTTCGAAAATTTCCGACAGACACTGCACCTGCGCTTCGGCCAGCGTATTGCCGGCACTCATGCCGTTGCTGAGGTACAGGTTTTCGATCAGGTTGGACGGGAAGTACACTACCTCGCCATCCGACTGGCGCACAAACGGCAGCGAAACAATGCCGCGCTCTTCATTGCCGGAGTTGGTGTCGTACAGATGCGAGCCGCGCAACTCGCCGTCGCGGTTGTAAATTTTCAGGCAGTATTCATCGAGAATCTCGGCAGGCAGCGCATCTTTAGGGCCCGGCTGGAACCAGCGCTCGTTCGGGTAATGCACGAACGCTGCATTGGCGAGTTCTTCACCCCAGAACTGATCGTTGTAGAAGAAGTTGCAATTCAATCGCTCGATGAATTCGCCCAGCGCCGAGGCCAGCGCGCCTTCCTTGGTTGCACCCTTGCCGTTGGTAAAACACATCGGCGAGTGCGCATCGCGGATATGCAGCGACCACACGTTGGGCACGATATTGCGCCACGAAGCGATTTCAATCTTCATGCCCAGGCCGGCCAGAATGCCCGACATGTTGGCGATGGTTTGCTCCAGCGGCAGGTCCTTGCCGGCGATATAGGTGCCCGCCTCTGACATGGAAGCAGGCATCAGCAACGCCTGGGCATCGGCGTCAAGGTTTTCCACCTCTTCGATCACGAACTCAGGCCCGGCCTGCACCACCTTTTTCACCGTGCAGCGGTCGATGGAACGCAAGATGCCCTGGCGGTCCTTGTCGGAGATATCCGCCGGCAACTCGACCTGAATCTTGAAAATCTGGTTGTAGCGGTTTTCCGGGTCGACGATGTTGTTCTGCGACAGGCGGATATTTTCGGTGGGAATATTGCGGGTCTGGCAGTACAACTTCACAAAGTAAGCCGCACACAACGCCGACGAAGCCAGGAAGTAGTCGAACGGACCCGGTGCCGAACCATCGCCCTTGTAGCGAATCGGTTGGTCGGCCACCACCGTGAAGTCGTCGAACTTGGCTTCAAGTCGAAGGTTGTCGAGAAAATTGACCTTGATTTCCATGCGGGATTACCAGAATAACGAGCTAAACGAATGGCGGCCATTATCCGGCTTTTCAGCCGCAAGTCTTGTGCTTTTCGGCAATGCTGACCAACCGGTCCTATCCTTTCCTGTAACCACCCGCGCAGGACATCGACATGCCGACCCTCGAATCCACCCTCCTGCAAAGCTGGCATCACAACGCCCACAACTGGATCGAAGCCGTGCGCAGCGGCAGCATCGAAAGCCGCCGCCAGGTCACCGACCAGGCTGTCCTGCTGGCGGTGCTGAGTCGTCAGCCCGAGCGCGTGCTCGACCTGGGTTGCGGCGAAGGTTGGCTATTGCGTGCACTCGCCGACCGGGGCATTCATGTGGTGGGTGTGGATGGCGATGCGACGCTGGTCGAGGCGGCAGAGACGACAGGCACTTCGCCGGTGCATCTGGCGAGTTATGAACAGTTGGTGGAGGCGAAAGTGGACATCGGCCGCGATTACGACGTGATCTGCGCCAACTTCGCCCTGTTGCACCAGGACATCATCCCCCTGCTTGCCGCCATGCATGCCCTGCTCGTCCCCGGCGGCGCGCTGGTGATCCAGACGCTGCATCCGTGGGCCGCAGCAGCCGGCGATTATCAGGATGGCTGGAGGGAAGAGACCTTCGCCGGGTTCAAGGGCCGGTGGCAGCCGATGCCGTGGTATTTGCGCACCTTGTCCAGTTGGTTCACTGCGCTGGACATGGCCGGTTTTCAGCTAGCTAGCCTGCGGGAGCCGCAGCACCCGCAAAGCCCGCTGCCGCAGTCGTTGCTGTTGGTGGCCGAGCGACGCAGCTAAGTATCAGTTGCCGCGCTCCGGCAGCATGCCCTTGAGTACGTCGTCCTTTTCAACGAAGTGATGCTTGAGCGCAACCAGCATATGACCGCCGATCAGGGCGCCACACATCCAGGCTGTATAGGTGTGAATCGCCTTGGCCAGGTCGTACAGGCTCTGATCGGGATCGACCAACGGCGGCAGTGCGAACAACGCCGCCACCATGATTGGTTTATCCGCGACCGAACTCCAATACCAGCCCGACAGCGGCAAGCCGATCAACGCCACGGCGTAAAGCAGCAGGTGCCCGACATACGCGCCGCGCTTCATCATGGGGCTCATCGAATCCGGTAGCGCCGGCGTCGGATGACTCAACCGCCAGGCAACACGCGCGACGATGAGAAACAGCAGCGTGCTGGCCATGGCCTTGTGCAGGAAAGTCAGTTCATGGTGAGCATTGAATTCATCGCGCCAATGCGTCGCCACAATCCCGATGACCCAGGCCGCCACCCAGATCAGCGCCATGCCCCAATGCAGCCATTTTGCGGTGCCGGTGTAGCTTCCTTCCTTCGCCATCGCGAACTGCCTCTGAGCATTGATAGTGGCGAAATTATCGTGGCGTTGCGTCATCAAAAAAACAGCGAATTGTTGGTTAATCAGATCGAGTTATTCGATGGGACTTAGCGAATTCAATCGGAAACATTCAGAAATTAATGATGAGTCGACTTGTGGGTGAGGCGTATGCCGGTGTTCCGCCATGCGTCACCAACCTGTCATTCACACCTGATAACGTATTGGCGCATCCCTTCAAGGTGACACTTCCGGTGTACTCAAGCACGACCCGCAAACAGATCATCCTCAGGTCCGACGACATGAGCAGCGACGACTTTGGCGCGCTGTTCTGCAAGATGTTCGGCAACCTTTACGCCGACACACCGCCGCTGCCGAGCAGCATCATCATCGGCGGCGTCTACGGCAGGCATGAAGGCGTGAGTTTTCGCCGCATGTATTACCGTGGCAACTTCAGCGTTGACTTTCCGGTCCCGCTGGACGAAATCACCTTCGTCATTCCTACCGCCGGCAAGATCATTTTCAATCACGCCACTGAGACGGTCGGTTTTACCCAGGTTGGCCTGGCGATCGACAAGGCCGACGTTCGCTCGATGCGTTTCAGCGATGATCATGCGCACTACGGCGTGTCGATCAGGCGAGCGCTGTTCACCGAGCGACTCTCGACGCTGCTGGGCAGGCCGATCCTCGACAAGTTGCGTTTCGAACCGATGGTGGACCTGAACGCCGCAGGCTTCCAGGGCATCAAGGCCTTGGTGGAATTGGCCACGGGAAGCGAATTCGACTTGCTGATGAATACGGGCTCGCTGATGCCTTCGCGCCTTCAGGAAATGCTGGTCGATGCGGTTCTGGAATCTTGGCCGCACAACTTCACGCAAGCGCTCAAACACCCTGCCCCGCAAGTCGCGCCACGGCATGTGAAGCTGGCTGTCGAATACATTCAGGAACATCCCGACAATTTGGTCAGCGGTACTGATCTGGCACGGCTAAGCAATGTCAGCCTGCGCGCGTTGCAGGATGGTTTTCAACGGTTCATGGGGACGTCGATCGTTGCCTACCAGCGGCAGGTTCGCTTGGAACGTGCCTACGCCGAACTGGCCCAAGGTGCCGCACCTTCGGTCACCGACGTTGCCCTGCAATACGGCTTCAGCAACGTCGGCAGGTTTTGCCAGTATTTCCAGAACGCCTACGGCGTCAGCCCGGCTGAGGTGAGAAAGAGTTTGCGAATGCGATATCCAGGCTGATTGTTACCAGCAGCTGGGAGCGAGGCCCTCCGCACATCTCGTGTTCGCCGCAAAACCCTGTGGGAGCGAGCTTGCTCGCGAATGCGTCGGCACATCCAACACCCATGGCGACTGACACGCCGCCATCGCGAGCAGGCTCGCTCCTACAGTGGATTTGGCCATCCGCAAATCCAGTGTTCGCCGCAAAACCCTGTGGGAGTGAGCCTGCTCGCGATGAGGTCAGCACATCCAACACCCATGGCGACTGACACACCGCCATCGCGAGCAGGCTCGCTCCTACAGAGGTCCCCGTCAAAACAGATAACTGGCCTTTAGGCTGCCATAGCTTCCGTGGCTGTCGCCTCCGCCGCTGGCGCCGACTTCGGCTCCCACACTTAGTGCGCCGAGGTTAGCCATGAGATTGATGCCGCCGATGAACTGATCCCGATTATCGAAGGCTGCACGCTGTTCGATATCCAAACCCAGCAGATGCCCTTGGCTATCAACCTCGTGATCACCCAGCACATGTTCGTAACCCACCTGAACACCCGGCACCAGTTGCCAGGCGCCCATGTCGATCGGGGCGAACGACGCATTGAGATTGGCCACGGCACTGCGGCGGGTTTCCTGGATGCCGTCGACGTCGAGGGCCAGTTCGCTGCCTTTCTCCTGGAAACCCGAGAGGTCCAGGTGGCTGACGCGCACGCCGAGGCTTGGTTCGAGGGTCACGCCGCTGACCGGCACACGGTAGCCCAGCGCCACAGTCAAACCGGTGAGGTTGCCATGGCTGTCGCCCTTGGCCGTGCCGAGGCCGCCACCGAGGTCGCGTTTACTGTCGTAGTCGACCCACCCGGCGCTGGCGTCTGCATCGATAAACAGCCCGCGCTCCAGGCCGTCCGGCGCAAAGCGTGCGCCAGCGGTGAAGAACGTCAGGTCGGTGTCCGCTTCACCACCCGCCCCGCCAACACTGCCCTTGCTATAGCCGAAGCCGCCGTATGCGCTGAGTTGTTCGGAAAAGCGCTGGGTCAAGCCCACCATCAACCCTTGGCTGTGTTCGTTGCTGCTCTGCGCATGGGAAGAACCGTCGGTGCCGAGATAGCCCGCCAGGGCCGTACTCCACAAACGATATTGGCCGACCTTGAGGTCCGTGCCGCTGCTGAACGGCGCTGCGGCTTGACCGATCAGCGCACTCTGGCGCAGCAGGTAGCTGGCGGCGTCGGCGTGCACCTGACCGCCGACGGTGGACTCGACGCCGCCGAGCGTCCCGGCATCGATCGCCGATTGCAGGTAGTAGTTGTAGTCGCTGTAGGTGCCCGACAGGCTGGAGTTCTGCAACTGTTGCAACAGTTGCGCACCGGCGGCAGCGTTGCCGACAAAGCCTGGCTGACCGGGCAGGCTGTTGTATTCGACCATCTTGCCGCGCAGCACATAAATGGTTTGCTGGGACAGACCCAAACCTTGCTTGAGGTAGTTGTCCATGCTGCCGTATTGCGCGGTCACCTGGTCCAGGCCGGCCTGCAAGTAACTGGCGTCCACGCCGAGCAGCGGCGCATAGATGGCCGCCATGCTCGGTGGCATTGCCGCCAGGGTCGCCGCCATCCGCGCGGCAGTGTAGTCGTTGGTCGCCAGGTAGTTGCTCATGATCGTGGCACTGTCGACCCCGGCGATGCTCAGCAGCACGGCGGCGGTCCAGCCGGTGCGATCCTTACCGGCGGTGCAATGGAACAACGCGGCACCGTCGACCCCGGCCAGTTCGTTGAACAGTCTGTTGAACTGGCTGCGCATCCCCGCATCCTTGACGAACGCGCGGTTGGTCTCTTGCATCATGGCGAAGGCTTGCGCGGCACTGGTGAACGAGATACTCGTGATGTTCGAGCCGGAGGTGGTGGCGCCGATGATGTCGATGTTGCTGTAGGTCGCGCCGGTCAGCAGCGTGTCAGGTGTGGCGGCGATCTCGCTCGGGGTCCGCAGGTCGTAGACCGCCTTGATGCCGAGACCGTTGAGGATGGTCAGATCCGCTGCGGTCGGGGTCACCGCATTGGAGCGGTAGAACACCCCGGCGCGCACCGTGCCGTCATTGGCCGTGGAGTACGCGGTGGTGGTGCCGGCGAGATCGCGGAAGTTGTCCATGCCTTTCAGGCGCGGGGTGTTGAGTGGAACAGACTCGGCGGCATGCGCGGCCGCGATGGACAGGCTTAAAACAGACAGCGAACACAGAAGACGTTGAAACACGATGCAGCCTCATTGATAAAGCGTTGGGCTGACTAATATCTGTGGCGAAGTGAGACTGAATGTTACAAATTCCCGCGAGCAGGAAATCTGTGCGCGATCTGTCCGGATGGTTCGTTTTCTGTCCGTGGAGTGGCGCGTTCTCGGAGTCGAATGGGCTATCCTGCCGACTTGTCCCCCCACTCCCAAGGCCATTCATGCTGATTTCACTTATATCGAACGGCCAGTCGCTGACGCCCGATGAACCGCCGATCATGGTCCCTTGGTGGAGCTTCACCAAAACAGTCCTGGCCGCGACCGCGCTGACACTGGTGCGCGATGGTCGAATCGGACTGGACGACCCACTCCCCGATCAACCTTTCACCTTGCGCCAACTGCTGCGGCATGAGGCGGGGCTCGCCGATTATGGCGAGCTGGCGCCCTACCACGCCGCTGTCGCCAACCATGAATCTGCCTGGTCGGCGGATGAAATGATGCAACGTCTGGAAGGCACCCGGCTTCGCTACAGTCCCGGAACGGGTTGGGGCTACTCGAATGTCGGCTACATGCTTATCGCCAGGCTGATTGAACTGGTCACGGAGCTGACGATTGAACAGGCCGTCACTCAACGAGCGTTGACACCCTTGGGCCTGTCGAATGTTCGCTTTGCTACGTCCCGCGCGGATTTAGCCGAGACCTGCCCGAACTACGACCCCGCGTGGGTCTATCACGGTTTGCTGATCGGCCCCGTTTCACAGGCGGCGCTGTTTCTTGATCGATTGCTCGCCGGGCATCTCCTGTCCGCGCCATTGCTTGAGCAAATGCAAACGGTGCGGATCTTGGGCGGTCCGATTGCCGGTCGCCCTTGGGTTGTCGCGGGTTATGGACTGGGTGTGATGCAGGGCGAAATCGAGGGCGGTTTGACTTCTTGCGGGCACACCGGCGGCGGGCCCGGTAGCGTCATCGCGGTTTACCGTTGCTCCGATGGCGAAACCTCGGCGTGTTGCGCGGTGTTTCAGCAAGGCGCAGAGCAAGGCGTTGTCGAAGCGCAGTGCGTGCGGCAGTTGATGCAAGCGCTACGACAAGCTGTTTGAGCTACTGCGTGCCCTACTCCTCAACGCGCCCGGTTCCCTCACGATCATGCTCGTAGTGTCTGGCGAGGGGAAACGCCGGTAGCCACGATTCGCGACGCACGGTCCAGCTTTCGTAGGTGGGTTTGAGTTGATCCGGGGCATCCAGCGAACCCAGGTTCACTTCGATTTCATCGTCACTGCGGGCAAACACCGACGAACCGCAGCGGGGACAGAAAAAGCGCCCGCCGTAGTCGCGTGTTTCACCCTCGATCTTCACGGCATCCTGAGGAAATATCGCCGAGGCGTAAAAAAGCGCCCCATGATGTTTGCGGCAGTCGAGGCAGTGGCAGAGCCCGACTCGATAGGGACGTCCCGAGGCCACGATACGAACATTGCCGCACAGGCAACCGCCGGTGAATCGGTCCATGCTGCATCTCCACTACAAGCAAGCGTTGGTGCATGTAAAAGTAGCAGCTCAATCATCATCGAACCGACCACTGATCCTCATCTCGACTTCCGCGATCTGCGCGCGAATCAGATATTTCGCCTGGCAGGTTGTCTTCACTGTTTTTTCTAGACGGCTTGAAAAAACCGGCTAAGGTCGTGGCTGACGTTCCTCAAACTTGCGGAGTTTGCACCGTGACCGAAGATACAAAAACCAAAGGACCGGCTTCGTACTTTCCTTCCATCGAAAAGAAGTACGGGCAACCCATCAACCACTGGCTCGATCTGCTTAAAACAGCCAGCGACAAGAAGCACATGGAAATGGTGGCCTGGCTCAAGACCGAACACGGTATGGGGCATGGCCATGCCAATGCTTTGGTTGCCTACCATTTGGCCGCCAGCAAAAGCGCTTGACCCTCCAGCGTCACTGACGATGGCGTCGGCCAAAACTGGCGCCTTCGTTCAAACTTCCGTTTTCCCCGCCAACTCAGCAGCTGTTTCAATCAGCAACTGTCGCAACCACTGGTGGGCCGGATCGTTGCGATAACGAACGTGCCAGGCGATTTCCACCGGGAAGGTGCCCAGGTCGACAGGCGCTGCCACCACCTTGAATCGCGGGTCCTGGGCAATCTGGTTGCAGATGAGTCGAGGCAGCGTCGCGCAGTAATCGGTGACGGCGATGATTTCCGGCACCGCCAGGAAATGCGTGACTGAAATGGCCAGCTCGCGACGCAAACCCTGACGTTCCAGCACCTGGAACAGTCCGACTTTCATTCGCCCCGGCGGCAGCACGTTGACATGCCGCAACTGCTCGTATTGCTCGCGCGACATCGTGTCTTCGATATCGGGATGGTCGGCACGCACGACGCACGCGAGGCCGTCGTCCATCAAATGCTGAATGATCAAATTGTCCGGCGGATCGATGATGCGTCCGAGCGCCATGTCGGTCGTGCCCGAAATCACCCCGGTTTCGGCCAGGTCATTGCCGAACGGCGTGAGCGACACTTTGACCCCGGGTGCCTGCAATCGCAGCTGGGCGATGATGCTCGGCATCAGCACGATCTCGACGAAGCTGTTCGGCGCAATGTTGAACTGCCGGTTTGAAGTCGCTGGATCAAATTGCTGCCGCCCGATGATCACTTCATCCAGCCGGGCCAGGGTCTCGGCGATGACCGGCGCGATCTCTTCGGCGAACTGTGTGGGTTTGATGCCGTAGCGCTCACGGATGAACAGCGGATCCTTGAGCGTGTCGCGCAGCCGGTTCAGCCCGTTCGACAACGCCGGCTGGGTGATGCCCAGGCGCGCGGCGGCCCGGGTAACGCTGCGCTCTTCCATGAGCGCCCTGAAAACCGGCAGGAGATTGAGGTCGTATCGCATGACTCATAATGCTCTGTGAATATCTAGAATCAGATAAGTAAATTTCTCGAATATCTGGGCGTGAAGCAAAGTTAGCCCATCCAAAGGGATCCGCCAAATCCCACGGAATGCTCGCTCAAGGCATCCAGTTCATTCGAGGACATTTACATGACAAATCCATCGAGCAAGCTCGCTCGCTCCCTGGCGCTGTTTGCGCTGGCACTTGGCAGTTTCTGCATCGGCACGTCCGAATTTGCCAGCATGGGCATCATTCAGCTGGTCTCTGCCAGCCTGGGCATTGATGTGCCGCAGGCCTCGAACGCGGTGACCGCTTATGCGCTGGGAGTCGTCATCGGCGCGCCAGCGGTGACGCTTGCAGCAGCCCGGCTCAATCGGCGGACATTGCTGCTGGCACTGATGGCGCTGTTTGTCGTCGGCAATGTGCTTTCAGCGGTCGCCACCGATTTGAACCTGCTGATGGCCGCGCGATTCTTGAGTGGCCTGCCCCAAGGCGCCTATTTCGGTGCGGGCGCCATGGTCGCGTCCTACATCCTGGGGCCGGGTCAGGAAGGCCGCGCCTTCGCCATCGTCATGACCGGCCTGACCGTCGCAACGATTATCGGCTCGCCACTGGCAACGTTCCTGGGGCAACACCTGGGATGGCGTGAAACCTATCTCGCGGTGGCTGTTCTTTCCGGCCTGGCGCTACTTGCCATCCGCCAGTGGCTGCCACGTACCGAGGCGTTGAACGGCACTCCGATCACCCAGGAACTGTCGGCGCTGCGCAGCGGACAAGTCTGGGGTGTCATGGCCGTCGCGACCACCGGGATTGCCAGTCTG
Source organism: Pseudomonas sp. NFX98 (assembly GCF_047784845.1). NCBI lineage: Bacteria > Pseudomonadati > Pseudomonadota > Gammaproteobacteria > Pseudomonadales > Pseudomonadaceae > Pseudomonas > Pseudomonas sp. NFX98. The sequence continues at coordinate 140,718 of NZ_JBLNNF010000010.1, read as the reverse complement.
TTTGCGATCTACACCTTCGTCGGGCCCATCGTGACCGATGCGGCAAAACTGGCACCGGCGATGATCCCGGTCGCGCTCGCCCTCTTCGGCATCGGCATGACCGTGGGCAACTCGGTTGGCGGCAACCTGGCAGACCGTTACCCGATGCGCGGCATCGTGCTCGGTTTTGGCATAGCACTCGGCGTGCTGCTGATCATCGCGACCGGCGGGCAAGAACCCTGGATTCTGTTCTCCGCGCTGTTTGTCCTCGGTGCCGGTTTGATGGCTGCCATCCCGACCATGCAAGTGCGCCTAACCCGCTTTGCGCCGCAAGCACCCTCGCTGGTGGGCGCCATGACGCTGGCCGCCTGCAACCTGGGTAACGCCATCGGCGCCTGGGGCGGTGGCTACACGATTGATGCCGGCTACGGCCTGCTCTCTGTAGCTTGGGCAGGCTTTGCCCTGACCCTGGCCGGTTTGGCGATCTTTGCCCTGACCCTGATCAACACCCGTCAATCCACCCGTGCGGTCAATCTGCCGCAAACCGCCTGAGACGAAAGTCTCCGGATCTTCGAGGAGTTAAACCATGAGCATCAAACACGTCCTGTTCATCCTGACCAACACCGCCGAAATCGGCCCGAACCAGCGCCGCACCGGCTACTTCTTCCCTGAAGTCGCCCACCCTTACGAGGTCTTTACCGAAGCGGGCGTGGCAATCGAATACGCCTCGCCACTGGGCGGCACGCCACCGGAAGACGGCTACGACGAAAGCGATCCTGCGCAGCTCGCGTTCCGCAACAGCTCGGCGATCCGCCGCATGGCCAACAGCCGCAAACTGTCGGAAGTGGACGTCCTCGATTACGACGCGATCTTCTTCCCTGGCGGCCTCGGCCCGATGGTGGATATCGCCACCGACCCGGACGTGAAGCGCGCCGTCGAGCGGGCCTGGAATGGCGGCAAGATCGTCGCCGCCGTGTGCCATGGCCCGGCGGCATTCCTTGGCGTCAAGCTGGAAGACGGCACACCGCTGGTACGCGGCCGCAAGCTGACCTCCTTCTCCAACGATGAAGAGTCCGGCTACGCCCAGGCTGACGTGCCGTTCCTGCTTGAAGATGCACTGCGCGCCGAGGGTGCCGAGTTTTCCTCGGCAGAGGTCTGGCAGGAACAGGTCGTGGTTGACGGCCGCCTGCTGACCGGCCAGAACCCGGCATCGGGTGGCCCCTTGGCAAAAGCGATTGTCGAAGCGCTGCGCTAAGCCTCGCAGGCAAACACGCTGGGCATGCCGGTGCAGCGCCCAGCGTCCTGAGGCTCGTTTTTAATTCACTGAGGAATTCATCATGTCCGCCTACGTCATTTTCATCCGCGAACACACCACCGACGCCGAACAACTGCAACAGTACGCACAAAAGGCTCCCCTCGCCCGCACCGGTCACGACATCACCCGCCTCGCCTTCTATGGCCAGTTCGAAGTGCTGGAAGGCCCATCGGCGGAAGGCGTCGCCATCCTGTGTTTTCCCGACATGGCCGCCGCCCGCGCGTGGTACGACAGCCCTGCGTATCAGGAGGCGCGTCAGCACCGATTCAAAGGCGCGGAATACCGGATGCTGCTGGTTGAAGGCAGTGATGTTTCACCGGCTTAACGGTTGAGTATTTAATTGTTCGATAGCAGCCTTTGTGACCGTTCTCTTTCCGCCAGAAGACGATATTTGAGCTATACCCGCTAATCTCCCCTTGTAGTTCTTCAACAGGAGTTTGGCAATGAAGCTCAAAAACTCACTTACCGTTCTATTGGTCACCGCAAGCCTGTTCGGCTGCGCTACATCATCAAACAAAAGTGTGTCGGTGACGCTGGACGCCACCCGGCAGAACAGCGGTCATATCGGCAATGTGGCGTTGTCCGACTGGGGCAAACAAACCGGGCTCAGCTTTTTCGTCAGCGGCGTTCCCAACGGCGTCGTACTGCCCTTGCGCCTCTACTCTTTCATCTACAAAGGCAGCTGCGCTCAACCCGGCCCCGTGGCGTATGAGATGAATGACAAGGTCAACACCGAGCGCCAACCGGTAGGCGGCTGGACTTTTTCAAGGAGCGTACCGGTGCCGTTGTCTGAGCTGCTTGCCAGTGACCACGCCATCGTCGTGCGAACCGCCGCGACCGATGGCAACGTTGATATTTTCTGTGGCGATATCAAGCAAAAGGCTCAATGAAACAACTTTAGCCAGGGTCCGATATAAACGACGAGTGACACAGAAATACATCGCCAACAGCAAACGGAACGAAAACTGCGTACTAGTCTTTCACGGGCGCTGTGAATGGTAATGGGGATAAGCCCCGTGCTTATTCAGGCTAAAAGTTTGGGGGTTACTCACAAAGATCCTTGTATTGCCTTCGATTGTTGAGCGGCCCGCAACAAGGATCGGAACTTGAGAAAGGAAACCCGCATGAACAAGTTCTCGCACCGCTCCAGGTTTTACCTTGCATGTTCACTACTCATGGCAATGAACGTTGCCCACGCTGCACAGACAGAAAAACCCAACATCCTGTTTATCGTATCCGACGATACCGGCTACGGTGACCTCGGGCCCTATGGCGGCGGTGTCGGTCGCGGCATGCCGACGCCCAGCATCGACGAACTGGCGGCAGAAGGTACAACCTTCTTCTCGTTCTACGCCCAACCCAGTTGCACCCCCGGCCGGGCAGCCATGCAAACCGGGCGCATCCCCAACCGCAGCGGCATGACCACCGTGGCCTTCCAGGGTCAGGGCGGAGGTTTGCCGGCAGCCGAGTGGACACTGGCCTCGGTGTTGAAAACCGGCGGCTACGACACCTATTTCACCGGTAAATGGCACTTGGGCGAAGCCGATTACGCCATGCCCAATGCCCAGGGTTACGACGTGATGAAGTACGTCGGCCTATACCATCTCAATGCCTACACCTATGCCGATCCCGAATGGTTCCCGGACATGGACCCGGACACCCGCGCCATGTTCACCAAAGTGACCAAGGGTGCGTTATCCGGCAAGGCCGGTGAAAAACCGGTCGAGGAATTCAAGATCAACGGCGAGTATGTGGATACGCCGGTAGTCGATGGAAAACCCGGCGTAGTCGGAATTCCCTACTTTGACGGTTATGTCGAGAAAGCCGCAATGGAGTTCCTCGACACCGCCGCCAAGTCTGACAAACCGTTTTTCATCAACGTCAACTTCATGAAAGTGCACCAGCCGAACTTGCCGGCACCGGAGTTCGTGCACAAGTCGATCTCCAAGTCCAAGTACGCCGACTCTGTTGTCGAACTCGACACGCGTATTGGCCGCATCATGGACAAGCTAAAAGCGCTGGGACTGGATAAGAACACCCTGGTGGTTTACACCACCGATAACGGCGCCTGGCAGGACGTTTATCCGGACGCCGGCTATACGCCATTCCGTGGCACCAAAGGCACGGTACGTGAAGGTGGCAACCGGGTACCAGCCATCATGGTCTGGCCGGGAAAAATCAAACCTGCTGTGAAAAACCACGACATCATCGGTGGCCTGGACTTGATGGCGACGTTTGCTTCGGTGGCCGGCATCAAGCTGCCGGAGAAAGACCGCGAAGGTCAGCCCATCATGTTCGACAGCTACGACATGACCCCGGTATTGCTTGGCACCGGCCCATCGCCACGCAAGGAGTGGTTCTACTTCACCGAGAACGAACTGTCGCCCGGAGCTGCCCGTGTCGGCAACTTCAAGGCCGTGTTCAACCTGCGCGGCGATGACGGCGCCCAGACCGGTGGCCTGGCGGTCGACTCCAACCTCGGCTGGAAAGGCGCGACCAAGTACGTGGCCACCGTGCCGCAGGTCTTCGACTTGCTGCAAGACCCGCAAGAGCGCTACGACATTTTCATGAACAACTTCACCGAGCGCACCTGGTCAATGGTCCCCATCAGCATCGCGATCAACAACCTGATGAAGACTTACGCCCAGTACCCTCCCCGCAAAATTCAGAGCATGACCTACGACGGCCCGGTGGAAATTTCCAAGTACCAGAAATTCCAGTCGGTACGCGAAGACTTGCAGAAGGAAGGTGTGACCATCCCGATCCCTAACTAGCCCAATGGCGGCAGCCTCGTTCGGGGCTGCCGCTTTTCAGGCAAGGTCCGTGGTGCCGGGATCAATGATCTTCAGCCAGGGCCAGCGTGCCTGATAACTCCGGGCCTTCTGTTCGAACAACTCCGGTTTGGGATTTCTCGGATTGATCCGAAGCAGCCCTTGCTCGATGTCGTTCAAGCCGTTGGGGGCATAGATTTCGCCGGTTTCAATATCCAGGCCGATGCACGTACCGGCAATCAGGTAGCGATTGATCCCGTCCCTGGACGACTGAAGTGGAGGGTAAGCCCCGCCGAATCGTTGGTGATACCAAAGATGCACGCGAGCCTGATTCTTGATTTCAACGTTAACGTCCAGGTGCTGGAACAGGCGCTGTGCAGACTGGATTACCTCGTTCTCGGCCTCCCAGGACAGGTCTTCATCGAAGTAAAAGACGTCGTAATCCTTAACGCCCCACGCGGGCGGTAACTGCGCCTGCTGATTCCACACAGCCTGAAACAGACACCCGGCGGTCAGCATGCACTGGCTCAACCCGAGCGCCGGCAAGCGGGCGCTGATTTCTGCGTTGACTGGATTGGTCATGGCGATCCTGACCAGGCTTTCGACGGTCAATGTCATCTTCGATACCTCGCTCCCTGTGGTCGCCCATCGTAAACATCTGCGCCATCAGCGGCTACGCTGAGACAAAAAACTGCGCATCAGTCGGGAGCAAAACTCATGAAGATTGTGGTGACCAGCGTGATGGTCGACGATCAGGACAAGGCTTTGGCCTTCTACCGCGACGTGTTGGGTTTTGAACTGAAACATGACATCCCGATGGGCCCGTTTCGCTGGCTGACCCTCACCTCGCCGGGCGATCCCGACGGGGTCGAGTTGCTGCTGGAGCCTGACGCCCACCCAGCGGCCAAACCCTTCAAGTCGGCGGTTAAGCAGGACGGGATTCCCTACACCTCGTTCGGTGTCGACGATGTGCGGGCCGAGTACACCCGGCTGTGCAACGAAGGCGTGCGCTTCACCCAGCCGCCGACGGCGATGGGGCCGGTGACCACGGCGGTGTTCGATGACACGTGCGGCAATCTGATTCAGATCGCGCAGAAGCACTGAAGCATCGAACCCACTCACCTCACACCGGCGAAATCGTCGCCAGCACGCCAATCAGAATTGTCACCACCAAAAAACCACCGAGGAAAATCGCCATCTTGCCCATAAGGCCCCCTACGTCATGAATGTGCGGTGCAACCGCTGCTGTTGCGGCGGAGCGTGTTGTTATTGTGGGCTGCAAGCTGTGTGCATTACAGAGGCAGAAAGCAACGAAAAATACGGATCAGATGCGCATTACGAAGAAACCCCGCACCCTGTAGGAGCTGTCGAGTGAAACGAGGCTGCGATCTTTTAAAGCGCAGATCAAAAGATCGCAGCCTCGTTTCACTCGACAGCTCCTACAGCAAGCACAACAAAAAAACCCGCTGACCGTTACCGGTTCAGCGGGCTTTCTTTTCTGCGGATCAGCTAATCATGAGGCCTCACCTCAACGGTGAAGCAACCCGATCACAACGCCATATCAGCCGCAGCATTCTCTTTCGGTGCCTTAGGCGCTTCAGCCGGCGCAGTCACCGGAGCAGCTACCTGCCCGATCACCGGTGGCGGAGTCAGTTCCAGCACCTTGGCGGTGTAGGCCCACTCCTGCGCAACCTTTTCAGGATTGCCGTTCAGTTGAGTGCCGTAGCTCGGCACGATCTGGTGCAGCTTCTCTTGCCACGCCGGGGTCGCTACCTTGTCCTTGAACACTTTCTGCAGCACGGTCAGCATGATCGGTGCGGCAGTCGATGCGCCTGGGGAAGCGCCCAGCAGGCCGGCGATGGTGCCGTCTTGCGAAGCAACGATTTCAGTGCCCAGTTTCAGCACGCCACCAGCGGCTTCATCACGCTTGATGATCTGCACGCGCTGGCCCGCTTGCCACAGGCGCCAATCTTCGGCTTTGGCGTTCGGGAAGTATTCTTTCAGGGCGTTGAGGCGGTCTTCATCAGACAGCATCAGTTGACCGGCAAGGTACTCGACCAGCGGATATTCCTTGATGCCGACCTTGGTCATTGGCCACACGTTGTGCGTGGTCGTGGTGGTCAGCAGGTCCAGGTACGAACCTTCCTTGAGGAACTTGGTGCTGAAGGTCGCGAACGGGCCAAACAGGATCACGCGCTTGCCGTCCAGCACGCGGGTGTCCAGGTGCGGAACCGACATCGGCGGTGCGCCGACGGAAGCTTTGCCGTAGGCCTTGGCCAGGTGTTGCTCGGCGATGGTCGGATTTTCGGTCACGAGGAACGAGCCGCCTACCGGGAAGCCTGCGTATTCCTTGGCTTCAGGAATGCCGGACTTCTGCAGCAGGTGCAATGCACCGCCGCCGGCGCCGATGAACACGAACTTGGCGTCGGTTTCGGACTTGGTGCCGTCTTTCAGGTTTTTGTAGCTGACGCGCCAGGTGCCGTCGTCGTTCTTGGTGATGTCCTGCACTTCGCTGGACAGCTTCAAGTCGAATTTAGGCGTGGTTTGCAAATGGGCAACGAACTGGCGGGTGATTTCGCCGAAGTTCACGTCGGTGCCGATCGGGCTCCAGGTGGCCGCGACTTTCTGGTTCGGGTCACGCCCTTCCATCATCAGCGGGACCCACTTCTTGATCACGGCCGGGTCTTCGGAGTACTGCATGCCGGCGAACAGCGGGCTCGCTTGCAGGGCTTCGTAGCGCTTTTTCAGGAACTTGATGTTGTCGTCGCCCCACACGAAGCTCATGTGCGGCGTGGAGTTGATGAACGAACGCGGGTTTTTCAGCACGCCTTGCTGAACCTGCCAGGCCCAGAACTGACGGGAGATCTGGAACGCTTCGTTGATTTCAACCGCTTTCGGGATCGAAACGTTGCCTTTGTCGTCTTCCGGCGTGTAGTTCAGCTCGGCCAGGGCGGAGTGGCCGGTACCGGCGTTGTTCCAGCCGTTGGAGCTTTCCAGGGCGACGCCGTCGAGGCGCTCGATCATTTCCATCGAGGTACCGGGTTCCAGCTCATTGAGCCACACACCCAGGGTCGCGCTCATGATGCCGCCGCCAATCAGCAGCACATCGACTTTCTTGGCCTCTTCGGCCTGGGCCGTCGTCATCCCCAACGACAACGCCAACCCCAGCAGGGCCGTGTTCACTTTTTTAAACATCTGTAGCACCTATGATAAAACGCCATCCGCCCTTCCATTCTTACGCACGCAGCCCCGTGTTTCACGGTAGATCACGGGCTCTGGCACCTTCGAATCGCAGGCTGGGCACACAAGGCCGATTGATTGCATCGACCCTCGTTATATGTCCCTACTGAACTGACTTCTTATCTTTTTTGGCTTCAGCTACTTGAGCGACAGTGATTCTGTTCGCCCGTCTCAAGGACAGGAAAACTGAATAGGTCAAACCAAGTTGGCGCAAAGAATATCACGTCACGACAAACCCGCGCGTCTGTTCCCGACTGGTTAGTCCGGATACACGCTGCCGGGCCTCTATACTGATGCTGTTTGCCTCAATGGGTGCATCGTCATGAGCGATAACGACTATCTGCGCAAGTACTCCTCCCAAGTGATCGACGGCGTCGAAGCCGCGCCCGCCCGGGCCATGTTGCGAGCGGTGGGTTTTACCGACGAAGACTTCCTGAAACCGCAGATCGGCATCGCGTCGACCTGGGCGATGGTCACACCCTGCAACATGCACATCGACAAGCTCGCGATCGAAGCCGAGAAAGGCGCAAATGCTGCCGGCGCCAAAGGCGTGATCTTCAACACCATCACCATTTCCGACGGCATCGCCAACGGCACCGAAGGCATGAAATATTCGCTGGTGTCCCGCGAGGTGATCGCCGATTCCATCGAGGTGGTGACCGGTTGCGAAGGCTTCGACGGGCTGGTGACTGTGGGCGGTTGTGACAAGAACATGCCAGGGTGCCTGATCGGCATGGCGCGGCTGAATCGGCCTTCGATCTTCGTCTATGGCGGCACCATCCGGCCCGGTGCCGGGCACACCGACATCATTTCCGTGTTCGAAGCCGTGGGCCAGCATGCGCGCGGTGACATCAGCGAAATCCAGGTCAAGCAGATCGAGGAAGTGGCGATTCCTGGCCCCGGTTCCTGCGGCGGGATGTACACCGCCAACACCATGGCTTCGGCCATCGAAGCACTGGGCATGAGCCTGCCGGGCTCCAGCTCCCAGGACGCCGTCGGCAGCGACAAGGCCTCGGACAGTTTCCGCGCCGGCCAGCAGGTCATGGAGTTGCTCAAGCTCGACCTGAAACCGCGCGACATCATGACCCGCAAGGCCTTCGAAAACGCGATTCGCGTGGTGATCGCCCTCGCTGGCTCGACCAATGCGGTTTTGCATCTGCTGGCCATGGCCCACGCGGTGGATGTCGAGCTGACGCTGGATGACTTCGTCGAACTGGGCAAGATTTCCCCGGTGGTCGCCGACCTGCGCCCCAGCGGCAAATACATGATGAGCGAGCTGGTGGCCATCGGCGGCATTCAGCCGTTGATGAAACGCATGCTGGCGGCCGGCATGTTGCATGGCGACGCCATGACCGTGACCGGCAAGACCCTCGCCGAAAACCTCGAAAACGTGCCTGACTACCCCGATGGCCAGGACGTGATCCTGCCCTTCGACCGGCCGATCAAAAAGGATTCACACCTCGTCATCCTGCGCGGCAACCTCTCGCCCACCGGCGCGGTGGCCAAGATCACCGGCAAGGAAGGCTTGCGCGTTGAAGGCACGGCGCGGGTTTATCACGGTGAGGAAGGTGCATTGGCCGGCATTCTCAACGGCGAAGTAAAACCCGGCGAAGTGATCGTGATTCGCTATGAAGGACCCAAGGGCGGACCGGGCATGCGCGAAATGCTGTCGCCAACTTCGGCGGTGATGGGCAAGGGATTGGGCAAAGATGTAGCGCTGATCACCGACGGGCGTTTTTCCGGTGGTTCACACGGTTTCGTGGTGGGCCATATCACGCCGGAAGCCTTTGATGGCGGGCCGATTGCACTGATCGAGAACGGCGACAAGATCACCATCGATGCGGAGACCCGGCAGATCACGGTGGATGTATCCGATGCGGAATTGGCCGAGCGCAAATCGCGCTGGGTGCGGCCGGAATCGAAGTACAAGCGCGGGGTGTTGGCCAAGTATGCGAAGACGGTGTCCAGTGCTTCGGAGGGGGCGGTTACCGATAAGTATCTTTAAAGTCAAAAGATCGCAGCCTTCGGCAGCTCCTATAGGGAAACGCATTCCATTGTAGGAGCTGCCGAAGGCTGCGATCTTTTCAGCCACACCTCAAAGGCGGAAACGATCCACCGACTGCGACAACTGCCCCGCCAGGCTCGACAGTTCATCGGTGGTCGAAGCCGTCTGCCCGATCACCTTGCTGTTGCCCTCGGACATGCCGGCAATCATCTCCACTTGATGGGCGATTTCGTTGCTGGCCAGGCTTTGTTCGCCGATGGTGCGGCTGATGTCGTTGACCAGTTGCGTGGTGTTGAGCGTGGCCTCGAGGATCTCGCGGATGGCGCGTTCGACATCGGCGGTCACCGCCATGCCTTTATCGACCTGGGCCACGCCCTCCTCCATGCTGATCACCGCTTCGCGGGTGCTTTGCTGGATGCGCGCGACCATGGTGGCGATTTCCTGGGTCGAGGCGCTGGTGCGTCCGGCCAGGCTGCGCACTTCATCGGCGACCACGGCAAAACCACGGCCCTGCTCACCGGCGCGGGCCGCTTCGATGGCGGCGTTGAGCGCCAGCAGGTTGGTTTGATCGGCAATGCCCTTGATCACCTGGATGATGCTGAAAATCCCTTCGGATTCCTTGTCCAACGTACGAATCACCTGTGCCGACTGCTGCGCCGAACGGGCAATACCGTCCATGTCGTTGACCACTTGATGGATCACCCGCCCACCATCCTTGGCCAAGGCTTCAGCCTGATTGGCCATGTCCAGTGCACGCTCGGCATGTCGGGTGATTTCCTCGATGCTCGCGGTCATTTCGCTGGCGGCGGCGGCCATGGTGCTGGCGGCTGCGCTTTGTTGCTGGCTGCTGCCCGCGACCTCGTGGCAGCCGTTGCTCAGTTGCGCGCTCATGCCGCTGACGCCATGGGCGTTGCTGCGCACCACTTCGATCATGCCGCGCAAATCGCGCTGCATGGTCGCCAGGCTGCGGATCAGCTGGCTGGCTTCGTCGTTGCGCTGCGTCTCGACAATCGGCTCGCTCAGGTTGCCATGGGCGATGCTGTCGGCGATGCGGCTGGCGGTCTGCAACGGGCCCATGATGCTGACGATTGCCGAGCGACCCAGCGCGAGCAGCAACAACAGACTGGCGATGAGCACACCGCCGACGGTGAAGTTGGCGTTGATGATGGCCTGCGCCGTGCCTTGGCTGGTCTGTTGCGTGTGGCTCTCGATCAACTCGCTGAGGGCTGCCATCCGGTCTTCCAGTTGGCTGAACGCGCTGTTGAAGGCGCCCAGTTCTTTTTGCGCCGCGTCGGGATTTTCCAGCGCCAGGCTGACGATGCGCTCGGCGGCACTGATGTAAGTGTCGAGGCTTGGCTTGATCTGGTTCAGCGCGGTTTTCAGAGAGTCATCGACCGGCAGTTTGAGATTCTCCCCGAGCATCTCGCGAAAATGCACGGTGTGCTCCTCCAGGGAACTGCGCACGTCAGCCTTGCTGCTGGTGCTTTTACCCAACCCCACCAGCATCGCCGACAGCACGTCGGCGCGCAGGGCATCGTGCATCATGTCCGCTTCGAGGTGATTGCGCAGCGCGCTCATGCCGACGTCATTGTCTTGCACCGCTTGCCCCATCTGGCCATTACCCAGGTAACTGACCAGCCCCATGATCAAGGCAGTGAGCACGCCTGTGCCGATCAACAACAGTAAACGCAGTTTTATGGACACTCTGTGGTTCCTCTCTTCTTACGTTCGTCGGTCGACTAAAGTCTGATTGCTGAAAAGGTTATCGACTGATCCGCGCACTTATTGAAAGCCTGTGCCCATGTATTGCGATTTTTACGACCTGCGGTAGCTGCTGGCCGCTATCAATCCACTGCCCTGCGTCTTCCATTGCAGGAGAAATCTGCTAGGTTGTACGACAACTTACAACAACAAGGAAACACCCATGAAAAAAGTCAAAGTGCTGATTGGTTTTCTCTGCCTGTTCAGCGGCTACGTCGCCGCCGCCTCTTCTTCGCCTGACAACGATGTTGCGCAAGCTGTCGATCATCTGACCGACGCCATGTTGCACAAAAACATCGCGCAGCTTCAGACCTTGACCGCCAATAACCTGACCTACGGGCATTCCAGCGGCAAGATCCAGAACAAGAAGGAATTCATCGCCGACATCGAAACCGGAAAAAGCGCGTTCAAGACTCTTGAGATGCAGAACCAGACCATCACCGTTTCCGGCGATGTCGCGCTGGTCCGCCATCACTTCTCCGCGCAGGCGTTGAAGGGTACGGAAGTTGTTCCCACCGAGATCGAGAACTTCCAGATCTGGCAGAAGCAGGATGGGAAATGGTTACTCGTAGGACGACAAGCCTTCAAGTTCTGACCTGACACAAAATTTGTAGCAGCTGGCGAAGCCTGCGTTCGGCTGCGTAGCAGTCGTAAGTTCAGGCACTGCGGTCTATCTGGTAAACCGCATACACAGGTTTTACGACTGCTGCGCAGCCGAACGCAGGCTGCGCCAGCTGCTACATAGGCCTTCGTCAGGCCATCCCGACTTCCACCCTGCCGTCATTCAACCGCACCGGCCAAACCCGCAAGCGCTGTTGCGGGTACTCCAGGCAACTGCCGTCCTCCAGCCGAAAGTGCTGTTTGTAGATCGGCGACGCCACCACCAAATCACCCTTGATGTTGCCGACCAGGCCACGTCCGATAACATTGGCCCCGGATTGCGGGTCGTGGTTGTCGATGGCGTACAGCGTCTTGCCCTGAACGTTCGGCAGGTAGAACAGCGCCACCTGCGCGCCGTCCAGCCACACCACCACACCGGAATCGTTCACCAGATCCTGCTGGCTGCACACCGATTGCCAGACGTCGATATTTTCCAAAGGCGCAGCGCGTTGGGTATTGGACTGATTCATCAGACACTCTCCTCGGTGACAGGGATAAGGTTGAGTTCGGCGGCCATGATCGGGCGCCGTTGGCCGCGTTCCTGGACAAAGTGGATGTCCGGGTCCGGGCGTTTATCGTTGACGAAGGTGCGGAAGCGCTTGAGTTTTTCCGGGTCCTTGAGGGCGTTGGCCCACTCGCATTCATAGCGGTTGACCACCAGTTGCATCTGCGATTCGAGTTCGGCACCCAGGCCGAGGCTGTCGTGGATGATCACGTCCTTGAGGTAATCCAGGCCGCCCTCCAGGCTTTCACGCCAGACCGAGGTGCGCTGCAACTTGTCGGCGGTGCGGATGTAGAACATCAGGAATCGGTCGATGTAGCGGATCAGCGTCGCGTCGTCCAGATCGGTGGCGAACAGTTCTGCGTGGCGCGGGCGCATGCCGCCGTTGCCGGCGATGTACAGATTCCAGCCCTTCTCGGTGGCGATCACGCCCACGTCTTTGCTTTGCGCTTCGGCGCATTCACGGGTGCAACCGGACACTGCGAACTTGAGCTTGTGCGGCGAGCGCAGGCCTTTGTAGCGATCTTCGATGGTCAGGGCCATTTGCACGCTGTCCTGCACGCCGTAACGGCACCAGGTGCTGCCGACACAGGATTTCACCGTGCGGGTCGATTTGCCGTAGGCATGCCCGGTTTCGAAACCGGCCTCGATCAACTCGGCCCAGATGTCCGGCAACTCATGCAACTGCGCGCCGAACAGGTCGATGCGCTGGCCGCCGGTGATTTTGGTGTAGAGGTCGTATTTCTTCGCCACCACGCCGATGGCGATCAGTTTGTCGGCGGTGATCTCGCCACCGGGAATGCGTGGCACTACCGAATAGGTGCCGTTTTTCTGCATGTTGGCCATGAACGTGTCGTTGGTGTCCTGCAACGGCACCAGCGACGGGTCCATGATCGGCTGGTTCCAGCACGACGCCAAAATCGAGCCCACCGCCGGTTTGCACACATCGCATCCGGTGTGGCCACGGCCATGCTTGGCCAGCAGTTCTTCGAAGGTGATCACCCCTTCCACCCGCACCAGCGCATACAGTTCCTGCCGGGTGTAGGCGAAGTGTTCGCACAGGCTCTTGTCGACGCTGACCCCACGGGCAATCAGCTCATGTTCAAAGACCTGCTTGAGCAATCCGGCGCAACCGCCGCAACCGGTGCAAGCCTTGGTCTGCGACTTGAGCAGGCCGAGGTCGGTGCAGCCGCCGTCGATGGCCGAGCAGATCGCGCCCTTGGTCACGTTGTGGCAGGAGCAGACCGTGGCCGTTTCCGGCAATGCGCCCGGGCCGAGGGTCAGCGCGCCTTCGGACGACGGCAGGATCAGCGCGGCCGGTTCCGACGGCAAGGCAATCGAGTTCTGCATGTACTGCAGCAGCGTGTCGTAATAGCTGTTGTCGCCGATCAGCACCGCGCCGAGCACGTGCTTGCCGCTGGCGTCGACCACCAGACGCCGGTAGCTGGCGGTCGTTTCGTCGATGAACTGATAGCTGCGCGCGCCCGGCGTGTTGGCGTGTGCGTCGCCGATGGAGCCAACGTCGACACCCAGCAACTTGAGCTTGGTCGACATGTCGGCGCCCTGGAACGGCTCGGCGGCGTCATCGCACAAACCTGCTGCGACACTGCGCGCCATTTGGTAACCCGGAGCGACCAGGCCGAACAGGCTGCCGTTCCACGATGCGCATTCGCCGATGGCGTAGATGTTCGGGTCGCAACTCAGGCAGGTGTCGTCGATCACCACGCCACCGCGCGGCCCGATCTCCAGCGCGCATTGGCGAGCCAGTGCGTCTTGCGCGCGGATACCGGCGGAAAACACGATCAGGTCGGTTTCGAGGAATTCGTCGTTGGCAAAATTCATCCGATAGCGGAATTCTTCGCCAGCGCTGATCGATTGCGTGGCGCGGGACAAGTGCACACCGACGCCCAACCGTTCGATCTGCGCCTTGAGCGCCAACCCACCGAGGTCATCCAGCTGCACCGGCATCAGGCGCGGCGCGAATTCCACTACGTGCGCTTCAAGGCCCAGGCTTTTCAGGGCATTGGCCGCTTCGAGGCCGAGCAGGCCACCGCCGACCACCACGCCGCGCTTGGCATTGGCCGCTGCGCCACGGATCGCATCAAGGTCTTCGAGGGTGCGATACACCAGACGCGAATCGCCATCGGCACCTTCGATCGGCGGTACAAACGGGTAGGAGCCGGTGGCCAGCACCAGTTTGTCGTAGGTGAAGCAACCTTGCGAGGTGATCACCTGGCGACGGTCACGATCGATTTCCAGCACCGGCACGCCCAGGTGCAGCGTGACACCCGGCGTCTGGTACAGCGACGCGTCACTCAGTGCCAGCGACTCGGCATCGCGACCGGAAAAATACTCGGACAAATGCACACGGTCGTAAGCGCGCATCGGCTCTTCGCTGAAAACGTGCAACCGATAGCGGTCAAGGGCGCCGCGCTCGATCAACTGCTCGACACAATGATGCCCGACCATGCCATTGCCGATCACGATCAGCGTTTGATGCTTGTTCAATGTGGCTACATTGGAATTCATAAACGACCCTGCCCAAAGCCCATCACGGTTCAAAAAGCAAAAAAAAACGCCTGAAACCTTGCGGTTCCAGGCGTCTTTGCCTGTTCTTTTGCGGTGTTGAAATCAGACGGCCATGCCTGATCCACCGATAGTGCCCACGACCTGTGCGGTTGATCGATCGACGTTGACCGAGTGGGCGGTCCATCTTTTTCAGATGGCGCTGAGGGGGTGAATGCAGTGTTTGTGCCAGTCGAGCGCGGGGGCTGGAAACATGCGTGCCGAGCCTTGTCGGCAACGCTTCTGGCGAAGTCAGCGGTTGATGTCGCAGGCGGGAATGGATCAGGAAACCGCTTCGCACTGGTGCACGCTGCCAGCCATCGCGCTAAAAGTGCGCGCAAAACCTGTAGGAGCTGTGCGCAGGTCGCTTCCGCCTGAATAGGTACAAAGATCAAAAGATCGCAGCCTTCGGCAGCTCCTACAGGGGATCGCGTACATCTGTAGGAGCTGCCGCAGGCTGCGATCTTTTTGTCAGCAACACCGCGTATTACATTTCCCACGCCCAAAGCGCGCTTCCTGACGCTCGCGAAAAAACGCCTCATAGCTTATCACCGGCTCGCCCGGCTGGTTGATAGCCATCTGCGCGACGTAGTTGTCGTAATCCGGAACGCCCACCATCAAACGCGCGCTCTGGCTGAAGAATCGGGCGGCTTGCTGCGATTTGCGGAACATGGCGGTGCTCTCAATGAGGTTTCGACCAGCCGATGTAACAACACGGATGTATCTGCAATGTGTCCGCCTGCGGGCCGTTTTTGTATGTTCATGTATCACGGCACCCGCGACCTTTTGGCGCATGACCGGTCGGCCATCGATTAAGCGCTAACGGGCAACAGTTTGTTAACATCCCTGCGCTTTTTTTCGTCTGATCAGTCAGGCACTGTGTTCCATCTGTCGCTACACAGGATGCTTTTTTTCATGAGTACGTTGTATTCCCGT
Source organism: Pseudomonas sp. NFX98 (assembly GCF_047784845.1). Taxonomy (NCBI): domain Bacteria; kingdom Pseudomonadati; phylum Pseudomonadota; class Gammaproteobacteria; order Pseudomonadales; family Pseudomonadaceae; genus Pseudomonas; species Pseudomonas sp. NFX98. The sequence continues at coordinate 124,984 of NZ_JBLNNF010000010.1, read as the reverse complement.
CGCACGGTCCTGCAAGGCATGGGCTTGCTGAGCCTTGGCCTGCTCGCCGGCTGCGATGACAGCAGCAAGCTGTCGTTCAAGTACGGCAAGGACCTGAGCGACAAGATCCTGGGCCGCTCCTTCAAGCTCAAGGATACCGGGGGCGAAACCCGGATGCTGGGCAGCTATCAGGGCCTGATGCCGATGATCTTCTTCGGTTTCACCCAGTGCCCGGCCGTCTGCCCGACCACGCTGGCCCGCGCCGCCCAGGCGAAAAAACTGATGGGCCGCGATGGCGAGCGTCTGCAGGTGATCTTCATCACCCTCGACCCCGAGCGCGATACACCTGAATTGCTCGACAAATACGTCAAGGCCTTCGACCCGAGTTTCGAGGCGCTGTACGGCACGCTGGAAGAAACCGCCGCCACCGCCAAGGAGTTCGGCGTATTCTTCGAGAAGGTTCCGAGCGGCGACACTTACACCCTGTCCCACACCGCCACCAGTTTCGTGTTCGACTCCCGGGGCAATCTGCGCCTGGGCCTGTCCGCGTCCCTTACCGCTCAAGAGTGTGCAGAAGATTTGCTCACCGTCATGGAGGTCTGCTGATGACTTCGTTCTGCGCTTCACGTGTTAAACAAATAGCTTTGGGCCTGTCCCTGATTGGCATGGCGTGGCAGGTATCGGCGCAAACCCAGGTCAACGACGCCTGGGTCCGTGCGACCGTTGCCGGCCAGCCGTCGAGTGGCGCGTTCATGACCCTCAAGGCCGACACCGACAGCAAGCTGCTGAGCGTTGAGTCGCCGGTGGCCAAACTGGTACAGATTCATCAGTCGAGCATGAAAGACGATGTGATGAGCATGCAGCAGGTCGAGTCCGTCGCCCTGCCGGCCGGCAAGGCTGTGAGCTTTGATCCCCATGGTTACCACATCATGCTCATGAACCTGACCGGGCAGATCAAGGAAGGCGACAAAGTGCCGCTGACCCTGACCGTGGAAAACGCCAAGGGCGAGAAGGAGACGATCAAGGTCGAGGCTCCAGCGCGCGCCCTCGACACCATGGATCACGGCAGCATGGACCACAGCAAGATGGACCACAGCAAAATGCAATGAGGGTCTGACGGCCTCCCCCACGAGGCCGTTCTCTGATGGAAGGTGCGTAACATGACGACGAACACCGAAACCGCCATTCTGGCCGGCGGCTGCTTCTGGGGCATGCAGGATCTGCTGCGACGCAAACCGGGCGTGATCGCCACGCGGGTCGGTTACTCCGGCGGCGATTTGCCCAATGCCACCTACCGCAACCACGGCACCCACGCCGAAGCGATCGAAATCGTCTTCGACCCGGCGCAGATCAGCTATCGGCAGATCCTCGAGTTTTTCTTCCAGATCCACGATCCAAGCACCCAAAATCGCCAGGGCAACGACATTGGGACCAGTTATCGCTCGGGTATCTATTACCTCAGCGAAGAACAGAAACGCGTCGCCGAGGACACCGTCGCCGATGTAGACGCCTCCGACCTCTGGCCCGGCAAAGTGGTTACCGAGATCGAGCCCGCCGGCCCGTTCTGGGAAGCGGAGCCTGAGCATCAGGATTATCTGGAACGGCTGCCTGAAGGCTATACCTGCCACTTCATTCGGCCAAACTGGATGCTGCCGAGACGCGGGTGATACACCAGCGTTTGTGCTGATTCATTACGCGAGTGAGCGCTAAAAATTAGTGCTCACTCTACTTACCGCTTATCGTTGCCGGGTGGCAGAAGGTTGGCTCACCCTTCATTTGCTCGCCGTATGGGCGAAACAAGTATCTGATACCGAAGCAACGGCTATGCACACAGAAAAGCATTACTTGCGCGCCAACTTATATTTCACACAATCATCATAAAAACTCTGCCGCAATGCCGCCGGCTTCATCTTCGTCGGACTGTCATACGTTTGCTCGGTAATCCCCATTGCCATCATCCGCATCCACGATTTAGCGAATTTGTAAGACTGGATTTTCTGCCGCGCCGCATACAGCGAAACCCCGGACAACTTGAGTTCCTGCGCTCTAGCCGCCGTCCCCGCACCCCAGCTGCACATATAAGTATCACCGGGCTTCAGTTCTCTGGCCTGGGCAGAAACTGCACAGCCTGCAACGCTGAACGAGATCAGCGCGATCCACACATTGCGCATGTAAATGCCACCCTAACCGCCTGAAATTCCAGCGATTCTGGCGACAATCGAAAGCCTTGGGGGCCAGCATAATGCCTTACCCTCAATAGCTGATCCGAGTCAGTAAACGAAAGCCATTTTCTTGCGACATTTCAAACCTTTGCTATAGCTAACAGTCTCTTCTGCCAACTAATGGGGCAACGGAATGTCAGTCGCAAAGAAAATGAGTGTGGGGCAACTGACAATGTTGACCGCCGTCAACATGTTGGGCTCAGGCATTGTGCTACTACCGACAAAACTCGCGGAAGTCGGCGCAATTTCGATTCTCTCCTGGCTGGTCACGGCCACAGGCTCGCTCGCACTGGCCTATGCCTTTGCGCGTTGCGGGATGCTCAGCCGAAAGACCGGCGGCATGGGCGGTTACGCTGAGTACACCTTCGGCAAGGCCGGCAACTACATCACCAACTACACCTACGGCCTGTCGCTGCTGATTGCCAACGTGGCGATCAGTATTACCGCGGTTGGCTACATCCAGGTGCTGTTCAACGTTCAGCTTGGTTCACTGCAAGTGGGCCTGGCGACCATCGCGCTGTTGTGGATCACCACCTTCGCCAACTTCGGCGGTGCGCGGATCACCGGCCGGATCGGCGCCATCACGGTCTGGGGTGTGATTGCCCCGGTGGTGCTGGTGTCGACCGTTGGCTGGTTCTGGTTCGACAGCAGCGTTTACGCCGCTGGCTGGAACCCCCACGACAGATCCTGGTTCGAAGCGGCCGGTGCCTCGGTGGCGATCACCCTGTGGGCGTTCCTCGGTCTGGAGTCGGCTTGCGCCAACACTGACGCCGTGGAAAACCCCGAGAAGAACGTGCCGATTGCGGTCCTTGGCGGCACCCTGGGGGCGGCGGTGATCTACATCGTTTCCACCAACGTTATCTTCGGTATCGTCGGTAACGCTGAACTGGTCGCTTCCACCGCACCGTTCGGCCTGGTATTTGCCCACATGTTCACCCCACTGATCGGCGACATCGTGATGGCGGCGATGGTGCTCGCCTGTATCGGCTCGTTGCTCGGTTGGCAGTTCACCATCGCGCAGGTGTACAAAAGCTCGGCCGACACCGGTTACTTCCTGTCGATCTTCGCCAAGGCCAACAAGGCGGGAACGCCAATTGTCGGCATGCTGGTGCTGCTGGCGGCGCAGACTGCGCTGGCCCTGCTCACCATCAGCCCCAACCTGAGCAAACAGTTCGACACCCTGGTCAACCTCGCCGTAGTCACCAACCTGGTGCCGTACATCCTGTCCATGGCCGCGCTGATGACCATGCAAAAAGTCTCCAACGTTCCGCCTGGAAAAGCTCTGGCCACCAACATCATTGCCTGGGTCGCGGCGGCCTACAGCTATCTGGCGCTGTACAGCTCCGGTGAGCAGGCACTGATGCTTGGCGGCGTGGCGACCATCTTCGGCTACACGCTGTTCGGCTTCGTCAACAACCGCCTGATTCGTCTCGAAGCGCTGAACAACAGCGTACCGACCCAGACTGTCAGCGCGCAGCACCTCGCCGCCGATCCGGTACCGGTAAATAACCTGAAATCTGTCGCACTGGAGACCCAATCATGACGGAATATAGACACTCCCTCGGGATGCTGACGCTGTTGGTCAGCAGCCCGCCGGACAAACGCACCGTCTTCGGTCGCGCCCTGCAACAATTGGTCAACGACGTGGAAGAGCGCGCCGTTCACGTGCTGGCGTCTGAATCCCTGAGCGACGCCACCTCCATCCTGCGCTCGGACCCGGCCATTCAATGTGTGCTGCTCAGTTGGGAGATGGACAAAAGCGAGGGCCACGACGAGTGCATCAAACTGCTGATCAGCCTGCGCGAGCGCAACACTCGCGTGCCGGTATTCCTGATCAGCGACCGCAGCACTGCCTCGAGCATTCCGCTGGTGGTCATGCAACACGCCGACGACTTCATCTGGCTGCCCGAGGACACCAGCCGCTTCCTCAGCGGCCGCATACTGGCGGCCATCGAGCGCTATCGTCAGGCCGCGCTGCCGCCGATGTTTGGCGCGCTGGTGAAGTTTGCACGGTCCTATGAATACTCCTGGCACACACCGGGGCATGCCGGTGGCACCGCGTTTCTGAAAAGCACTGCGGGCCGGGCGTTCTATGAATTCTTCGGGGAAAACCTGCTGCGTTCCGACCTGTCGATTTCCGTCGGTGAACTCGGTTCGCTGCTCGATCACAGCGGCCCCATCGGCCAGGGCGAGCGCTACGCCGCCAAGGTGTTCGGCGCCCACCGCACTTACTACGTGACCAACGGTTCGTCGATGTCCAACCGCGTGATCCTCATGGCCAGCGTCACGCGCAACCAGATCGCCCTGTGCGACCGTAACTGCCACAAGTCCGCCGAACACGCGATGACCCTGTCCGGGGCGCTGCCGACCTATCTGGTACCGACCCGCAACCGCTACGGCATCATCGGCCCGATCCTCCCGCAAACCTTAAGCGCCGAAGGCGTGAAAGCAGCCATCGCCAACAACCCGATGGTCAAGGATGGCATCGATCCGACGCCGGTCCACGCGATCATCACCAACTCCACCTACGACGGCCTGACCTACAACGTCACGCGCGTCGAAGAGTTGCTGGGCCAGAGCGTCGACCGTCTGCATTTCGACGAAGCCTGGTACGGTTACGCGCGCTTCAACCCGCTGTACCGCGATCGCCACGCCATGCATGGCAGCCCGGACGATCACGATGCGTCGAAGCCGACCGTGTTCGCCACGCAATCGACGCACAAGCTGCTGGCGGCGCTGTCCCAGGCCTCGATGATTCACGTGCGCAACGGCCGCAACCCGATCGAACACGGGCGCTTCAACGAGTCGTACATGATGCACGCCTCGACCTCGCCCAACTACGCGATCATGGCCTCCTGCGACGTCAGCTCGGCGATGATGGAAGCACCCAGCGGGCAGATCCTCACCAGCGAATCTATCGAAGAAGCGGTGTCTTTCCGTCAGGTCATCTCGCGCATGCACAACGAGATGCTGAGCAAGAACGACTGGTTCTTCACCTGCTGGCAACCGCCGACCGTGCAAGTCGGCAATGCCACGGTGCCGTTCCACGAGGTGGACCCGGTGCTGCTGAAAACCGAGCCGAACTGTTGGGTCCTGCACCCCAACGAGGTCTGGCACGGTTTCGGTGACATTGAGGAAGGCTATTGCATGCTGGACCCGATCAAGGTCTCGGTGCTCAGCCCCGGCATGGGCGACGACGGCAACCTGCTTCCGACCGGTATCCCGGCCTGTGTGCTGACCGCGTACCTTGGACGCCAAGGCATCGTCGTCGAGAAAACCACGGATTTCACCATCCTGTTCCTGTTCTCCATCGGCATCACCAAAGGCAAATGGGGCACGCTGGTCAACGCCCTCCTCGACTTCAAGCGCGACTACGACGACAACGCCGAACTGGAACTGGTCCTGCCGGAATTGCTTGCCGGTAACCAGACCCGTTACGCGGGCATGGGACTCAAGGACCTGGCCGATGAAATTTTCGCCGCCATGAAGCAACACAAGACCACCTCGGCCATGTCCAATGCGTTCGGTACGTTGCCGCAAGCGGTCTTCAGCCCGGTGGAGGCGTACGAGAAACTGGTGCGCAACGACATCGAACTGGTGACCCTGGAACAAGCTGCCGGGCGCATTGCCGCCACCGGTATCGTGCCGTATCCACCGGGTATTCCATTGCTGATGCCGGGCGAAAACACCGGTCCTGCGGACGGCCCGCTGCTGGCCTATCTCAAGGCGCTGGAAGCCTTCGACAAATCCTTCCCCGGGTTCACCCATGACACTCACGGGATCGAAGCCGAGAACGGGGTTTATCGGATGCTGGTATTGAAATGATGTAAACCAGGTTCACCGTAATCCCTGTGGGAGCGAGCTTGCTCGCGATGGCGTCGGCACATTCAAAATCGATGTGACAGACAATCCGCTATCGCGAGCAAGCTCGCTCCCACAAGGGGCCGCGCTCCACATTGGATCACCTTCAGTCCAATCCCTATGGGCAAATTCAATCACAGCACTCTATGATTGAACCCCATGACCACCTCTGCTCCGATTCGCCAACCCTGCCCACCCGGTGCCTGCGATTGCGGGCGTGACCCGTTGCTGGAAACGCCGGGGGCCGACGTACGCATCCTGTTTCTGACCCGCGCGGAAGAAAAACGCCTGATCGAGCGCCTGGAAAACCTGTCGAGTCTCCAGGACCTGGAGCACCTGAAACGGCGCATGTTCGAGCAACTGGGCATCCGCGTCGACATCGTCCCCAGCTTCAACGAAGTGCGCACCATGCGCGGCATCGGCATCCACGTCGGCGAACTGCCGGGGCTGTGCCGCAAGACTCGCGCATCGATCCCGACGGCGATCCGCCGCGCCATGGAAAAGCGCCCCGAAATCGCTTACGAACTCCTCAACGCCAATGACCTGCTGCGGGATGCGTGATGAACCTTGCGCTCGAATTCCCCGTCACCGACGAGATACTCACCTCGTTCGCGCTGGCAATCGGCACGGACTTGCAGGGCTATCGCAATCACATCTATCGCGTGCTGAATTTCTATCGTGCGCTCAACGACATTCAAGGCCTGCCGTCAGAGGCGGTGCAGATCGCCGCAGGGTTCCATGACCTGGGCATCTGGACCGACAACACCCTGGACTATCTACCGCCTTCAGTGGCCCTGGCCGTTGATTATCTGGAAACCCGACAACGCCCTGAACTGATCGATGAAGTCAGTGCGCTGATCCTGGAGCACCACAAAGTACGTCCCTATCGCTTCGCAAACGCCACGACTGTCGAGGCATTCCGGCGGGCCGACCTGATTGATGTGTCGCTTGGACTGGTGCGTTTCGGCCTGCCTCGGGTATACATCAAGACGGTGCAGTCGACGTTTCCCGATCATGGCTTCCACGGGATGTTGATGAGGCAGTCTGTACGGCAGTTCCTCCGCTCGCCATTGCGTCCGTTGCCTATGTTTCGCTGGTGAAACAACCTCCTGAAAAGACTGAAAAAACAGGATCAGCGGTCGTACGTGAAGTACGTGGCACTGCTATGCCTTCTGCAGGACGAAATCGTTTCGAGGCAATAGCAAACGTGACCGTGGTCCCGGCGCCAACCCGGTACGCAAAGACAGACAGGTGCCAATCCCTGGAAGGAGGTGGCCAATGTTATTCATCGTCAGCTGGACGATCAGTTCAGCGAATCGCAACAGTGCGATCGAGCGTTTTCTCAAGACCGGTGGCGCCCCGCCGGAAGGCGTCAAGATGCTCGGGCGCTGGCACGCCGTCGGTGGCTCTGCGGGTTTTGGTATTGCCGAGGCTAATGATCCAGTACCGATTCAGAGGTGGGTACTGCAATGAAGCGACCTCATGAACATGGAGGTTCAGGCCGCGTTGACCGACGAGCAAATCGCGCCGCTGCTGGCAGCCGCTGCCGGCAGATAATCGCCCCCGAGGCGGCGAGCGTAGTTCACCGCCTCATGTTTTCTTCAGATGTTTCTCCAGCAGTCGGAATAACGCGCGCACACGCCATACTGTTGATCCATCTGCGCCATCCGCTCCAGGTGGCGGCCGACGGTTTCAAACGTCACGCGATTGCTGATCTGGAAGTAGTAGATCGCCATCGCCTTGTATTCCGCGAACGCCGCCGCATTGGCAGGCTTGGCCGATTTGTCTTCCGGCAGCGCCCACTGCTCCAGTTGCTTATCGTCAAGTCGTTGCAGGCGCACACGGTATTCCTCGGTGTAACGCTTGAGCGTCTCGCCCTTGTTTGCCGCCATGTCTTCTTCGAACGCGATCAGGTTCTGGCGATACAGCGTCCAGTAGTCGTCCGGCAGCGCAAAACCGAGCTTGGCCTTGCGCTCCGTGATCAGTTTGTCGAGCTTGTCCGGCGCCGAAATGCTCGGCTTGGCCGGATCGGGCTTCATCGATGCAATCACGGAACTGCCAATGATTTGATCGATCAAGGTCACGCGATGCGGCGTATCCGGTAATGCCGGCGGCACTTTCGGGAAGAACGCGTTGCGTCCTTCACACGCTGCAACGCCTTTGCGGTCGAGCAACATCGGCATGCGCACATCCTTGCCATCGATACGCTGCACACGCTGCAGCGTAGTCAGGCAATAGCCGCGCCCGGCCTTAAGGGTCACCTCGTACTCCGCTCCCCGTTGAGGCCTGAGGTTGAAACCGCTGCCGCACACTGAGTAGCCACCCGCCTGGGCGAGCAGGTAAGCATCCTGGTCGGGCTTGAGTTTGATCTCCAGGTAATCCTTGGCGTCGGCCGGTGGCGCAACGCTCATGCCGACCCGGCGCTGACTATCGCTGGTGAACATGTTGTTGAGCGCGCCAGTGGTCTGGCCGTCACAATGCGCGGCATCGAAGTAGGAGAACGTCGAGTTCTGCATGCTGGTGACGAAGCGCAGCTTGGCGGCATCCGGCTGGGTGGCATCGGGATAAGTGCCGTTGACGACACAGCCGCCGAGCAAAACGGAGAACAGCGCTACCGTGGCAACGGCGCGCGATGATTGAAAGTTAAGGGCCAACATGTTCGTCCTTGAGGGGCGTGTGCAATGGAAAGCGCGGAAGGCTACTAAATAGCCACTACTGTGTCCATCAATGAAGAGACGCTCTCGCAATGCCGCTCAAACCACTTTGCCGAGACTATGAATGAAAAGCTTTCTCATTTATATTTGCTGCCGTTCTGCCTCGCCACAGGTCTGTCATGCCGTTCGATTCCATCAAACCAACGCTGGTCACCACGCTGGTGCGTCATTACGACGAACTGGTCGACCGTGTTCGTCGCCGTTTTGGTGATCGCGGTTTTGCCCGTGAAGTGGTGCACGACGTCTGTGTGCAATTGCTGGAAAAGCGCGAAAAGGAAGGCGTGCACACGCCACTGGCGTTGCTGCACAAGATTTCCCACGATCAGGCAGTCAGTCGCTACCGCAGCGAGCGACGGCGCCAGGCCTGGGTCGTGGCCATGCCCGAGTTGCCCGAAGCGACTTGCCAAGCGCCGTTGCCCGCACAGCAATATGAGGCGGCCCGGGAGTTCGAGCGTCTGGCACAAGCCATCGCCGGGTTGCCGTCGCGTTGCCAGATGGTATTCGTCATGCACAAAATCCATGAACTGCCCCAGGCTGAAGTGGCCGCGCGCATGGGTATTTCCTTGAAGACCGTGGAAAAACATCTGCGCCTGGGCCTGGCCGCCTGCCGCACAGTGCTGGCTGAGACGGAGCATGCCCATTGAGTCAGTCGCCCATCCCAACCCCATCGTCCCGCGAAGACGAAGCCCTGGCGCGCCATCGCGAAGAACTGCGCAATCGCTTCCCGATGCCCACCCCGACACCGCGCAAACCGCGCAAGGCACTCGGCGCGACGATCTTGCTGGTGCTTCTCGGCGCAGGGCTGATGTGGCTCGATCCGGCCTACCAGAGCGAGCAATTCCATACCGTGATCGGTGAGCGCCGGGTGGTGAAACTGGTCGATGGCAGCCGCATGACTCTCGACAGTGACAGCCGAGCCACGGTCGCCTGGCATCTGCGCTCACGGCGTGTGGAACTGCAAGCCGGGCAGGCGCTGTTCGATGTATCCAAAACGCTTTTGCGCCCTTTCCGCGTCGATGCCGGTGGCGCACAGGTCAACGTATTGGGCACGCTGTTCAGTGTCAGTCATCTTGAGGATGGGGTGCGGGTGACGCTGGTGCGCGGCGTCATCAATGTGAACGACAGAACGGCAGCCAAACACAGTGTTCAACTTGTGCTTGGGCAACAAGTCGATGTGCGACAGCACCTGTTGCAACAGCCGATCGCGGTCGACACCGACGCGGCGATTGCCTGGAAGGACAGTCGACTGATTTTCGAGCGCACATCGCTGGCCGAAGCCCTGGCGCAGATTCAGCGCTACCGCAAGCCGGCGATCATCCTTGATGACCCAAGCCTCGGCAGCCTGCCGATCAGCGGCGTGTTCGATAACCGCAACGTCGAGGACTTGCTCAAGCTGTTGCCGAGCATCCTGCCGGTCAGCCTCAACAGCGAATTCGATGGCACCCTTCACGTGCGGCGCAAGGCGACGAAAAAATAATTGCCGAGGGAGGTAGGGTTTTCTTGCGCTCGTGGCGGCTAGTCAGTACAGCCCCCACTTTCCAAGGAACACCGTCCATGAAACACCGCCGGCATTTGCCATTGTCCGCCCTCGCCGCCAGCCTGTTGTTCGCCCTTGCGACACCGGCCCAAGCGCAGGAAAAGGTCGATCTCGACCTGCCAAGCACCAGCCTGGACAAGGCACTCAATGCCCTGGCGCGGCAATCGTCGGTGCAGATAATCTTTGCCAGCGACCTCACGACGGGCAAAACCACCAAGGCCCTCAAGGGCAGCTACACGCCACAACAGGCATTGTCGCAACTGCTCGACCACAGCGGCCTGCAATCACAGGTTCGCGACGAGCACACTTTCATTGTCGTTCCGGCGCAAACCCAGGGACCTGCCGCCGCCAAGCCTGCCGAACCCGAATACATCGCACCGATGGTGATCCGTGGCGACGTGCTCGGTGGCGCGACCGATCCGGAAATCCTCACCTACGCAGGCAGTCGCTCGATGGTCAAGGAAGCCGACCTGCACAAAGCCAGCGTGCGTGGCGTCGACGATGCCTTGCAACGGGTGCCCAGCGTAAAAATCTTCGACGAAACCGGCACTGGCGCCCTGCCGCAGATTTCCGTGCGCGGCCTGTATGAAAGCCGCAGCGGCCGGGTGCAAGCCTTGTCCGACGGCATTCCTCTTGCTTTGGCGCCGTATGGCCAGACCGGGTTGTCGCTGTTCCCGGTGACCCTGGCGACCGTCGACCGCATCGATGTCGTGCGTGGTGGCGCCGCCGTGCAATACGGCCCGAACAACGTCGGCGGCGTGATCAACTTCATCAGCAAGCCGATTCCCCGTGAATGGGAAACCACCCTGCAGGAACGCACCACGTTCAACGCCGGTGGTCACCAAATGTGGGACACCTACCTCGGCACCGGCGGCTACTTGACCGACAACATCGGCCTGCAACTGGACCTCAACACCATCAACGGCGACACCGCCCGCGAGCATTCCGACAGCGACATCCAGAACTATCGCCTGCGCGGCCAATGGAACATCGACGATGACCGCGACCTGAGCTTCGGCGTGCAGCGCTACAAAGCCGACATGGACCTGGCCGGTGCCCTCAGCGTCAAGGACTACAAGGACGACCCGCGCCAGTCGACAAGACCGCTGGACCGATTCGAAGGTGACACCGACCGGGTCTGGGGCACCTACACCCAGCAGCTCGGCGCGATGGGCCCGTTCGATTCGGTGGAGTTCAGCTGGACCAACTTCGCCCACAACAGTTACCGCAACTTCGTTGTCGGCCTGCCCTTCACCCCCGACGGCGCGGCGGTGACCAAGCAGGATGGCCCGCGTGACTTCAAGGTCTGGGGCAGCGAACCGCGCCTGAGCATGAGCATCGACGGCGAACAACTCAGTCAGACATGGTTGCTGGGCGCGCGTTACGTGCGTGAAGACATCGACTACAAGGTCAACCGCGAAAGCCTCGCCACGGGAAGAACCACGCCGTTCCGCGACTGGACCTTCGACGACGAAGCCAAGGCGTTCTACCTCAGCAACGCCATCGGCCTGCTCGACAATCGCCTGACGATCACGCCGGGCGTGCGCTACGAAAACGCAACGATGAACTACGACGACGGCATCACCGGCTTCAAGAATGAAAACAAATCCGAGGAATGGCTGCCGGGCCTGACCGTGGGTTACCAGGCCAGCGATGACTGGTTCGTCTACGCCAACGCACAAAAATCCCTGCGCCCGCCGCAGGTCACGCAGATCGTCAAGGAAGGCGACGTCGGCGCCGAACTCGCCTGGAACTACGAAACCGGCGTGCGTTACACGCCGTGGCAAGGTCTGCGCGTGGACTTCGGTGTGTACCGCATCGATTTCAGCGATCAGATCGTCTACAACGCCACCACCGACCGCTTCGTCAACCTCGGCAGCACCCGCCATCAGGGGATCGAGACCGAAGTGTTCTGGACTCCTTCGGCGCTGCCCGATCTCGACCTGCACGCCAGCTACGCCTACCTCGATGCCAAACAGCGCAACGGCGCCTTCAAGGACAACGAAGTGCCGTACGCGTCGCGCAACCAGTTCAACATCGACGGCCGTTATCATTTTGCCGAGCACTGGACCTACAGCTTGGATGGATTGTTCGTCAGCAGTGCCTACACCGACGCCGCCAACTCAGGTGACGAAGATGCCACCGCGTCCGTGGGCAAACTCCCGGCGTACTGGGTGTGGAACACCGCGATCGAACGGGAATTCAAGTTGCAGGACCACAGCGTCCTGACCGCCTCGGCCGGGGTCAGCAACCTGTTCAACCGCGAGTATTACTTCCGTGGCATCGACACCAGCCCATGGGGTCGTCAACCGGCACCAGAACGCTCACTGACGCTGGGTTTGAACTACCGATTCTGACCCGCGATGTACCGGGCTGGCACCTTTTCCCGGCGCCGGCCCCTGTGTAAGCGAGCTGAAACACAGGTTGCCAATAACTGGAAATTTCGCCATTCGAACCTACGCTCTTCGCGGGGGTTCCCAAAATCAATGGCGCTCGGGGGTTCGTCTCAGAGTACTAACGTTAGTACGCAGGAGCTCGACATGAACCGAACAACGTTATCGTCAATACTCGCCGTACCCATACTGATGTCCGCAATCATGCTTCCCGGCATGAGCCATGCCGCCGACAAGGCACCCAACATCGTGGTGATCATGGGCGACGACATTGGCTGGTCCAATATCGGCGTCTACAACCAGGGCATGATGGCCGGCAGAACCCCCAACCTCGATCAACTTGCCGCCGAAGGCATGCGCTTTACCGACTATTACGCCGAGGCCAGTTGCACCGCCGGGCGCGCCAATTTCATCACCGGTGAATTGCCGATCCGTACCGGCATGACAACAGTAGGCCAGGCCGGCTCTCCCATCGGCATTCCCGCGCAAGCCGTGACCATTGCCACAGCCCTGAAATCCATGGGCTATTCCACCGGCCAGTTCGGCAAGAACCACTTGGGCGACCTCAATGAATTCCTGCCCACCGTGCACGGGTTCGACGAATTCTTCGGCTACCTCTATCACCTCGACGCCATGGAAGATCCGGCGCACCCCAATTACCCGCAAGCGCTGCTGGCGACCGTCGGCCCGCGCAACATGGTGCACAGCTGGGCAAGCAGCACTGACGATACGACCGTGATGCCGCGCTGGGGCAAAGTGGGCAAGCAGAAAATCGAAGACGCCGGCACGCTGTATCCGGAGCGGATGAAAACCGTCGACGACGAAATCCGTGACAAGGCCTTCAGCTTTATCGACAAGGCCAAACAGGACAACAAACCGTTCTTCGTCTGGCTCAACCCGACCCGCATGCACATCGTCACCCACCTTTCCGACAAGTACCAAGCCATGCGCAATGCGGAAAACGGCTGGTCGGAGCAAGAGGCCGGCATGGCACAGATCGACGACATCGTCGGTGACGTCATGGCCAAGCTGAAAAAAGACGGCATGGATGACAACACCATCGTGATTTTCACCACCGACAACGGGGCGGAAAACTTCACTTGGCCGGATGGCGGGCAAACACCGTTTGCCATGGGTAAAGGCACGGTGATGGAAGGTGGCTTCCGCGTTCCGGCGATCATTCGCTGGCCGGGCAAAGTACCGGCGAACCAGATCAACAACGGCATCATGTCCGGTCTGGACTGGTTCCCGACGCTGGTCGCGGCGGCTGGTAACCCGAACATCACCACAGAACTGCTCAAGGGCAAGCAACTGGGCGACACCACCTACAAAGTGCATCTAGATGGCTATGACCAGACGCCGATGATCACCGGCAAGGGCCCTTCCAATCGCCATGAAATCTTCTACTTCGGCGAGAGCTCACTGGGTGCGGTACGGATCGACGACTACAAGTACCGCTTCATCGATCAGCCTGACGGCTGGCTGGGAGCCAAGGTCAGTATCGACGTGCCTGTACTGACCAACCTGCGCCTGGACCCGTTCGAGCGTGCCGGCTGGCCGCAGCATCAGGCGGCCAACGGTTCGACGCAGTATTTCGACTGGTTCAAGTTCCAGTTCTGGCGTTTCGTATTCGTGCAACAACAAGTGGCCAAGCTGGCCGAAACCGCGATTGAATTTCCGCCCATGCAAAAAGGTGCAAGCTTCAACCTCGACTCGGTCAAGGCCAAGATCGAGGCGGCCCGGGCGGCCATGGGCAAGTAATCAGCCCGATCACGGGTGGCCGCGACCGGCCACCCTCAGGGAAAAAGGACATTTGCTGAGGTAACGCCATGCAGATCAAGACAACCTCCCTGCCCGCCCTTACGGTGCTTGCCCTGTGCTGCCAGCAAGCTCATGCCGGCGGCATCATGCTCTACGAAATCGGCACGGATAACATCGGGCTCGCCAACGCCGGCGCCGCTGCCCGGGCACAAGGGCCCTCGACGATAGCGTCAAACCCGGCGGGCTTGAGCTATCTACCGGGCACGCAGATCACCGGTGGTTTGCAGGTACTGTACGGCAACCTCAAGTTCGATCGCGACGACAACACTAACGTGGCGGGCAGCGGCAGTGGCGGTGCCCTTGATCCAATGCCTGGTGGCAGTTTTTTCATCAGCCATGAACTGGACGATCACTGGAGCGTCGGCTTCGGCCAGTACGGCGACTTCGGCCTGGCCGTCAATTACGACAACGAATGGTCCGGGCGCTATTTCTCGCAAAACTCCAGCCTGCTCGGTTTGTCGTTGGTGCCCAGTGTGGCGTATCGCTTCAATGAGCAATGGTCGATCGGCGTCGGAGTAAAAGCCATGTACGGCATGCTGCAGGCCCAGACCGCGATCGATCGGTCGCCGTTCGGCTTTACCGAACGCGAAGACGGCCAGTTCAAATACAAGGACAAGGACTGGGGCTTCGGCGCCAATGTGGGGGTGATCTACGCGCCTCAACCGGGCACCCGCATCGGTCTGACCTACACCAGCAAGGTCGATCTGGAGTTCGAGGACGGCCTGGACATCAAGGGCAACGGACCGTTGCTCAACCGTCTGGATGGCGCCAAGACCCAACTCGACATGACCGTTCCGCAAACCCTGACCCTGAGCCTGTTCCAGCAACTGGACCAACAATGGGCATTGCTCGCCTCGGTCAACTGGCAGGACTGGTCAGAGTTCGGCGAAATCGGTGCACAGGTCGACACCTCGGCCAACAATGCCGTGTCGACCGATGTCGATGCAGGCTTCAAGGACACCTGGCATTTGTCGCTCGGCGGGCAATATCAGGCAACCCCGCAACTGCTGTGGAACTTCGGCGTGGCTTACGACAGCAGCGCTGTTTCTGACAGCAAGCGCTCGGTGATTGTGCCCATGGCCGAATCCTGGCGCATCGCGACGGGAGCCACCTATGCTCTGAACAGGGACACTGACGTCAACCTCAGTTGGGCCATGATCTGGATGGGCGACATGGAAGTGGACCAAAGCAAATCGTTGTCGGGCAATCGACTTTCCGGCCAGTTCGACAACGCCTGGATTCAAACAGTGACCGGAAACATGACTTGGCGTTTCTGATTATCTGACTACGCTTAAACGACTACTCAAGGAGCACACCGCACTATGAACCTGTCCCGAAACTTGCTCATCGGCGCCGCACTGACCGGGCTCCTGCTCGGGGGTTGCACCTCGAAAGTCACCGAGAAGGAGCAGTACTCCGGCTACCTGTCCAACTACAACAACCTGCAAGAAGTCAGCACCCCAAGCGGCGGAACGGCGATGCGCTGGGTGAGCCCGTCGTGGAACCCGCATGCCTATGACACCGTGGCCTTCACCCGTCTGGAAATGTACCCGGCGCCCAAGCCCAATGAACGGGTTAACCAGCAGACGCTCAATGACATCCAGAACTACATGAGCAACAAGGCCAAGGCCACGCTTGGCCAGCACTATCGGGTCGTTTCCAGCCCGAGCGCTGCGCCGGCAGGCGCAAAAACCCTGGTCATGCGTGCAGCGATAACCGGGGTAAGCGCCTCGCCTGAGGGCATGCACTGGTATGAAGTGGTGCCTATCGCAGCGGTTGTGGGCGGTGTTTCCGCGGCTACCGGCATCCGGGATGAAAACACCGAGTTGTATATCGAGGCCGAATTCATCGACGCGAAAAACAACCAGACCATGGCCAAGGTCGTGCGCAAGGTGTTCGGCACCACGCTGGACAATGACAAACAGAAAATCACCGCGCAGGACTTCAAGGCGGCGATCGACAAGCTGGGCTCTGACTTCCAGGCGTTCATCAAGTAATACACGCTCAATGCAGGAGCTGCCGCAGGCTGCGATTTTTTGATCTTGCTTTCTGAAATCAAAAGATCGCAGCCTGCAGCAGCTCCTACACATTCACGTCTTCTTCATCCCGACCCGCCGCCGCATTTCGGCAGTAATCGTCTGCCGGGTTTTCTTCAAATCCGCCCACGGCCCGTCGCCCACTTCGGCCAGGCGCTCATGCACATTGTGTATGTTCCACTGATTGCCGCCCGTGAGCTCGGCCACCTCTTCACGGTAGATCGGCACCGACACCGGCAGCCCTTCGCGGGTGCGTGCGGCGTAGGCGCAGATGGTGGTGGCGCCCAACCCGTTGCGCAGGTAATCGATGAAGATCCGCCCCACCCGGTTCTTCGGCCCCGACACCGCGGAGAAACGCTCCGGCAACAGCTTCGCCATGTGGCTGACAATGGCGTGGCTAAAGTCCTTGACCTCATCCCAACCGAGCTTGCGGGTCAGCGGCACCACCAGGTGAATGCCCTTGCCGCCGCTGGTCTTGAGAAAGGCCTTGAGTCCCAATTCATCCAGCACCGACAGGGTCAACTGCGTGGCTTCAATCATGCGCTTCCACGGCAGCGCCGGGTCCGGGTCGAGGTCGAGGACAAAGCGGTCGGGCTTGTCGAGATTGTCTGAGGTGGCGTTCCAGGTGTGCAGCTCCACGGTGCTCATCTGCACCGCGCCGACCAGTGCTTCGGCGTTGTTGATGACCATCATCGGCTGCCCCGTAAGCTTCTGGTCCAGCGTAGTGATGCCGGGGATCGCCAGGCGCTCGGCGTTTTTCTGGAAAAACAGTTCGCCGGCAATGCCGTCCGGCGCACGCACCAGCGCCACCGGGCGGTCCTTGAGCTGCGGCAGAATCCACTCGGCGACGCTGGCGTAGTACTCCGCCAGTTGCACTTTGGTGGTGCCGCTCGTGGCGTCGATGACCCGGTCCGGGTGAGTGATGCGCACCTTGCCCTGGTCCAGGCCGACCTGAGAAGGCGCAGCTTCTGCTTTCTTTTTCACAGTGGATGGCTTGGCGGTTGGCTTTGTCGCGGAGGCGGTTTTCATGTCGGTGGCACGCTCCTCTGTGATTTCTGTGGCGGGTTTGTCGTCACGCAGGCCATGGAACACCGCATGCCGAACCGAGCCGTCCTTGGTCATTTCGGCAAAAGCCACTTCCGCCAGCAGGGTCGGTTTGAGCCAATGCACGCCCCTGACTTCGGGTCCACTGGGCGGATTGACCACGGCCGGTTTTTTCGTTTGCAAGGGCTTGAGTTGCGCATGGATGGTGTTCAATGTGGCTTCAGTGAAGCCGGTGCCGACTTTGCCGGCGTAGCGCAACTCGCCACTGTCGCGGTCATGCAGGCCCAGCAGCAACGCACCAAAAGCACTGCGCGAACCCTTTGGATCAGTGAAGCCGACGATCACAAATTCCTGGCGAAGCTTGCACTTGAGCTTGATCCAGTCGCTGCTACGCCGGGACACGTAAGGCGATCCGAGGCGCTTGCCGATCAGGCCTTCCATGCGCATCTGGCACGCACTGTTGAGCAGAGCTTCCGGGTCCTCGCCAAAGGCATCGGAAAAGCGCAGCAACGGATCTTTTGTGGCTTTGAGTACCGTCGCCAACGCGGCGCGACGCTCCTCCACCGGCACCTCGCGCAGATCGACGCCATTGAGGTACGGCAGATCGAACAGGTAATAAACAATGTTGCCGCTGCGCCCGGCTTCGAAAGCGTTTTGCAGCGCCTGAAAGTCCGGCACGCCCTCTTCGTTCGCCACCACCATTTCACCATCAAGCCACGCCGATTCCAGGCCCAGGCCGGCCAACGCCTTGGCTTGACCGGGCAATTTGTGAGTCCAGTCGTGGCCGTTACGGGTGAAGAGTTTGACCTCGTCATGGTCGATACGCGCCATGATCCGATAGCCATCGAATTTGACCTCGTAGCTCCACTGACCGTCGGGTGCCTTTTCCACCAGTGTCGCCAGTTCCGGTTTGATCTGCTCCGGCAATTTGGCTTTGCGCGCGCCAGTGAGGGGAGCAGACTTTTCCTTCTGCGGGGCCGCCGGTTTCTTGATGGCTTTGGGTTTGGCAGCCTTGGGCGATTTGGCGACGATGGTGCGCTCGCTGAGCACACTGTCGGGTTCGGCGCTGACCACGTCGTAATCGCTTTCCGGTCGCGCGGCGCCGTCCTGATGTTTGATCAGAAACCACTGTTCCTGCTTGCCCGGCATGTGGGTGCGCACCAGGTTCCACAGGCCTTCGAGTTTCTCGCCTTGCAGCTCGAACTTGAGCTTGCCCTTGGCATAGGCCTTGGCCGGATCCTCCTGGGGAATCCACACGCCACGGTCCCAGACAATCACATCGCCCGCACCGTAATGGCCTTCGGGGATGCTGCCTTCGAAGCTGGCGTAGTCCAGCGGATGATCTTCGACGTGCACCGCCAGGCGCTTGACCTTGGGGTCCAGCGACGGCCCCTTGGGCACCGCCCAGCTCTTGAGCGCGCCATCGAGCTCCAGGCGAAAGTCGTAATGCAGGCGCGAGGCGTCGTGCTTCTGGATGCAGAACTGCAAGGCGTGATCCTTGGCGCTTTTTCTGCCCGTGCGTTTGACGGCGGCCGGTTCCGACGTCGCCGAAAAATCGCGCATGCGGTTGTAGTCATCGAGATTCTTGTTCATGGCTCACCTGCGGGTCGCTGCAGGGTGCTGAATCAGCACTTCCCTCCCTCAGCAGAGCGAGTCATCAGCCGAAAAATTCCATTGTCGTCAAAATTACCCGGACCAACGGCCCTGCAGCACGGCTGTCGACCGCCGTTCAAGCGCATACAATCAGCGGGTGCTGCCTCATCCCCCGGAGAGCAATCATGCGCACGGTTCACATCCTCCAAGCCCCACCGGCAGCGGTCAACGTCGTTGGCGAGACGATCACGGTCCTTGCTGGCGGCGATATGAGCAAACCCTTTGAAATGCATATCCAGGAAGGCGTGCAAGGGGGCGGCCCGCCACCGCACTTTCACCCTTGGGACGAGGCGTTCTACGTGGTCGACGGCCAGGTCGAAGTGACCGTGGAAGGCAAATCCACCACCGTTTCAGCAGGGGGCTACGTGCATATCCCGGCTGGATCGATACATGACTACAAGAACATCAGCACCACCGCGAAGATGATCGGCGTGGTCTCCGACCCTCGCGGCGGGCAGTTTTTTACGGCGATGGACCAGTTCAAGGTGCCCGAGGACCTACCGCGGATCTTCGAAGTGGCCGAGCGTTTTGGTGTGACGTTTCTGGTGCCGAAACCGGATTCACCGGCAGGTTGACCGCGTCATCGTTCATCGCTGGCAAGCCAGCTCCCACAGGGATCGGTGGTGGTAACAGATTTTGCGTACAACCTCGGTTACCTGTGGGAGCGGGCTTGCCCGCGATGGCGTCCTGGCAGCCGACCTTATCCTCACGGATACATAATCAAACAGCCCCGCCCTTGGCCTGCTGCTCCAGATGCACCTGCAAATCCGGATCAATGCCCAGCGCCGCCGCCAATTCATCCAGATAGCTGCGCTCGGCGTCCTGCTGATCGTCCACCAGCATCACGCTGGCCAGGTACATTTCGGCAGCCATGCCGGGGTCAGTCGCCGACTGCGCCACATCGGCAGGATCCAGCGGTTTGGCGACTTCATCATCAAGCCACTGCTGCAATTGCGGATCATCAGTGTGCTTACCGATTTCAGCGCTGATCATGTGTTTCTCGGCCTCATCGATCCGGCCATCGGCCTTGGCCGCCGCTATCAATGCACGCAGGATTGCATGGCTATGGTCCTCCAGTTCCGGCCCCGCCAAAAGATCAGCCGTGCGTGGGGTTTCCTGAGGCGCGGTGGCCTGACTGCGCTGCCAAGCCTGATACGCCTGAAACGCCATCATCCCCAGGGACGCGAGCGCTGCGTAATTGGTGCCGCCGCCGGAACGCGATTGCGGTGCACCACCGCTCATCGGCGAACCGCCACCGAGCAGGCCGCCGAGCAATCCGCCCAAGCCACCCATTCCACCGGCCCCGCGACTGCTGGCGCCGCCACCGCCACCGAGCAGGCCACCGAGCAACCCGCCCAGGTCACCGAGGCCACCTTGAGCCGACGCCCCACCGCCGCCCTGTTGCGCCATCGAGCCCTGGCCGGCCCGCAGTAATTGTTCGAGCAGATCGCTGGTGTTCATGACGACGTCCTCATCGAAGGGAGTGATCCGTCAGGCAACGATAGACCTCGCCGGCAATTGCGCCACCACCGTTTGGCTGACACTCCGCAGATTTATCCGGGGTAATTTTTTACGGCCCAGCTAAGATTCATAGGTGGTGAACCTTATTCCCGGATACCCGGTCGATACCTGCAACCCGAACCGGTTTGCCGCCGCCCGCCAGATGAGGGCGATGACTGGCTTGCTTCACTTTCTGGAGAACGCCCCCGTGATTTCAACTCTACACATCGCCAGGCTCAAAGCATGGGGTGCCCATGGTTTTACCGCGACCGGCGTGGTCACCGCTTTCCTCGCCACCCTCGCCCTGCTCGATAACCAGCCCACCAATTGCCTGCTGTGGCTGGGCGTGGCCCTGATCGTCGACGGGCTGGACGGCGCATTGGCGCGCAAGGTCAATGTGCAGTCGGTGCTGCCGAGCTTCGACGGTTCGATTCTCGATCTGGTGATCGATTACCTGACCTATGTATTCATTCCGGCGCTGTTCATCTATCGCTATATCCCGTTGCCGGACTACACGCTGCTGCTGACGGTGTCGCTGATTCTGGTGTCGTCGCTGTTCTGCTTCTGCAACGTCAACATGAAAAGCAAAGACAACTACTTTCAGGGCTTTCCCGCCGCGTGGAACGTGGTTGCGCTGTGCCTGTACATCATCGCGCCGTCGCCGTGGATCACTTTTCTCACCGTGATCGGCCTGGCCCTGCTGACGCTGACCCGGATGAAATTCCTGCACCCGTTCCGCGTGCGCCGCTTCATGCCGATCAACATTGCCGTGACCGCCATCTGGCTGCTGTGCAGTCTGTCGCTGGTGATCAATCATCCGGTGATCAACCCACTGGTGATGGGCCTGTGGCTGCTGATGTCGGCGTACTTTCTGGGGATCTGCTTCTGGCGCACGGCGCTGGAGTGGTTCGACGGATCGCGGCTGAAATGAACGAACCCGCCGCCAGCCAGTTGCTTGATCTGCTGGCGGTCCTCTCACAGAACACTTCATAACTCCAAAACACCACAACCCCCTGTGGGAGATTCTATGTTTGGGTGGTGTATACCGAGCGGCTGCTGGATGAGTGATTCGCGTCACGCGATCCCTGTAGGAGCTGTCGAGTGAAACGAGGCTGCGATCTTTACAGCACAAGATCAAAAGATCGCAGCCTCGTTTCACTCGACAGCTCCTACAAGGGTTGTGTTGTGCTTTAACGCCGTGTGATCACCACCTCCAGATACTCACTCGGCACCACCAGCGACTTGTCGCCCGCCCGGTTCGAACGGTTGATGAGGTCAGCCAGGTCATTTTCCAGGGCCAGGGCGCTTTCCGGTGGCAGTGCCGCGAATGCCTTGTGCACCGGGCCGTACCAGGTGCGGAAGGTGTCGATGAAATGCGCCGAGGAGCGATAACGGAAGTTGAAGGTCTTGCGCGTCACCTGGACCAGGAAATTGCGCTCGTCGAACTGCGTGTGCAACCAGGCTTCGGTGCCCCACTGCGAGGGCGGTTGCGCGCCGGGTGGTGGTGGCATGTGCCGGCCGAGGGTCTTGAACATCTGGCCGACGAAACCTTCCGGTGTCCAGTTGGCCAGGCCGATCCGGCCGCCCGGCCGACAGACCCGCGCCAGCTCCGCCGCAGCCTTGGGCTGGTCCGGGGTGAACATCACGCCGAAAGTCGAAAGCACGGCGTCGAAACTGGCATCGTCAAAAGGCAGCGCTTCGGCATCGGCCACTTGAAACGTCACGTTGAGGCGCTCAGCCCTCGCCCGGTCTTCGCCGCGTTCGAGCAGTGCGGCCACATAGTCGGTCGAGGTTACCAGGCAACCCCGGCGCGCAGCGGCCAGTGTGGCATTGCCATTGCCGGCGGCGACATCGAGCACTTGCTCATCGCACAGCAAGTCGCAGGCTTCGGCCAGTTGCTCGCCGACAATCTGCAAGGTCGTGCCGATCACGGCGTAGTCGCCACTGGCCCAAGCGGCCATCTGACGGTTTTTCAAGGCAGTAAGATCAATGGGTGTACTCATGGAGACGATCTCTGGGTTGAAACACGGATCAGTTACCGGGCGCACACTTACTCCGCCGTGGTGGGATCGATGATGTTCATGACCTGGGAAACGCGATTGGCCGGGAAACCACTCAGCCGGGCATGTTCCTGGATCTGTTCTTCGCTCGGCGCGATGTACACGCAGTAGAGCTTGTCACCGGTGACATAACTCTGCAGCCACTGCACCTCCGGCAAATCGCGCAAGGTCCTGCAGGACTTTTGCGAAGCGGCTTTCAAATCCCTTTCTGACAGTGTTCCAGCACCTGGAATCTCGCGTTCTATGACGAACTTAGGCATGGCAACCTCTCATTCTTGTTATTGATGACAGGGTCGGCAGACCCTGTGCGTCAACTATCGCGCCGCGAGACGATGGCGTCCTGCCCGATCGTCGGCCAGCACTGTCCGATCGTCCGGCGGTTTCACGGATGGCTGCAACAGGCTCACAATCGAGAACATCCGTCCGCACGGGAAAACCACCATGGATGCCCTGTCACAGACCCTGCGTGTCGTCCGCCTGGTCGGCGCGATTTTCATCAACGCCCGGTTCACCGCGCCCTGGTGCTATCAGTCGCCGAGTGCTGACACGGCTGCACCCTTTCTGGAGCCAAACGCCGAGCGGGTGGTGATCTTTCACTTGATCACCGAGGGCGAGTGTTACGTTGAACTGGGGGATGACCCGCCGCTGCGATTGAGTGCTGGAGACGTTGTGGTATTTCCCCAGGGCGATGCCCACCGCATGAGTTCCCAACCCGGACTGACACCGGCCAGCGGTGGACGGCTGGATAAAGTGCTGGCGCGCCGGCCACGGCAATTGAGCTATGGCGGTGGCGGCGCAGTCACGCGGCTGGTGTGCGGTTATCTGGCGTGTGATACGCGGTTGGCGGGGATGTTGTTGACCGGTCTGCCGCCGGTGGTGCGGGTCAACGTGCGCGGTTCGAATGCAGGTATCTGGCTGGAATCTTCAGTGCGTTATGCCTTGGCCGAAGCCCGCTCGCCCAGGCCTGGCGGCGAAGGCGTGTTGGCCAAACTGGCCGAGGTGTTGTTCATCGAAGTGCTGCGCCTGTACATGCACGAACACGGCAAGGGCCGCACCGGTTGGCTCGCGGGCGTGAGCGACCGGATCGTCGGCGCCGCCCTCAATGCCTTGCACAAAACACCCTGCCACACCTGGACCCTGGATGAACTGGCGCGCACCGCCGGCACCTCCCGATCCGTTCTCGCGGAACGCTTTCAACAATTGGTCGGGGTTTCGCCGATGCAGTACCTGACGCAATGGCGCATGTTGCTGGCGGCGAACCTGTTACGCAGCAGTAACAGTTCCTTGATCCGCATCGCCGAAGAGGTGGGTTACCAGACTGACACGGCGTTCAGCCGGGCATTTCGTCGCGAATATGGAGCGCCGCCAGCGGCGTGGCGGCGCAGTCAGGAGAATCGCTCAATGGCCCACGGTGAAGTGAGCCATTGATATCTCAAGAAGATCGCAGCCTGCGGCAGCTCCTACAGGGGCAACGCGTTTCCTGTAGGAGCTGCCGCAGGCTGCGATCTTTTGACTTCAAGCCGCTGGAGCGCTGGCCTTGGCGTCAGCCTTGGCCTCTTCCAGCAACTGCTGGATCATCTGCTCCTGAGTGTCGTAGCGACCTTCACCAAAGTGGGTGAAACGTACCTGACCCTTGGCGTCGATCAGGTAATGCGCAGGCCAGTACTGGTTGTCGAAGTTGCGCCAGATCGCGTAGTTGTTGTCGATTGCCACCGGATAGGTGATGCCGTATTCCTTCACCTTGTCCTTGACGTTATCGATGATGCGTTCGAACCCGTACTCAGGGGTGTGCACACCGATCACCACCAAACCATCCTTCTCATACTTCTTCGCCCAGTCCTTGACGTACGGCAGGGTGTGCTTGCAGTTGATGCAGTCGAAGGTCCAGAAGTCCACCAGCACCACTTTTCCTTTGAGCGACTCGTTGGTCAGCTCCGGCGAATTCAGCCATTGCACGGCGCCGTTCAGCGAAGGCATGGCGCCCTGGGCGTTGTCCATGGACTCGGCCTTGACCTTGCTGACGAAGTAGTCGACGACTTTCGGCACGGTTTCCAGCACACCTTTCTCGACACTGCTGACACCCTGCGACGAAGTGCCGGCGAGCAACACGCTATCGGCACCAGTGGAGATCACTGCTGCACCGGCCAACACCGCAACACCAGCACCGCGACGCAACCAGCCAGTGACCGGAATCGACGGTTTCAAGCGATTGACCAAACGGCGACCGGTGAAGATCAGCACGCCCAGTGACAACGCACTGCCGAGACCGTAAGCCACCAGCAACAGACTGGTGCCGGCGTTCGCGCCTTGCAGCATGGCGCCGGTGAGGATCACGCCAAGGATCGGCCCGGCGCACGGCGCCCAGAGCAGGCCTGTGGCGACGCCGATCATCAGCGACTTCAGCGGGCCGGACGCTTTGCGGCTGTTCGGGTCCAGGCGATTGCCCAGCATCACGAACGGACGCGCCAGCCAGTCACCAACCCGGGCGGAAATCAGCGACAGGGCAAACAGCACCATCACGATCAGGGCCACATGGCGGCCGGCGTTGCTCGCTTGTATCACCCACTCGCTGCTGACCACGGCCAGGCTGGCGACCAGGGCAAACGTCAGGGCCATGCCGCCGAGGGTCAGCAGGATCGATGAGCGTGTGCGGTCGGCACCGGCAAACAGGAACGGCACGACCGGCAGGATGCACGGACTGAGGACGGTCAATATGCCGCCCAGGAAAGCGATGAGAAACATGGGGATCACCTTTGAAATTGTCGGGAGGCATCCATCACACAGCCCCCTGTGGGAGCTGGCTTGCCAGCGATAGCGGTTTGACTGTGACACTTGGGCCGGGTGTGCCACCGTCATCGCTGGCAAGCCAGCTCCCACAGGGGATCGGTGGTGTTCTGGCCTCAGGCCGTCTGACCATCCAGCCACTTGCCCTGCGGCGTATGTCTGGAGCCGTTTTCGGCGAGGAAGGCGTCACCGCCCTTCTCTGCCACCGGCGTCAACTGAAAGCAGGTGCTGCTGCCGCAAGCGCTTTGTTCTACAGCGCCGCTGGCGTGGGCCGCGGCACCGGCGGCGGAGAAGGCAATGGCGGTCAGGAATCGGCTGATGTTGTTCATGGTGGTGTTCCTCGCTTCAAAGGGGATGCGCAATGGCTGATCGCTGGACTCAGTTATCCGAGGTGCAGCTATCGGAAATCTTGCGGTAGTCCAGAACCTGGGTTTTGCTGTGGGAGTCCAGGTAAGTCAGTTGGGCATCCACCACCCCGCAGGAAGGCGTCGCGTCCTGCTTCAACGACACCACTTTTTTGATGTCCAGTTGCGTGCCGTAGGTGTAGGGTTTGGCGCTGACATCGGCTTCGGCGCGGGCCGACAAGGTGCAGATGTTCAGGGCTGCAAACAGGCAAGCGGCGTAGATGGCTTTGGTGTTCATGGCGGTTTCCTCAAGGTTCGAATAGGTCAATCGTTAGTTGGGTAGAGGCAGCTGGGCTTGCCTCGATGGAACCTATTTAAAGCTTGCGAGGTATCCCGCATGTGTCGGAAACAGGCGCGTGTAAATCGGTACGTATCAGAACCGGGTCGGGATACAGAGCGATACAAAACCCCTGAAAAATCGCTTTTTTACCTCGGTGTGTATCCACCGACAAGCCAGATACACTGCAATACAAACCCCTGCGGGCGAGCGGGAAAAGGCTCGATAGACTGTGCGACATCCCCCATTTACAGAGGCAAGTCCCCATGGAACACGTCGATCACATTCTCATCGTTGATGATGACCGCGAGATCCGCGAACTGGTGGGCAACTACCTGAAGAAGAACGGCCTGCGCACCACGGTCGTGGCGGACGGTCGACAGATGCGCACCTTCCTCGAATCCACCCCGGTGGACCTGATCGTGCTGGACATCATGATGCCGGGCGACGACGGCCTGATGCTGTGCCGCGAACTGCGCTCCGGCAAACACAAGGCCACGCCCGTATTGATGCTCACCGCGCGCAACGATGAAACCGACCGCATCATCGGCCTGGAAATGGGTGCCGACGATTACCTGGTCAAACCTTTCGCCGCCCGTGAACTGCTGGCGCGGATCAACGCGGTCCTGCGCCGTACGCGGATGTTGCCGCCGAATCTGGTGGTCACCGAAAGCAGTCGCCTGCTGGCCTTCGGGCGCTGGCAGCTGGACACCTCGGCCCGGCACCTGCTCGACGGCGACGGCACCATGGTCGCCTTAAGCGGCGCGGAATACCGCTTGCTGCGCGTATTTCTCGATCACCCGCAGCGGGTGCTCAACCGTGACCAGTTGCTCAACCTGACCCAGGGCCGCGACGCTGACCTGTTCGATCGCTCCATCGACTTGTTGGTCAGCCGCCTGCGCCAGCGGTTGCTGGACGACGCCCGTGAACCGGCCTACATCAAGACCGTGCGCAGCGAGGGTTATGTGTTTTCGCTGCCGGTGGAAATCGTGGGGGCACCAGCATGAACCTGTCGATGCGCTGGCCGCGCACCCTGGCTTCGCGGCTGTCACTGATTTTTTTGATCGGCCTGATCCTAGCCCAGGCGCTGTCCTTCGGTGCGCAGTATTACGAGCGCTATGAAAACGCGAAAAACACCATGCTGGGCAACCTGGAAACCGACGTCTCGACGTCCATCGCCATCCTCGACCGCTTACCGGCCGAAGAGCGCATGAGTTGGCTGCAACAACTGGATCGGCGCAATTACCGCTACTTGTTGGATGAGGGCTCACCTGGCACATCCATGAACACAGACATGCCCGAAGCCCCCATTGCGATGGCCTCGATCAAGGACGCCATCGGCAAGGACTACCCGATGACCTTTACTGAGATTCCCGGACCGCGCAAACACTTCCAGGTCCACCTGAAGCTGGCCGACGGCGCCCCGCTGACCATCGACGTGCGACCTTCAATGCAGCCGCTGTCACCTTGGTTGCCGATTGTCTTGCTCGGGCAATTGGCGTTGATGATCGCCTGCACCTGGCTGGCCGTGCGGATCGCCATCCGCCCTCTCACCCGCCTCGCCGAAGCCGTGGACACCCTCGACCCCAATACCCACCCGGTGCTGCTGGACGAAAAAGGCCCGACCGAAGTGGCCCATGCAGCGAAAGCCTTCAATGCCATGCAGGCGCGGATCGCGGCTTACCTCAAAGAACGCATGCAACTGCTGGCGGCGATTTCCCATGACCTGCAAACGCCGATCACCCGGATGAAACTGCGCGCCGAGTTCATGGACGACTGCGTGGAAAAAGACAAACTGTGGAACGACCTCGGCGAGATGGAACATCTGGTGCGCGAAGGCGTGGCCTATGCCCGCAGCGTGCATGGCGCCACCGAAGAAAGCCGTCGCACCGACCTGGACTCTTTCCTCGACAGCCTGGTGTTCGACTATCAGGACGTGGGCAAGGAAGTGCAGCTGAGCGGCAAAAGCGCCACGGTCATCGATACCCGCCCTCACGCCTTGCGGCGGGTGCTGGTGAACCTGACCGACAATGCCCTCAAATTTGCCGGCGCCGCCGAGTTGCAGGTGGAAAAGACAGCCGACGGCAGCGTCTCGGTGAAGGTCATGGACCGTGGTCCGGGGATCGCCGAAGCGGAACTGGCCCAGGTCATGGAACCGTTCTACCGCGTGGAAAATTCGCGCAACCGCAGCACTGGCGGCACCGGGTTGGGGTTGGCCATCGCACAGCAACTGGCGTTGGCGATCGGGGGATCGTTGACGTTGAGTAATCGTGAAGGTGGCGGGTTGTGTGCCGAGCTCATCCTGAAGAAAACATAACCACCACACCACGCACTTGTAGCAGCTGGCGAAGCCTGCGTTCGGCTGCGTAGCAGTCGCAAATTCATGCGCCGCGGTGTGTCAGGCAAATCCCGTGCGCGGGTTTCACGACTGCTACGCAGCCGAACGCAGGCTTCGCCAGCTGCTACAGGTGACCGAACAGGAAAATCCGGTAAAGCCGCTGATTGCATATACGCTTAGTGAAACCTCGCGACAGGGACACTGAGTGATGGATGACAACCGAAGACCCATCAGTGCGCGCTCCACAGGTTGGGCTAAACGCATAACCGACCTGTTGGTGAAACGCGACATTTCACCCAATCAGATCTCCGTCGCCAGCATTTTCTTTGCACTCGCGGGTGCCATTGCGCTGAACATCGATAACGGTGTCGCCGGGTCGATCTGCTGCGCCGTCGCCATTCAACTGCGCCTGCTGTGCAATCTCTTCGACGGGATGGTCGCCATCGAAGGCGGCAAGCAGTCCGACATCGGCAGCCTGTACAACGAATTTCCCGACCGTATCGCCGACAGCCTGCTGATCGTCGGACTCGGTTATGCCCTCTGGGAGCCGGAACTCGGCTGGTTTGCCGCCCTGGCCGCTGCGCTCACGGCGTATGTCCGGGTGTTCGGCGGCTCCATCGGCCTGAAGCAGAATTTCATGGGCCCGATGGCCAAGCAGCACCGGATGGCCGTGATGACTGCCGGCCTGGTGCTCAATGCCATCGAATTCCATCTCTATGCCAGCCACTACGTGCTGATGCTGACGCTGATCGTCATTGCCATCGGCGCCGCAGCCACGTGCATCACGCGCACCCTGGCGATCTCCAGACAACTGAAGGAGGCCAACCATGTGGATCAGTAATGCGCTGATCGCGGTGCTGCGGCTGTTGATCGGCGTCACCGCCCGCTGGGAAGGCCCGCCTGATCTGACCCGTCAGCGCATCTATTACGCCAACCACACCAGCCACATGGACACCCTGGCGATCATGGCGGCCCTGCCCGCCGAAGCGCGGATCAATGTGAAACCGGTTGCCGCCGCCGATTACTGGGGCAAGAACCGGTTTCTCTCCTACATCTCTCAGCAAGGCTTGAATGCCGTGCTGATCGAGCGCAATCCTTCGCCGGGCAGTAATGTGCTGGAGCCGATTTTCGATGTAGTGCGGGCCGGTGATTCGATCATCATTTTTCCCGAGGGCACGCGCTCCAGCCAGGCCCTGCCGGGGGAATTCAAATCAGGGATCTATCGGCTCAGCGAAACCTTTCCCGATGTCGACCTGGTGCCGATCTACCTGGAAAACCTGCATCGTTCCATGCCCAAGGGCAAGCACGTGCCCCTGCCGATCATCTGCACAATTCGCATCGGCAATCCTCTTCCACGATTTGTCGGCGAGGACAAACAGGTGTTCCTGGAGCGGGCGCGTGACGCCATCGTGAGGCTGTCGAAATGAGTCTTGAGCAAAAATTCCTCTGGTTCTTTTTTGCGATTGCCTGCCTGTTGGCGGTCGCTTCGGTGATCGGTCGGGTGCTGGCCAAACGCGCCACGAGCGAAGGCGCGATTTCCACCATCGAAAACCTCAACCAGCGCGTGAACGCCTGGTGGGGCATGGTCATCATCTTCTTCGTGTCCTGGTTGCTGGGCCCGAATGCAACGGTGGTGTTGTTCGGTTTCATTTCCCTGTTCGCCCTCAGGGAGTTCATCACCCTGACCCCGACGACGCTGGGCGACCACAACGCACTGTTCTCGGCGTTTTTCATCCTGATCCCGCTTCAGTACCTATTGATCGGCACCCACTGGTATTCGATGTTCACGTTGCTGATTCCGGTGTATGCCTTCCTGCTGCTGCCGGCGATTGCGGTGTTGAGCCAGGACACCGAAGCCTTTCTGGAACGAACGGCGAAGATCCAGTGGGGCGTGATGATCTGCGTCTACTGCATCAGCCACGCACCGGCTCTGTTGCTGCTGGACCTGCAAGGGTTCACCGGGCAGAACGCGCTGCTGCTGTTCTATCTGGTGTTCGTCGTGCAGTTGAGCGACGTGTTGCAGTACGTCTTCGGCAAGCTCTTCGGCAAACACAAGGTCGCGCCGCTGGTGAGCCCGTCGAAAACCGTGGAAGGCCTGGTGGGCGGCGGGCTGTCCGCCACGCTGATCGGCGGCTGCATGTTCTGGATGACTCCGTTCACCTTCTGGCAGTCGCTGTTGATGTCGCTGGTGATCGTGGTGATGGGTTTTCTCGGTGGCTTGGTCATGTCCGCGATCAAGCGCAGCCTGAGCGCCAAAGACTGGGGCACCATGATCAAGGGGCACGGCGGCATGCTCGATCGCATGGACTCGATCTGCTTCGCCGCGCCGATCTTCTTTCACATGACGCGGTATTTCTTTTCCGTGCAATAAAGGATTGAAGCGCCGACCGCTCGTCACTACTGGCATATCTGACAGTAGCTGGCGCGCCCGACATCCTGTGGGATAGGCCACTCTTCAGGATGACGGAAAAACCGCCATGGACCTGCTCCAACAGATTACCGGTCTGTGCTCACGACTGGCCCCCGGTGGCTGGCGCTCCTTGCTGCTGGCCCACGGCCTGGACATCACGGCAGTCCCCCTTGGCGCCGAACTGATCAAACCACTGACCATCGACCGCCGCTTGCGCGGATTCGAAGATTTCGCCAGCACCGGCAACCGCGCGATTGAACCCGCTCAACCGGCCTATAGCCTGCTCTATCACGCGCTGGCCTCACCTGAAGTGACCCACGACGAAGCCGGCCAACCGTTGCGCCTGTTCCCCACGCCCGCCGAAATTGAAACCGTGCTCGATTTCGTTTATGCCGCCAGCCGCACCTCCCTTGAGCGCTTACGCAAACAGGCTGAGGGCAGGCCCTTGGCGGTGGTGGTGTTTGCCAGTGAATACCGCAACGCCGCCCAAACCGTGCACGGTGAACACGCCGACCTGTGCTTCTCGCGCACCGGCATCGCTCGGGTGGGCACCGCTGTCTGCCGCTACGATGCGCAATTGCGTTGCTTTCTGCCATTTGTCGACGACGACCCGTTTGGCATCCGGATCATGCCGGTGCGGTACAGCGCCTACATCGCCATGCAACACACAGGTGATCCCGAAAGCTTTGGGCCGATGGACGCTCAGTCAGGGGATACGGAACTGGATTTCTGGGTGCCGCTGCATAAATTGTTCAACGGTTCACAGTGTCTGGTCGGAATGGACCTGACGCTGGACCTGGACAACCATCAGATCAACGAGAAGTTGCGCCACATCCATCTGCGCCACAGCGGAACCGGTTGGCAGGAACCGCAGATCAGCCAACCGCCCTTTGTCGTCACCGAAAATCTCGCGCACTGGGCAACTCCGGAAGATCTGGGCCAGGGCCTGCTACTGCCGAAAGCCACACCCAGACTGGTGGAGGCGGCCAGCCACGAGGGCCAGCCTTTGTCCTTCCGGATGCCGGCCGGCACCGCCGGTATGGTGCATGGTCGACACACGCTGGATGAGGAAGGTCGCTTCGAGGATCTGAATGATCGAGAGGGTGTGGCGGAACTGGTAAAACAAGGCGGTTATCGCGCTCTGCAATATCACGACAATACTGCCGATGGCTGGGTCCGCGCACGCTGCCCGGCCCTGCAAAAATTTTTGCCCTCGATCGCGGCATACTCGGTGATTGGCGCACCGGATTTCTTTCCGCTGTGCAATCAGCGGCAACTCATGCGCTGGGCAAATGCGCAACCCACCCTGCCCGATCCAAACATCTGGCATGCCCGCCTGGAGGCGTTGTCGAACGTTCGCTACAGCGCAAACCCGAGCCTGAAAGACCAGCTATTTTCGGCACAAGACCGTGGCGTCACGGCCATTGTTGCGTTGCCGCGCCGGACCAAATCCAAGTCATCGCCCTCAAAAAACCACACCAGCGTTGACCGCCCTTCTTCGTTGCCGGACGCCGCCGCAGGGATCTTTGGCCCTGGCTGGGAAGTCGGGCGATACCCGCCCATGGGCGGACCGTTTTCCCTGTCCGGCTACCAGATGGCCAGCCCTTTTACCGAAGACGTGCGCATTTGCGCGGCGCTGGGTTCCTACTGGCCAGGCGTGGCGCCGGATTCTGCCCGCACCTTTGAGCCGCGATCGAGCCTGCACAGCATCATCCCGCTGACCGATGAGGAAATCGGTCAGCACGGGGCAACGGCCTGGGACAATCAACAAGGGCCACAACTGATCTCGCACGAAGGGCGGACGATCGTTCGCTACCGTGCCTACGAATACACCGACTACACCCAGGTGGCCCTCGATGGACGCTTTTCCCTGCAACTGACCGGTCGCATCACGCAGCGGCAATACCATGACCGGGTGCTCTCGATGCACCGTGTGTACAACGTGCTTGAGGCTGGAACCGACCCCGCTCGGCGCAATAATTGGCCATTGTTATCATTTCGCCTGATACAGAGACCGGATGCCGAACTCGATACCGCCGAGCAACAAGCCGGGCTGACGCTCAACGGCTGGATCCATCGCTATCACGTATACAAACGCGGCAGCAGCTGGACTCCAAAGACTGATTTCAAACTGCGCTACGTCGACATCGAACGCCAGGTAAACCTGCTGGTCAGTGAGCGGGCGATGCTGGTCAAGTATGGAGACCGACCTTGGCAGATCGCGCTTGAAGCCCTTTGATGCGCTGGTGATCGGCGCAGGCCCGGCGGGGTGTGCAACGGCGATCAGCTGCGCGCAGCGCGGCTTGCGCGTGGCACTGGTAGAGCGCCAGAGATTTCCGCGGTTTCGTCCTGGTGAAAGCCTGCATCCGGCCATCGAACCGTTGCTGGAGCAGCTCGGAGTCGCACATTTGTGTGCATCAGGCGCGGTACGTTTTTCCGGCCAGTGGGTGCACTGGGACGGCCCGCCGCGCTTCATTGGTTTTGGCGGTGACGACTCAGCGCAGTGGCAGGGATTTCAAATCGCCAGAACCTCACTGGACAGTGCATTGTTGCAGCGTGCCGCAGCGCTGGGCGTCAGCGTATTGCAACCGTGTCAGGCCAAGCGCCTGCTCACCCACGACCGCCGGGTGATTGGCGTGGAAACCGACAAAGGCCCGTTATTGAGCGCCTACGTGATCGACGCCAGTGGCGTTGCGGGCTGGTTGAACCGCCAACACCAACTGACGGTTCGCCGTTGTTCACCGCTGCTGGTGGCCCGGTATGGTTATCTCATTGGCAACCTTGAGACTTATGCGCACGCTCCGCGCTTGCAGGCCGATGCCGACGGCTGGACGTGGGTGGCACAAGTCGAGAGTCATCGCCTGCACTGGACGCGCCTGTATTTCAGCGAAGGCGCGTCCACGCCCCGAACCGTGCCTGACGCCTTGTGCGGCTTGCCTCAGTCAGACCCGGTGCTGGGCGCCGACGTGTCCTGGCGCCTGAGCACGGAAACGGCCGGTGCAGGCTATTTCATGGTGGGCGATGCGGCGAGCCTGCTCGACCCGGCCGCGTCCCACGGCGTACTCAAGGCGTTGATGAGCGGCATGCAGGCTGCGCAAGCCGTATTTGACTGCCTGCAACAGCCATCCATCCAGTACTCGGCACACGAGCAATACAAGCGCTGGATCAACGATTGGTTTGAACGTGATCTGGCGCAGATGCGTCATTTCTACGCCACCCATCCTTATCCGCCAGACTGGATTCCGTCATGGACATAAAACCGGCCGGGCCGACGAGTATTGCTTACACGACAAACCGCGCCACCAGCGCATTCAAATCCACCGCCAGACGCGACAGTTCATGGGTGGCGGTGCTGGTCTGGTTGGCACCGGCAGCGGACTGCGTGGCCAGGTCGCGGATGTTCACCAGGTTGCGGTCGACTTCGCGGGACACCTGCGCCTGCTCCTCCGAGGCACTGGCGATCACCAGATTTCGCTCGTTGATCAAATGGATCGACTGGGTGATCTGCTCCAGCGCCACACCGGCGGCGCGGGCCAGTTCCAGGGTGTTTTGCGTGCGTTGATTGCTTTGCTGCATCGACGCCACCGCTTCACCGGTGCCGTTCTGGATGCCGGCGACCATCTTCTCGATTTCCTGGGTCGATTGCGCAGTGCGATGGGCCAGCGCCCGAACTTCGTCCGCCACCACGGCAAAACCACGCCCGGCTTCACCGGCACGGGCCGCTTCGATGGCTGCGTTCAGCGCCAGCAGGTTGGTTTGCTCGGCGATTGCACGGATCACGTCCAGCACCTTGCCGATGTCGCGTCCCTGAGCCGCCAGGCCTTCGATCATCAGCGAGGTGTTGTGCACGTCATGGGTCATGGTCTGGATCGCGTCGACGGT
Organism: Pseudomonas sp. NFX98; assembly: GCF_047784845.1. Taxonomy (NCBI): domain Bacteria; kingdom Pseudomonadati; phylum Pseudomonadota; class Gammaproteobacteria; order Pseudomonadales; family Pseudomonadaceae; genus Pseudomonas; species Pseudomonas sp. NFX98. Next base: position 90,069 of record NZ_JBLNNF010000010.1, on the reverse strand, counting down.
TTGCACCACCCGGTCACGACCCTCGCGGGCGGCCTGGGTCGACTGGTTCGAGGCTTCGGATGTAGACACTGCATTGCGCGCCACTTCTTCCACGGCGGCGGTCATTTCATTGACGGCGGTGGCGGCCTGTTCGATTTCGTTGTTCTGCTGTTGCAGGCCACGGGACGCGTCTTGCGTCACCGCGCTGAGCTCTTCGGCGGCGGTGCCCAGTTGCGTGGCGGAACCGGCGATCTGTTCGATGGTTTTGCGCAGGCTGGCCTGCATAGTCGCCAAAGCGCCGAGCAAGCGCGCCGGCTCATCCTTGCCATCGACTTCGATGACGTTACGCAGATTACCTTCGGCAATGGTTTGTGCTGCCAGCACGGCACGGTTCAACGGTGTGACGATGCTGCGGGTCAGGAGCCAGGCCAGCAGCACGGTCATCAACGCTGCGATAACCGCGACCGCGATGATGCCGGTGATAGCGCTGTTGTAGTTGTCAGCGGCTTCAGCCGAAGCGGTTTTGGCATAGTCCGCATTGAGTGCCACCAGTTTGTTCAACTGCTCGCCCATCTGATCCGTACCGTCCTTGATACGTGTGTTGATCAGCGTGCGCATCTCATCCAGTTTGTTCTGTCGCGACGACTCCAACATCTGGGCCTGGGCTTGCATGTAGCTGTCCAGCGTGACGGTGAACGTCTTGTACAGCTGCGCTTCTTCGTCACCGGCGGGCAGCGCGGCGTAACTGGCTTGTGCGCTGCGCAGCTTGTCGACGAGTACGCCAACACGCGTCTGGGCTTCCTGCAAGGCCGCCGGATCACGGTTGACCAAAATCCGGAACGACAGAATTCGCATGCGCAGGACGTTCTCGGTCATGTTGCCGAGAAAGCCGACACTGGGCAGATGTGTGGTGCCCATGTCGATGGAGGCCTGGCGGATGACGGTCATGCGGTTCACGGCGAACACACCGAGCACGATGACCAGCAAGGCAATGAAGGCAAAACCCAGGAAAGCGCGAGGCGCGATATTCAGATTACGCAATGACATAGGACGATTCTCGGGGGTTGGTGGCTGCGAGCGTCCTTGCGTAATCACTGAATGGCGGGCATTGGCGCGCACCCTTTCAGATGGGCGCCATTGTTGTAATGGATTCGTCTGCGCCTGATGGTTGTATCGGCCAGGCTTGAGGTTTATTGCGGGGTTTTAGCAAATAATTTTCAAGGAGTTACAGGTGTTCCACGGATGAAACACCTGGCACGGAAGTACAACTTTGCTTGCATCAAGCGAGTCTGCTCGCGAGCACGCCCTTTGGAACACAATCCATTCAATGATAACGCGGCGCCGCCGTGGAACTACCGAACAACCCGGAAAGCACCTGACGCTGGGCTTCGTAGCGATCCCACTGTGCACCGTCGTGCAGGCCCGGAATGGTCACCACCTCCCCGCTTGCCAAACCCACCAAGGCGGCATCGACCATCTCGTCGACCGCCATGACGATTTCCTGCGGCAGGTTTTCCACCGGGTGGCCGGCTTCGCTCCAGAAATCGGTGGCGGTGGCGCCCGGCAATACGGCCTGTACACGCACGCCCTTGTCGGCCAGCTCGTGGTGCATCGACTGACTCAAGGCCAGGACAAACGCCTTGGTCCCGCCGTACACGCCGTTGAGAATTTCCGGGGCGATGGCGACGATCGAAGCAATGTTGATCACGGTCCCGGCGCCACGGGCGACGAAACCGGGGACCACGGCATACGCCAGGCGTGTCAGCGCGGTGATGTTGAGGGTGATCATGTCTTGCATGTCATCCACCGGGCTGGCCAGCAGCGGCATCACCGCGCCGACCCCGGCGTTGTTGACCAGCAGCGTGATGCTGGCGTCGTTGCGCAGGATCTGTTCGACCCGCAGCAAATCCGCTTTTTCTTTCAAATCAGCGGTAACCACTTCCACGTTGCGCCCTGTTGCATCGCTCAAACGATTGGCCAACGCGGTGAGTTTCGCCTGGCTGCGCGCCACCAGAATCAGGTCATAACCCTGGCGGGCGAGACGGTCGGCATACACCGCGCCGATGCCTGATGAAGCGCCGGTGATCAGTGCGGTGCCTTTGGATGAGAGTGCCATGTGCAATTTCCTTCACGATGAGGCGAGAGGTTCGCCGGGTGTGAGTTGTTATAAAGGGACTCGCACGCGTCGCAAATGACGTTTAAAGTACGTTTTTAGGACATGGCCGTTTGAGGACATAACGATGATTTCCGTGGCGTTTGTGGTTTTCGAGGGGTTCCAGTCGATGTCGCTGGCGGCGATGCCGGTGTTCGAGTACGCCAATTTCAGCGCGGGCGAAACGCTGTATGACGTGCGCGTGCTGTCCGCGGACGGGCGCACGTTGCGCGCTTCCGGCGGGTTGACGGTCGGCAGCGAAGCCTTCGACGAACGGTTGATCGATACGGTGATCGTGGTCGGCGGCGATGCCATCCTCGAACAGGCGCCCGAAGCTGTACTCGATTACTTGCGAGCCAGCGCCCATACCGCGCGGCGCACGGCGTCGATCTGCTCCGGTGCCTTCGTCATGGCCCAGGCCGGTTTGCTCGATGGTCGGCGGGCGACCACGCATTGGGCCTACGCGCGGCAACTGCAAGAACGCTTTCCCTCGATAAAAGTGGAAGCCGACCGCATCTATGTGATCGACGGCTCAGTGTGGACCTCTGCGGGTATGACCGCCGGTATCGACCTGGCGCTGGCCATGGTTGAAAAGGACCACGGCGCCGAACTCGCCCGCTCGGTAGCGCAGAAACTGGTGATGTACCACCGCCGCGCCGGTGGCCAGTCGCAGCATTCGGCGCTGTTGGAGCTGGAGCCTAAATCCGACCGAATCCAGACCGTTCTGGGCTACGCCCGAGAACACCTCTGCGAGGCATTATCGGTTGAGCAATTGGCCGATGTGGCGCGTCTCAGCCCGAGACAGTTCAGCCGCGCCTTCCGCGCCGAAACCGGTCAGTCGCCAGCAAAAGCTATCGAAAACCTGCGCCTGGAAGCGGCGCGACAAATGCTCGAACGCGGGCGGCTGACCCTCGACCAGATCGCCCTGGAAACCGGCTTCAGCGACCGCCGCCGCATGCGTGAAGCGTTCTTGCGGGCGTTCGGGCAGCCGCCGCAGGTGATTCGACGTAGCGCAAGATCGGAGATATCAATGTAGGAGCGGCCATGAAAATCTCAGCCAAACTGGCGTTTTTCGCCATCGTCACCACCTTCGCCTATATCGGCCTGGCCATTTGGGGGCTGGGTGGTTTTTCTGCTTTTTTCTCCCACGGTGCGCTGGTGATTGTAGCGCTGGCGACGCTGGTCATGGCCATCGCCTCACTGTTCACCGAGGTCAACCTGAGTTCCGGCGAACGTGAAGACCGCGCCAACCGCTGGGTGATTCCGGCCTTCGGCGTGCTTGGACTGTTGAGTGGTTTCTTGCCGGCCTATACCGACCGCATCGACTTCTGGACCTTCGGCAGCGAAGGCATCCGTTGGCTTGGGGCACTGCTGTTCATCATCGGCGGTGCGCTGCGGTTGTGGCCGGTGTTTGTGCTGGGCAAGCGCTTTAGTGGACTGGTGGCGATTCAACCGGGACATCAACTGGTCACCGACGGAATTTACCGGCACCTGCGCAACCCGAGTTATCTGGGGATAGTGGTCATCGGCGTGGGATGGGCGCTGGCATTTCGGTCGGGGGTTGGATTGCTGCTGGCGGCATTGACGATGATCCCGTTGATTGCGCGGATTCATTCGGAAGAGGCGTTGTTGCGGGCGCAGTTTGGCGGTGAATATGAGGCTTACTGCGCACGGAGCTGGCGGCTGATTCCCGGAATCTACTGAATGAACACAAAACCTGTGGGAGCGGGCTTGCCCGCGATGGCGTCGGCACATCCAGCATCGATGTGGCTGATAAATCGCTATCGCGGGCAACCCCGCTCCCACAGGATCTGATGTCGTTCACAAAGGTTTTAAGTGAATCGAACTGTCGGCGCCTACCTCCGCGACAACCAGGTCATAACTGGCCAACGTCGCATGTGCCGTCTCGATCGGCTCATCATGCGTCGCCGTCACAATCAATAAACCCGCTCCGGCCGCTTCAGCTGCAAGAATCCCCACGGTCGCATCTTCAAACACCAGACAATCGCTGATCTGCACACCCAATCTTTGAGCGGCCAACCGATAACCTGCCGGATCAGGTTTACCGGCGCTGACGTCTTCTGCGGTGACCATCACATCCGGCTCGGGAATCCCGGCCGCCGCCATGCGCCGCAACGCCAGCGTCCTCGGTGCAGAGGTGACGATGGCCCACTGATGACCCGGCAACGACTTGAGAAACTGCGCCGCGCCGGTCACCTCTTCAACCCCTTCGACATCTTCGATTTCCGCCTCGGTGATCCACGCCGCTTCTGCTTCGGCATCGATACCGGGCAACGCCAGGCGCTTGATGGTATCGATGGCGCGGGCGCCGTGAATGGTCGGCAGCAAGGTTTCGACATCGACACCGTGGCGCACGGCCCATTGAGTCCAGACCCGTTCAGCGGCGGCAATCGAGGTGAGGATGGTGCCGTCCATGTCGAACAGGAAGGCGCGGTATGGCGTGTTGAAGACCGAGGGTTGAGCGGACAAGGGAAACCTCGCAGGTGCCGGGGCGGATGTGCCGGGCAATGTAGCATTTGCGAGGGGGTTGAGGGCACGGCCGATCAGTGGAGTTTCTTCGACGCGAACGCACCGTTTACGCAGTCCAGCAGCGAACCGATCGCCCAGGGTTTCTTGATGAACGACACTTGATGACGAACGCCGGAGCTTTCCGGCGTTTCGTAGCCGGACATGATCATGATCGGCTTGTCCGGCCAGCGATCGCCGAACTGGTTGGCCAGGTCCGCGCCGTTGAGGGTGCCGGGCATAGTGATGTCCGTCAGCAACAGCCCGACCTGATTGGCGTGCTGTTGCAGGTACACCGATGCGGCGTCCGCGCTGATATGCGGCGCAACCAAAAAACCTTCGTCCTGAAGAATTTCACAGAGAAATTCCAGGATCAGCGGGTCGTCCTCAACCACCAGAATCAACCCGCCTGGAAGACCTCCGTCCGACGTCGGTACTCGACTCATGACCTTGCCGCCCCCTGATTGCACCTATGATTTCGCGGGCTTGAATCCGCTGCCTACAGGTATGAGCAGCGGACTCGGCGGAAATTCATTTTTGATACAGGAAGACGACGAAATCAGGCGTCCTGGAGGATCAGGTCAGCGCCCTTCTCCGCCACCATCAGCACCGCCGCGTGTGTATTGCCGGACGTCACGTTAGGGAAAATCGACGCATCGACGATGCGCAAACCGCTCAAGCCATGAACCTTCAAACGCTTGTCGACCACCGACTTCTGCTCATCCGAACCCATCGCGCACGAACCGCACAAGTGATAGATCGAGCCGCTGTTTTCGCGGAAGTACTGCAACATTTGCTCGTCGCTGTCGACCATCGGGCCGGGCAACACTTCTTCGACGGTAATACCCTTGAGCGCCGGCGCCTGCATGATCTTGCGCATCAGGCGACTGCCCTGGATCACCTCGTCGATATCCTTCTGGGTGCTCAGGTAATTCGGGTCGATCAGTGCTGCATCACGCGGGTTTTTCGAAGCAATGGTGATATGCCCGCGACTGGTCGGCCGGCACGGGTTGAAGCACAGCAGGAAGCCTGAGTACGGCTCGGGCTTGAGGCTGGCCTTGTTGTTTTTCGGGATCTGGTACGACAGCGGGTTGAAATACAGTTGCAGGTTCGGGTTGGCCTGTTGCTCGTCGCCCCGGAAGAAACCACCGGCCTGGTTGACGCTCATCGCCAGTGCGCCCTTGCGGGTAAACAGATACTTCAGGCCAAGCTTGAACTGGCCGAACAGCGAGCTCAGTTCATCGTTGAGCGTCGGAATGTTGGCCTTGTAGTAATAACTGGCGCACAGGTGATCCTGCAGGTTTTGCCCCACCGCCGGCAGGTGCTTGACCAGAGGAATATTGTGTTTGGCCAACAACGCCTGATCGGCGACACCGGACAATTGCAGAATCTTCGGAGTGTCCACGGCACCGGCGCAGAGAATCACTTCCCTGTTCGCGGTGAAGGTGCGCACCACGCCGTGCTGGGTAATGGATATCCCGGTGGCACGCTGCTGGTCATCGAACAGCACGCGGTCGACCAGAGCGTAATGCTCGACGGTCAGGTTCGACCGGCTCAGCGCCGGATGCAGATGGGCAAAACTGCTGGAACTGCGCTGGCCGTTGCGGGTGTTGACGTCATAGATGCCCGCGCCTTCGAATTTCGGTCCGTTGAAGTCGTCACTGTGCGGATAACCCAGTTCATCGCAGCCCTTGAGGAACACATCGCAGATCGGATGGGTCTGGCCCTTCATCGGGGTGATGCTGATCGGGCCGCTGCTACCGTGGTATTCGCTGTCGCCCAGCGGATGGTTTTCCAGTTTGCGAAAGTACGGCAGCACGTCCTTGAAGCCCCAACCGTCGTTGCCGTTGGCCGCCCAGTCGTCAAAATCGTGGGCCTGGCCGCGCACGTAGATCATGGCGTTGATCGAGCCGGAACCGCCCTGAACCTTGCCGCGCGGAGCATAGATTTCACGGTTGTTCAGCTGTTTTTGTGGACGGCTGTAGTACATCCAGTTGAAGGTCGGGTTGTAATACATTTTGGCGAAGCCGACCGGGATCTTGAACCACAGCGAACTGTCTTTCCCGCCCGCTTCCAGCAGCAGCACCGTGTGTTTTCCCGAGGCCGAGAGGCGATTGGCCAAAACGCAGCCTGCGGCGCCAGCGCCAGCGATGATGTAGTCGTATGTCATGCACGGTTACCGCGTAAGTCGTTGTACAAAAAAACCGCGCCTCCCCTGTAGGAGCTGTCGAGTGCAACGAGGCTGCGATCTTTTGATTTTTCAAAAGCAAGATCAAAAGATCGCAGCCTGCGGCAGCTCCTACAGGGGATGCGTCCTCTCGTGTCAGCCCTTGGCCGGCGATGTGTCTTTTACATCCGCCGGGGTCGGTGCCATTTGCAGATGCAAACGCTCGCCGGTGTACGGCGAATGCTTTCGCACCACGTCCATGTTCAGCTCCACGCCAAGGCCCGGCTCGGTGGACGGGATGATGTAGCCGTCCTCCCATTGCAGCGGCTTGGTCAGGACTTCGGCATGAAAACCGCCCCAGGTCATGATGCTTTCCTGGATCAGGAAGTTCGGCGTGCAGGTCGCCAACTGGAAGCTCGCCGCCGCGCCAATCGGCCCGTTGTAGAGATGCGGCGCGATTTGTGCGTAATAGGCTTCGGCCATGCTGGCGATTTTCTTCGCTTCCAGCAGGCCGCCGCAGCGGGCGACGTTCATTTGCAGAATCGATGCGCCGCCAGCCTGCAACAGCTTGAAGAATTCGTACTTGGTGGTGAGGCGCTCGCCGGTGGCAATCGGGATGCTGGTCTTGGCCGCGACTTGCGCCATGGCGTCTTCCTGGCCCGGCGGCACCGGTTCTTCGAACCACAGCGGGTCGTATTTCTCCAGGCGCTTGGCCAGGCGAATCGCCGAGGACGGCACCATTTGCCCGTGGGTGCCGAACAGCAAATCGCACTTGTCGCCCACCGCTTCGCGGATCTTGCGGCAGAAGGTTTCGCAGCGTTCCAGCACTTCCAGCGAGATCTGATGCCCGGAGTACGCGGTGTACGGGCCTGCCGGGTCGAACTTCACGGCGGTGAAACCTTTGTTCATGTTCTCGATGGCGCACTCGGCGGCCAGGTCGGGGTCGTCGTAGTCGTACTCGCCCTTGCTGTTGACCGGGTACAGGTAGGTGTAGGAACGCAGGCGTTCGTTGACCTTGCCGCCCAACAATTCATAAACCGGTTTGTTCGCCGCTTTGCCGATGATGTCCCAGCAGGCCATCTCCAGGCCGCTGACCACGCCCATCATGGTCAGGTCCGGGCGCTGGGTGAAACCGCTGGAATAAGCCTGGCGGAAAAAACGCTCGATGTGGTGCGGGTCATGGTTGAGCAGGTAGCGTTCGAACACGTCTTCGATGATCGGCAGCATGGCTTTTGGGCCGAAGGTCGCGGCGTAGATTTCGCCCACGCCTTCGATGCCGCAGTCGGTCTTGAGCTTGACGAACAGCCAGTACATGCCGCCGATATGCGGCGGTGGTACGGCGACGATATGGGTTTCAAGGGCGACGATTTTCATCTTATGCACCTGTCCGGTTCGAAGTTTTACGGTTGATACGTGCGCGCAAGGTCAGGGCCGCGAGAGTCCCGAGCAAGCCAACGAATGCGATGTAGCCGAAATACAGCTTGTAACCAAAGGCACCGGGGAAATGTTCGGTGAGGTAGCCGTTGATCAACGGAATGAAAGCGTCCGGCAGGTAACCAACCACCGAGACAATGCCGATGGCCAGGCCGGTGATGCGCAGCGGAATGTTGCAGGTGTCGAGGATCGCCCAGTACAGGCCGCGAATGGCGTAAGTCATCAGGCCGATGAAAATCACCGTGCCAATCAGCAAGCCCATGCTGTTGAGCGCCGGGAACACGATCAGGCCGACCATCGCCAGCGATGCGAGAAACAACGCCACCACCAGCACCGAGATGTTCGAGAACTTGTCACCCAGCCAACCGCCGCCGATGCCGCCAATCGGGCGCATCCACAATTTGATGGTGGTGATGGTGCCTGCCATGACCGCGGTCATTCCGCCGCCCTGCAGATAGTCCGAGAAACTGTAGGTGGCCCAGAAGATGTGATAGCCGCAGAACACAATCGCGGTGACCAGCCACAGCTCGGGGATTTTCACCAGGGTGGTCAGGTCGCTGAGCAGGTTGAACTTGCCTTTCTCCACCGCCGCCGTTTCTTCCATCGACTTCGGGTCCTTGATCAGCACCAGCACACAGCCGATGGCGATACAGGTGAAGGCATACAGGTAGACCACGTGCTTGAAACCTTCGGCCGCCGATTCGCCACGGGTTTCAGTGGCGAAGGCGAACAGGCCCAGCGCAACGGTGGCCAGCAAGGCTTCGACGAGACCACGACCGCCATCGAGAATACCGAAGAAGCGGCCCTGCTCGGAGTGCTGGGCAATCATCTTCACGCGCTTGAGCACCGAGGCCCAGAAGGTCAGGCCGGTGGTCAGGCCCCAGCAACCGAAGATGATCATCAGACCGGTCATCGACGGCGCGGTGGAGTACCACAGGCCGAGGGCGCCGGTCGCTACCAGCGAAAAGAAAATCAGGAAGCGCGGCGCAATGCGATCCGCCAGCCAGCCGCTGGGCAGATAGGACAACAGGAAAATCGTCCCGAGCATCGAGTACAGATAACCCAGTTCGCTGTGGTTGATCTGGAACACTTCGAGCATGGTGGTCTGGTAGACCTGACGCAGGTACAGGATCGGGTAGATCGCACCGGCGGCGAGCACCAGCAGCATCAGTTGGAAATAGCGACTTCCCTTGTCGCTGTGGCTTTGTGTACCCGCGTTCGAACCCTGAACAGCGGCAGCAGTGGATGCATGCTTGGACATCGAGTAGACCTCTGGCGCCCGGTGGTCCGGGCGGCCGTGTTAATTGTTTTTATGGGTACAACGTGAGGCGTGTTGCCGGTGGATCAGTACTTCATCACCACAAGTCGGGTCTGGGTGAATTCGAGCATGCCGTGCTTGCCGTCATCGCCGCCCAGGCCCGAGCGTTTCCAGCCGGCGTGGAAGCCCTGATACGGATCGGCCGGGGTGCGATTGACGTACAACTCGCCGGCCTCGATGGCATTGGCGACTTTCTGCACGGTGCGGTAGTTCTCGGTGTAGAGCACCGAAGACAGGCCGAACTGGTGGTCGTTGGCCATGGCCAGGGCTTCGTCGATGTCGCGGTATTTGAGTACCGGCAGCACCGGGCCGAAGATTTCTTCCTGGATGATTTCCATGTCCTGGCGGCAGCCGCTGAGCAGGGTCGGCGGATAGAAATGGCCTTTGCCTGGCGGGATGAAACCACCGCTTTCCAGCACCGCGCCGTCGGCGATGGCGCGCTCGATCATGGCGTGAATGTTCTGCTGAGAACTGGCGTTGACCAGCGGCCCCATCAGGCTCGCATCAGTGACGCGGTCACCGAATTTTACGGCGCTGATTTTTGCTTTCAGCAGGTCGAGGAATTTTTCGTAGACGCTTTCCTGCACATAAACCCGCTCGACTGCCGTACACAACTGGCCGCAGTGAGTGGTCTTTGAGGCGACGATGGCGCTCGCGGCGGCTTCAAGATCGGCATCGGCCTCGATAATCGCCGGTGTCTTGCCGCCCAGTTCCAGCGATGGTTTGGCGATGTTGGCCTTGCAGTAATCGAGCACGATGCGCCCGGCGTTGACGCTACCGGTCAGGGTGATCAAGCCCACGGCTCTATGGGTGCAAACCGTGGCGGCAGTGCCGTGATCCATGGTCAGGATGTTGACCACGCCGGCCGGCAAACCGGATTGCTGCACGGCCTTGGCGATTTCGAACGCAGAGGTCGGCGTGTTGTTGCTCGGGCGCACCACCACGGTGTTGCCGGCAATCAGCGCCGGGGCGATTTTGCGCAGCAAGGTGTAAACCGGGTAGTTGAACGGGATCAGGCAGGCGACCACGCCAATCGCTTCGCGGTGCAGGAACAGGTTTTCGTTCGGGCTATCGCTGGGAATGATTTCGCCTTCGATGCGGCGCGCCCACTCGGCGTGGTAACGGGTGATCTGCGCCGCGTAACGGGCTTCGTTGCTGGCATCGCTGACGCTCTTGCCGGACTCGGCGGCCAGGGCCTCACCTATGTTCACCGCGTTGGCTTCAAGTGCGTCAGCAAAAGCACGCAGGTACTCAGCGCGTTCGATGCTGGTGAGTTTGCCCCAGGTTTTCTGCGCAGCGGCTGCGGCTTCGACGGCAGCTGTTGCCTCGTCGGTGGTCGCTGCCGAAACGTGGCCGACCAACGCTTCGGTGGCAGGATTGTAGACCGCGATCAGCGCATCGCTGGCCGGTTCGATGAAGTGGCCGTTAACAAAGTTTCGCTCGAGTCGCATGTGAATCGCCCATCGTTGTTTTTATCCAGTCCGGGCAGTCTTGGCGTCCGGCGCGTGTTGGACAAACGATTTATTGAGCGGAGTAACATTCTAAAAATGAATTTTACCTGTAGGAGCTGAGCTTGCTCGCGATGGCGTCAGGACATCCAACATAGATGTCGGCTGACCCGCCGCCATCGCGAGCAAGCTCGGCTCCTACAGGGGTTGGTGGTGTTCAGGTAGCGGCGGTGGAAGGCTCCAACTGCCGCTGCGCCAGCCAGATCTCCTCCTGCAACCACTGGCTGAACACCTGCAGTTGCGGCAGCGACTGCTCGGGGCGGGTCACCAGCCAATACGACTGATGGCCTTCGACGTGCACGTTGAGCACTTGGGTCAACTGACCGCTGGCCAGTTCCGGCGCGACCATGTGCCAGTCGGCGATGGTGATGCCCAGGCCGTCGATGGCGGCGCGAATGGCCAGGTCGAGCAGGTCGAATTCGTACCCGCCCTGGGTGTCGACGCCGCTGATGCGCGCGGCGTCCAGCCAGTGTTTCCAGGTCAGGTAACGCTGGTCTTCCCGAGCCAGCACATGCAACAGCGTCAGGCGATTGAGGTCGATGCCCTGCTCGCTCCATTCCCGCGCATACAACGTGGGAGCGCACACCGCGATGTGCCGTTCCTGAAACAGCAGCGAACTGTCCAGGCCATCCCATTCGCCGTCGCCAAAACGGATTGCGCAATCCAGCGTACTGGTTTCCGCCAGGCTGTCCTGCAAGCGGGTGGTGATGCTCAATTCCAGCTCCGGATGCTTCTCGCGCAAGCGCCCAAGACGCGGCATCAGCCAGCGATTGGTGAAGGTCGGCGGCGCATTGATGTGCAGGCGGTTGGCGTGAGATTTCTGCTGGATGCTGCGCACAGTCAGCTCGATCTTGTCGAAGGATTGATGCAATGCCCGCAGCAATACCCGGCCGGCGCTTGTCAACTCCAAGTGATGATGGCGCCGCTCCAGCAGATTCTCGCCCAGCTGTTCTTCCAGCTGCCGCACCTGACGGCTCACGGCACTCTGGGTGACGTTTAGCAACTCGGCGGCGCGGGTGAAGCTGCCCGTGCTACCGGCCACTTCGAACGCTTTGAGCGCATTCAGGCCGGGCATTTTGCGTTTCATGAAAGGCTCTCAGGACCAGTGACGAGGCGGCAAGGATCACATGGGAGCGGCACATTGTCCTACAGGATTTTTTCAGTAACATGCGTTCGAGGAAGGTTTCAACGGATTTTTAATCGTTTGTTCAACGCACCTCAGATCGCAAGACTTGCCGGCATCTCTAATAAAAAAATAACCGAGAGCTGCCACATGCCCTTCCCCGCTTCTTTGCGCCTCAGCCCTTCGTATCTCGCTCTACTCTGCACCTTTGCGGCCCCTGCCATGGCCGTGCAAGTCACCGACAACCTTGACCTCGGCGGCGCCGTTCGTGCCCGCTGGGACTACGATCCGGATCGCGACATCCAGAAGTTCGGTCTGGACACGGTGTTCCTCAGTGCCAAATACAACTCCGACAGCTGGATCGGTGAGGCCCAATACCGCTTCTATGGCCGTTCCTATCCCTACCAGTACACCAAGAATTACGGCGATATCCAGTTCGCCAAGTTCGCGTGGGTCGGCTACAAGTTCAACCCCGAGCAACAGGTGCAAGTGGGCCTGAACACCGTACCGTTCGGTTTGCAGCCTTACTTCGGCAGCACCTTCTACGAAACCCTGGGCAACGTCATTGGCCTGGAAGACGTGCAACAAGTCGGCGCCAAATACGTCCAGCAATCGGGCGACTGGAACGTTCAGGCCGGTTACTACCTGCGCCCGGCGTGGCAAGGCAAAGGCACCAGCAATGGCGTCACTTACTCCAGCGTGGTGTCGGAAGCCGACAGCTATGTGGCCGACGGCAGCGACAACGAGGAGCGCAACACCGTGGTGCTGCGCGTGGCCAAGGCACTGGACCTGGGGCCGTGGAAATCCGAGGTCGGCCTCTCCGGCCTGACTTCAAGCCTGCAGAATCGGGACACCAATGACGACGGCCGCCGCAACGCCGTGGCTGTGCATTACCTGGGCAAGAACGGCCCGTGGGAAGTGCAGTTGCAAGCGGCGCGGCAGCAGATGTCGCCGCGCAATCCCGGCAGCGACGAAGTGGTGACCCTCGGCGGTTACGACGGCACCTACAACATTGCCAGCCGCGGCAATCTGTACGTGGCGGACCTCAGTTACGACGTGGCCGGCAAGTACCTGTTCGATCAGGTGAGCGGGGTGAAGCTGTACGCGAACTACAGCGCCTTCGACAAATCCGCCAGCGACTTCGAGACTTCGGAACGGGTGATCCTCGGCACATCGTTCTCCCTGAGCAAACTGTGGATCGCCACTGAATGGATATTCGGCAAGAACGATCCGTACATCGGCGGCAGCAGCTACACCCAGAGTCTGGGGGCTGGCGGGACGGATCATTGGGAGAATCAGTTGTACATGAACATTGGCTATTACTTCTGATCCGGGTCATTAGTGCCCCTGAGATCGCTATCGCTGGCAAGCCAGCTCCCACAGGTTAAGTGATCCCTGTGGGAGCTGGCTTGCCAGCGATGGCGTCAGCCCAAACAACACTTGCATCAGCCCCTTGCCAATAGTCAGATAGGCACTACAACACAAAGACAAAAACGAGCCCTCTCCCATGCGACAACTGCCCTCGCTCAACATGCTGCGTGTCTTCGAAGAGGTCGCGCGGCATCGCAGTTTCAGCCAGGCAGCCCTGGGGCTGAACGTCACCCAGGGCGCGGTCAGCCGGCAGATCAAGCAGCTCGAAGACTACCTCGGCGTGGCGCTGTTCATCCGTACCCCTCAGGGCTTGTCATTGACTGAAGCCGGCAGCGCACTTTCCCCTCATCTAAGCGATGCTTTCGATCACATCGAGCGTGCCCTGCAAGCGGTGCGCGTGCCCAACCTGCGTCAGCGCTTGCGGATCGTCGCACCGCCGACCTGGGCCACGCGTTGGTTGTCGGCACACTTGCGCGCGTTCTGCCAGCGCTACCCCGACATCAGCCTGAGCGTGACCCATCAGGCCAGTCACGACAGCCTCGCCGAGATCGACTGCCACATTCGCTTCGGCCTCGAAGCGGACAGCCATTGCCACAGTCAGTTGCTGGTGATGGAACGGCACATCGCCGTGGCCAGCCCTGAGCTGTTCATCGACGGTCAGCCGCCGGACCTGCAACAGTTTCCCTTGCTACACATCCTGCACAACGGAAAGCGCCTGAAGGTCTGGGAAAACTGGCTGGCGGCGATGGGCCGGGAGGATGTCGACGCCGGGCAAGGTCTGGAATTCAGCACCCTGGACCAGGTGATCCACACCGCGCTGGCCGGTGGCGGCCTGGCGGTGATCGACCGGCAGATGATCGAAAAGGAACTGGCCAATGGCAGCCTGCTACCGATCACACCTGTCGAGGTGATCGGGCCGTATGGTTATTGGCTGGATGTGGCGAATGACAAATGGGGGTTGTCGAAGGTGCGGTTGTTTACCGAGTGGCTCGGTTTAGTCAGCAATCCCTGACACCCCGATATCCCCTGTAGGAGCTGCCGCAGGCTGCGATCTTTTGATCTTGATTTCATAAATCAAAGTCAAAAGATCGCAGCCTCGTTTCACTCGACAGCTCCTACAGGGGGCTAAGCGGCTTTCAGATCGGCGCGACCTTCGCGACGGAAACCGAACCACCCTCCACCGGACTCTGCGCCTTGCACGCCTGGCTCAAGGTCAGCGATTTGGTTTCCGGCGCCCAGGCCCAGGACAGCAACGCGCCAATCGCAAGGATCGCCGCGAGGATGCCCATGGTCGGGCTCAGGCCGATGCCCGCCACGCTCACCGGCAGCAAAAAGGTGCTGACAGCTGAACCCAGTCGGCTCACAGCCGTGGCCAAACCAATGCCGCTGGCGCGCACTTCAGTCGGGAAGCTCTCTGCCGGGAACACGCCGACCAGGTTGCTCACCGCCGACAACACCAACGTGAACAAGCCAAACACCAACACCATCAACCACGCCGCACTGCTCGGCAACACCGCCAGCAGAAACAACGCCACTGCGAGGATGATGAACGAGTTGATCAGGAACCCGCGCCGGGTGAACTTGACGGTGCACCAGATGCCGATCAGCGCGCCGAGGATCAACAGCATGTTCAGCATCAGCTCAGTGCCGAAGCCTTCGGCCAGGCCCATCTTCTGCAGGATCGACGGCAGGAAGGTGTAGATGGCGAAGTACGGCATCACGATGCAGACGAAGAACAGGCAGTTGAACGCCGTGCGCTTGCGGTATTCAGGGCTGAACAGCACCGCGTAACCGGAGCGGGTTTCCGTGGAGCGGGTTTCGTCGAGTTCGACGTTGTCGCCGAGAAACTTTTTGACGATTGCGCGGGCCTCGGCAATGCGCCCCTGATTAACCAGCCAGCGTGGTGATTCCGGCGTACCGATGCGGGCGATCAGAATCAACGCCGCCGGGATCGCCGACGACGCCAGCATCCAGCGCCAGGCATCGTCGCCGAGGCTGAGCATCGCGGTGCCGACGAAAGTCGCGGCGACGTAACCGAAGGTCCAGATCACGCTGAAGGAGCCGAGCAATACGCCGCGATGTTTCTTCGGTGCGAATTCGGCGAGCATGGCGTGGCCGACACTGAAGTCGCCGCCCAGGCCGATGCCGATCAGTATGCGACAGAGGAACAGCGCCATGGCCGACTCGACATAGAACTGCATCACCGAGGCGATGGTGATCAGCACGAAGCTGACCAGGAAGATTTTCTGCCGGCCGACCTTGTCGGAAATCCAGCCGAAAAACAGGCTGCCGAGGAACAGCCCAATCAGCGCCGAGGCACCGATCAGGCCTTGCCAGAATGCATCCAGTTGCATCTGCGGGCTCAGCAGTGTGAAAGCGATACCGATCAGGCCGAGGATGTAGCCGTCGGTAAAATGCGCGCCGAAGGTCAGGCCGGCGATCTTGATGTGAAAGCGCCCGATGGGCAGGTCGTCGATTTTTACCGGTTGTACGGACATGTAAGTCTCCAATTGTTGTTATTGACGGAGAAATGAAACCGATCGCTTTGCTTTTTGTAGGAGCAAGGCTTGCCCGCGATGGCGGAGTGTCAGGTACCACAAGTGTCGACTGATACTCCGTCATCGCGGGCAAGCCTTGCTCCTACAGGGAGAACGCCGTGTGTTAGAGACCACCCATCAACAGGTATTTGATTTCCAGATAGTCATCCAGACCGTACTTCGAACCTTCGCGACCCAGGCCCGATTCCTTGATGCCACCGAAAGGTGCCACTTCCGTGGAAATGATCCCTTCGTTGATCCCGACCATGCCCGCTTCCAGGCCTTCGGCCATGCGCCACACGCGGCCGATGTCGCGGCTGTAGAAGTAAGCCGACAAGCCGTACGGTGTGTCGTTGGCCCGTTGCAGCACTTCGGCTTCATCCTTGAAACGGAAACACGCGGCGACCGGGCCGAAGGTTTCGTCCTGGGCGATCAGCATTTCGCTGCTGGCCTCGGCGAGGATGGTTGGCTCGTAGAACGTGCCGCCCAGCGCATGACGGCGACCGCCGCAAAGCACCTTGGCGCCCTTCTCCACCGCGTCACTCACGTGCAACTCGACCTTTGCCAGCGCCGCTGCATTGATCAGCGGTCCTTGCTCGGTTTCGCCTTCCAGCGCATTGCCCACGCGCATCGCCGCCACCGCTTCGGCGAGTTTGCCGGTGAAGGCTTCGTACACGCCGTCCTGAATGAAGAAGCGGTTCACGCAGACGCAGGTTTGCCCGGTGTTGCGGAATTTCGAAGCCATCGCGCCTTTCACCGCGGCATCGATGTCGGCGTCGTCGAAGACAATGAACGGCGCATTGCCGCCCAGTTCCAGCGAGACCTTTTTCAAGGTGTCGGCGGCCTGGCGCATCAGCAACTTGCCGGTGCGAGTTGAACCGGTGAACGACAGTTTGCGCACGACGCCGGAGGCTTGCAGCGCACCGCCAATCGCCACGGCGTCGCCGGACACCACGTTGAACACACCGGCCGGAATCCCGGCCTGTTCCGCCAATACCGCCAAAGCGAAGGCTGACAGTGGTGTCTCTTCCGAAGGCTTGAGAATCATCGTGCAACCGGCCGCGAGCGCCGGGCCGACCTTGCGGGTGACCATCGCCAGCGGGAAGTTCCACGGGGTGATAGCGGCAACCACACCGATCGCTTCCTTGACCACGATGATCCGCGCATCGGCCTTGTGGCTCGGGATCACGTCGCCATAAGCGCGCTTGGCTTCTTCGGCGAACCACTCCAGAAAGCTCGCCGCGTAGACCACTTCACCCATGGCTTCGGCCAGGGGTTTGCCTTGTTCGCGGCTGAGCAGTGTCGCCAGATCCTTCTGGTTGCTAAGCATCAATTCACCCCAGCGCTTGATGCGCTGGCTGCGTTCTTTAGCTGTCAATTTGCGCCACGCCGGCAATGCGCGGTTGGCGGCGTCGATGGCCCGGTTGGTTTCTTCGGCACCGGCCTTTTGTACGTCGGCAATCAGCTCGCCAGTGGCCGGGTTCAGCACCGGGTAAGTAGCGCCAACGCTGGACCCTTCGCCGGTAAACCAGTGCCCATCGATGAAATTGCCGTGACGGATCAACGCGCTCATGCCACGGCCTCGGTCAGGTTGAAACGTTCCAGCCCCGGTCGGGCCGAACGCAGGATTCGTTTGCCGGCGGTGTAATCGTTGATCACGTCGCACGGCGTGTAATTGCGTTCCAGCTCATGCAGCTCTTCGGCGTCGAGTTTGGTCTCCAGGGCCGCCAAGGCACTGTCGAATTGTTCGGTGGTGTCGGCGCCGACCAGCATGCAATCCACGCCCGGATGGTTGGCCACCCACGCTTGTGCGATTTGCGCGTTGGACACGCCACGCGCACGGGCCACGCGTTGCACCGAATGGGCGATTTCGAAGGAAGCTTCGTCGCTGTACATTTGCTGGGTGAAGAAGTCGGTCTGGTTACGGGTCGACTTTGCATCGCCGGTCAGCAAGCCGCGAGCCAATGGGCTGAACACCGAAACGCCAAGGCCCTGATCGCGGCAGAACGGGATCATCTCGCGTTCTTCTTCGCGGTAGGCGCAGTTCAGTTGCAGCTGCATGTTGATCGGCTTGACCCAGCCGTTGCGCTCGCAGGCCATGAGGATTTTTGCCAGTTGCCCGGTGAGCATGGTCGACACGCCGATGTAGCGCGCCTTGCCGGAGCGCACGATGTCGTTCATCGCACTCATGGTCTCTTCGACCGGGGTGTTGACGTCGAAGTAGTGCAGCATGAAGACGTCGACGTAATCCATGTCCAGGCGTTTGAGCGAAGCATCGATGCTGTCCATGATGTGCTTGCGCGAATGGCCGCTGGCGTTGATGCCGCTGCGGGTGCCGTAGCCGACCTTGGTGGTGATCACCAGGTCTTCGCGACGGGCCAGACGCTTGACGATGCGCCCTACCACTTCCTCGCCGACACCGGCGGAATAGAAATCCGCGAGGTCGATGAAGTTCACGCCGTTGTCCAGCGCGTGCTTGACGATCGGCTCGCTTTTCTTCTCATCGAAGATCCACGGTTTCCAGTCCGGGGTGCCCATGTTCATGGTGCCCAGGCACAGACGGGAAACTTCAAGGCCGGAGTTGCCCAAACGGATGTATTGCATGGCGCGGACCTCAGGCTTTTGGCGTGTAGAACGGGTTGCTGATGTGGTTGACCACATCTTTGAGCTGCGCGGTTTCCGGCTTGCCGGTCAGGGCGGCGCGGATCGCGGTGCGGCAGGCGTTGTAGTTGTTCAGGTACACGGCATCGAGGTCGTCGCAGGCTGGATTGACCCAGTTGGCGGTGACGATGGCCCACTCGTCTTCGGCTTCCGGCGGCAACGTTCCGTCGAGCAGTGCTTCGAGCACAGCCTTGGCGATACCAGCCTGGGACGCGCCCCAGGTGGCATTGCCGTGCAGGTCGCTGCTGATCGCGGCTTTGTTGACGTAAAGGGTCATCGGCTTGACCGGGATGTTCGGCTGGGCGATCACCATGAACGGGCAATGGCCCTGGCTTGGCGAGGCCAGGCTGTTGGCGAACGCTTGCCCGGCGGGCCCGTTGCGCGGGCCGATCAGGATGTTGATGTGCGCGGCGTTCACGCCCGGGCCTTCGAAGCCTTCACCGATGTACAGGTCGAGTTCTTTCATGAGTCGTTACTCTTCAGGGAGTTTTTTGGGTGATCAGCAGCACACGCAAGCACAAGGCCTGGCGCGGCAAATGTCTGGGATCGAAGAGCGCAGCAGGTGGCTGGCGAAGACGCGGCAGTGATGATGAGTCATGGTTGCAAACGCTCTTTTTTGTTGTTGATGAGCTGGTTTGCGATTTTTTAACACTGGGGGTTTGCGGGGCTGTAACCATAAAAAATCATGGGGGTATGAGTTCAGGTCATACCCCCTCAGGAGCGATAAAAAACTGTAGGAGCCGAGCTTGCTCGCGATGGCGGTGTGTCAGCCAATACACAGGTTGACTGTTACACCGTCATCGCGAGCAAGCTCGGCTCCTACAGGGGATCGCGGGGTGTTTGGGTTTACTGGGACATGGCGTCCTTCTTCATCGCATCTTTGGACATGGCATCTTTTTTCATGCCGTCCTTGGACATCGAGTCTTTCTTCATTTCGTCTTTTTTCATCGCGTCCTTGGACATCGCATCCTTGGACATCGCATCTTTCTTCATGGCGTCTTTGGACATGGCATCCTTGGACATCGAATCCTTGCTCATGCTGTCGTTGCTCATGGTGTCAGCCGCGAACACGCTAGCGGCACCAACGGCCAGGCACATGGACAGAACAACGGTGGTCAACTTTTTCATGATGAAACTCCTTGAAGCTCAGGTTACGGACGGGTGAATTTTCCGGGGATTGATCAGCTGCCACCGAACCAGTTGTAGCCCTGGTCTTCCCAGTAGCCGCCGCTGTAGGTGTTGCTGACGAAAATCGCCTGAATGTGTTTGGGATTCTTGTAGCCAAGCTTGGTGGGCATGCGCAGCTTCATCGGGAAGCCGTATTCGCGTGGCAGCACCGCGCCGTCGTACGTCAGCGCCAACAAGGTTTGCGCGTGCAGCGCGGTAGCCATGTCGATGCTGGTGTAGTAGTCGTCGGCGCATTTGAAACCGACGTATTTGGCGTCGGTATCAGCGCCGATGCGCTTGAGGAAATCGCTGAATCGCACACCACCCCAGCGGCCGATCGCGCTCCAGCCTTCGACGCAAATGTGCCGGGTGATTTGGTCGGTCTGAGCCATGGCGCGCAGTTCTTCGAGGCGCCAGCTACGTTTGTCGGCGACCAGGCCGGTGACTTCCAGGCGATAGCTCTCCTCCTCCACCGTTGGCGCTTCGTCGATGCCGTAGAAGGCATTGAAGGGAAATGGCCGAGTGATCATTGACGCCGGATAGGTCGGCGCCATCGCGTTGGGGTTGAACAGCCAGCCTTGCACCCGGTCGTTGAAGCGCGACATGGACGACAGCGCGGTTTCGACACTGTCGTTGTCGGTGATGTTGCAACCGGACAACATCGCCACACCGCCGAGGGTCAGGCCACGCAGCAGGAACGAGCGCCGTGAGCGGTCTTCGATCTGCGGCGCGAGGATTTTCCGGGCGTCGGTCAGGATGGAAGATTCGTCCAGCCCGGAGCCTTGGATGGGCTTTTTCATACGTGCTCCTTGCGGCCGACGATCATGGCCAACAGCGTTTTGGGAACCAGCGCGACCATCAGCAGATGCACCGCCACGAAGGCCACCAACAGCGCCATCGCGAAGAAGTGCACACGACGCGCGCCTTCATAACCCCACATCAATTCACGCAACAGCGGGAACTGCACCGACTTCCACAACACCAGCCCGGAGAGCACCAGCAGGGTGATGTCGACGATCACGAACAGGTACGCCACGCGCTGGACCTGGTTGTAATGACTGAGGTCGGCGTGGCCGAGTTTTCCGCGCAGTGCGGCCCACAGATCATGCAGTACGCCTTTGGGCGAAACCGGGAAAAAGCGTCGTTTCAGGCGTCCGCTGAACAGGTTGAACGCGAGGTAGATCAGGCCGTTGATCGCCAGGAACCACATCGCCGCGAAGTGCCATTGCAATGCGCCGCCTAGCCAACCGCCGAGGGTGATCGATTTGGGGAAACTGAAATCGTAAATCGGCGAGGCGTTGTAGATGCGCCAGCCGCTGGTGACCATCACCAGCACCGCCAACGCGTTCAGCCAGTGGGTGAGCCGCAGCCAGCGTGGGTGGCTGGCCTTGGGTGAAGCAGTTGACTGCGACATGTCCGGCTCCGGTTGTTGTTATTCGTTGGAGCCGAGTATGGGAGCCGGAAGATCGCCAAATCCTCACGTAAAGTTAAATTAATCGTGATAATTGCCCTCTCCGGACACTCCAAAACCTGTGGGAGCGGGCTTGCCCGCGATGAGGCCATCACATTCAACATAAAGGGTGTCTGATCCACCGCTATCGCGGGCAAGCCCGCTCCCACAGGGTTTTGTGTGATCTGTAACAAGCGCAACTATGGTTAAATGCCGCCCCCCGCAAATTGCCGACCCAGACCCATGAACGCAGACGCCCTTTCCACCCTTCACGACCACCTGCTGACGGCACTGGCAACACCGCCCGCCGAAACCCGCCGCCTGTTCCACGGCCGGGGCCGTTGCTGGCCGGGGTTGGAGCAAGTGACCGTGGACTGGCTGCAAGGCGTGGTGCTGGTGGCGTTGTTCAAGGAGCCGGAAGCCGCGCAGCTGGAGGATCTGAAGCAGTTGCTGATGACGATCACTCAGTCAGCGCAATGGGCGCAATCCGGTGCGCACACCTTGCTGCTGCAACATCGCTACCTGATGCAAAGCACCACCGAATGGCTGCTCGGCGACGTCATCGAAGAGATGACCATCATCGAGGGCGGACTGAAATATCGGGTGGATCTGGGTCGCAAGCAGAACACCGGGCTGTTCCTCGACATGCGCTACGGTCGCGATTGGGTGCGAGCCAACGCCGAGGGTAAACGGGTGCTGAACCTGTTCGCCTACACCTGCGGCTTCTCGGTAGCAGCCATCGAAGGCGGCGCGACGCACGTGGTCAACCTCGACATGTCCAGCCCGGCCCTGAGCCGTGGCCGCGACAATCATCGGCTCAATGGACATGACCTGAGCCAGGTCACTTTCCTCGGCCACGACCTGTTCAAGTCCTGGGGCAAGGTAATCGGCAAAGGCCCGTACGACCTGGTGATCATCGACCCGCCGTCGTTTCAGAAAGGCAGCTTTTTGCTGACCAAGGACTACCAGCGCGTGCTGCGCCGCTTGCCGGAACTACTCGCTGAAAACGGCACTGTACTGGCCTGCATGAACGACCCCGCATTCGGTGCCGACTTCCTGATCGACGGCGTGACTCGCGAAGCGCCGAGTCTGCGCTTTGAACAGCGTCTGGAGAATCCGCCGGAGTTTCCGGATGCCGATGTGGAATGCGGGTTGAAGGCGTTGGTGTTCAAACTCGAAAGCTGAAAAGCAAAAGATCGCAGCCTGCGGCAGCTCCTACAGGACACTGTATTCCCCTGTAGGAGCTGCCGCAGGCTGCGATCTTTTGATCTTGATCTCAACGCGGTTGCAGCACCAACGCAAACAACTCCCCATGCCCGTTCACATTGAGCTTGTGATACAGATTGCGCCGGTGCACTTTCACCGTCTCCGGGGAGATGCCCATTTGCTGGGCGATGGCCTTGCTGGAGAACCCTTGCAGAATCAGCCGCGCCGTTTCGATTTCCCGCGCGGACAGGCGTGCGTCGAAACGATCCAAAAGGGTTGCCAGATCCCCCGCCACCGCTTCGGCGACCGGCCCTTCCGGTGGCAGCAATTGCACGTGTCGGCGCATGGCAGCCAGCACCCAGTCGCGCACGCACAACAGGCGGCCTTGTTCTTCGAGGCTGAAGCGTGTCAAGCGTCCCAGGGACAGACCGAGCACTGCGCCGTCGATGTTGAGCATGAACTGCAACTCGTCACCACCGACCACCGAACGGAAGTAACTGAGGTAGTACTCGCTCTGCTGGAACTGGTCCGGGGCCACGGAATCGAGGCTGTGCAAACCGTCATGGATACCTGCACACACGGCCAGATAAAACGGGTCGAGCAGGTACATGCCGGCGCGGTAGTCCGCCAGTTCTTCGTGCTCGTCACCGCTGCCCTTGGCGTCGAAATCGATCAGCAGGCGCGGCACTCGACCCGGTCGCATCACCGCGACCAAGGCGTTGTCCAGCGGCACCAGCAAGCGCAGGGTGTCGACCAGTGCGCGCCAGAATCCGTCTTCGCCCAATACGCCAAATACCCGCGCCAGTCCTTGGTGCAATGGCAACTCTTTCAACAACGCGTCCACGCACTACCCCTTTCGAGTAACCCATGATGGGAATGGGTAACGGCCACCCCGGTCGATACGCTGCAAGCTCCTGAACATCACCGGCCGCAGCAGGCCAGGAGTGCCGCATCATGAGTGGTCACCGCTCGTATTTCAATCTGGGGTTTGGCGCCTGTCTGGCGACCTGGACCATGGCCGCGGTAGCGAACGAGCCCACCGTTCATGTCTACAACTGGTTCGACTACATAGGCCCGACCACCCTCAAGGACTTCCAGCGCGATACCGGGGTCAAACCCGTTTACGACACCTTTGACAGCGGCGAAGTGCTCGAGGCCAAGTTGATGACCGGCCATAGCGGTTACGACGTGGTGGTCGCCAGCAACTTCATTCTGCCCACCCTGATCAAGGCCGGTGCCTTGCAGAAACTCGACCGCAGTCAACTACCCAATCTGAAGCACATCGATCCGGTGCTCCTGGAGAAACTGCGCGCGAACGATCCGGACAATCAGTACGCCATCCCCTACCTGTGGGGCACCGACGGCATTGGTTACAACGTTGACAAGGTTCGCGAGGTCCTGGGTGATCAGGCACCCGTGAACTCTTGGGACTTGCTGTTCAAAGAAGAGAACCTGGCCAAGCTCAGTCAATGTGGCGTGGGGATTCTGGACGCGCCCGCCGAGATCATGCCGATAGCCCTGCACTACCTTGGCCTGCCGCCCAACAGCAGCAGCCCCGCTGACTACAAAAAAGCTGAAGCGTTGCTGCTCAAGCTGCGCCCGCACATCACTTACTTCAACTCGTCGAAGATTGGCAGCGACCTGGCCAACGGCGATATATGCGTGGCCCTGGCATGGTCCGGAACCGTGTTCGGTGCCAAGCAAGCCGCCCAGGAAGCCGCCAAGGGCGTGAAAATCGAATACAGCATTCCCGACGAGGGGGCACCGCTGTGGTCCGACAATCTGGTCTTGGTCAAGGACGGCAGCAACCCGGAACAGGGGCTGGCCTTCATCGATTATTTGCTGCGCCCGGAAGTCATTGCACCCGCCACTCAACTGGCGCTCACCGCCAACGCCAACCTCGATGCCACGGCGCTGCTGTCGCCCGATGTACTCGAGTACCCGAACATTTACCCCACCGCCGAGGTGATCGCCAAGCTGTTCACTTTGCAACCGCAGCCCCGTGCGATCGAACGCCTGCGTACACGCGCCTGGAGCACCATCAAAAACGGTCAATAACCCCCGACCTGTGCAGGAGCTGCCGAAGGCTGCGATCTTTTGATCCTGAGATCAAGATCGAAAGATCGCAGCCTTCGGCAGCTCCTACAGGGTGTTAGATCCACTTTCTGCCACGAACTTGAAGATGAGAAAACCCATGAAACCACGTGCCCGCGACCTGAACATCCAGTTCGGCCAACTGCAACCCGGCCCGTTCAATGCCATCACCGACGTGCCCGGCGTACGGGTCGGTCACAGCAATGTGCGCGGTCGCACCGCCAACGGTCGCGACATCCTGAGCGGCGTCACCGTGATCGAGCCCCGTGCCGGTTCCACCAGCCAGCAACCGTGTTTTGCCGGGGTGCATGTGCTCAACGGCAACGGCGACGCCACGGGTCTTGAGTGGATTCGCGAAGCCGGTCTGCTGACCAGCCCGATCGCCTTCACCAACACCCACAGCCTGGGCGTGGTGCGTGATGCGCTGATCGCCGTGGACCGTGAGCAGCAACCGGACGACGGGCGACTCTACTGGAACATGCCGGTGGTGCTGGAGACCTACGACGGCTTGCTCAATGACATCAACGGTTTTCACGTCAAGCCTGAGCATGTGGCCGAAGCCGTGCATTCGGCAGTGGGCGGTCCGGTGGCCGAAGGCAATGTCGGTGGTGGCAGCGGCATGATCTGCCATGAGTTCAAGGGCGGCATCGGCACTGCTTCGCGGCGGCTGAGCGCTGCCCAGGGTGGCTGGACCGTCGGCGCCATCGTCCAGGCCAACCATGGCATCCGCAACGAATTGCGCGTCGATGGCTACCCGGTCGGGCGCTACATGGAACAGGTCGACTCGCCGTTTCTCAGGGCCTCGTTGCCGCATCCGGGCATGGGTTCGATCGTGGTTTGCCTGGCCACCGATGCGCCGTTGCTGCCGCACCAATGTACGCGTCTGGCACAACGCGCCAGCCTCGGTCTGGCCCGTACCGGGGGTGGCAATGAAGACCACAGCGGCGACATTTTCATCGCCTTCGCCACCGGCAACGACCACGTACCCCCAGCGGCCTATGAAAGCAAAAACGCGCCGACCACCGGCAACCTGAGCATGGTCAATAACGATCACATCAGCGAATTGTTCCTGGCGGCCACCGAGGCGGTGGAAGAAGCCATCATCAACGCCCTGCTCGCCGCCGAAACGACGGAAGGTAACGGGCACGCGGTGTCGGGGCTGGATGCCGAGACGCTGCTCAAAGCCTTGAAACAGGCCGGTTGGCCGGGTGAGCAAGCTCGCAGAAGCTGACACTTGTGGGGGGACGCGACTAGCGGTACTTGAGTGCAAACCCCCACCTTTCTACGATGAAACTGCGCAGCCGCTTGCTTGCCCAAGCCGTTGCGTAGGTGGTGAGTGCATTGAACCCCTATCAAGCTCACCGCCTGCTTCATGCGCATCTTGAGCCTCAAAGGCTCCACTTTCTCCCCATCAAAGAGCTTTGAGGCTCTTTTTTAACCTTTTGAAAATCACCCTGTTTCATTGGGAGGATCTTCATTGGGTTTCGGTAGCGGCGACCGACCGCCACGCTGCCTCCGCCAACAATTCCCGATAAGCCTTCGGGCTGCCCTTGACCCGCCCCGACAACCACGCGCGGCAGTAACTGTCGGCCTGGCCGATGATCAGCGACAGCATCAACTCAGCCGGAACCCCCGCCAATTGCTCTTGGCGCTCGGGGTTGAACAACCACTCCAGAAGCAGTTTGTTGCGCGCTTTGTTGCGGGTGGCGAGTTCGTCCTTGAGCGGTCCCTTGGTCACGGCAAATCGCGCGTGATACTGGAACCGCGCCCACTCGGGTTGGCTATCGACCCAATCCACGTAGCTGTGCACCAACGCCTGCACGCCCGCTTGGGTGGTCTGCGCCTCGGCGAGATAGCTGTCGCGCAATCGGGCCTGATCATCCAGTGCGGTGAAAAACAACGCGGCCACCAAGCCTTCCTTGTTGCCGAAGTGGTGGTAGATCGCGCCGACGCTGGTGTCGCACTCGGCGCGAATCATTTCGATGGTCGTGGCTTCGATCCCCTGCTCGTTGAACAGTTTGAGGGCCTTGCGAAAAATGTCGCGCTTGAGTTCGGCGCGGCGGCCGGGGTAGCAGCGTTCGAGTAGGTCGGAAGTTTCCATGCGCGGTGCAGTCCAAAAAAATCGATGGTGGAGGCTGACGTCAGGTTGACAGATTTCGCGCCGACAGAATACTGTTCCGTAACAGAACAATATTCTGTAACGGAACAATATTCCGCAAACCAACTCCCTGAAGAGACTTCAACATGAGTCAGTTCCTCAGCATGTTCAACAGCGCAGGCCCGGAAGCATTCAGCAAAATGGCCTGTCAGGTCGCGCCTTATTTCTCCACCATCAACCCGCTGGTCAAGGACTTGCGCCCAAACTCAGCCACCGTGCTGGTGCCGTTTGCCAGGGAGATCACCAACCATCTGGGCACCGTGCACGCGATTGCGATGTGCAATGCCGCCGAGCTGGCCGCCGGGATGATGACCGACGTGTCCATCCCTGCCGGTGCGCGCTGGATTCCGAAAGGCATGACGGTTGAATACCTGGCCAAGGCCAAAACCGATGTGACGGCGGTGGCTGATGGCGAGGCGGTGGACTGGAGCACCGAAGGCGACAAGATGGTGCCGGTGGACATTCACGATGTGGAAGGCAAGAAGGTGTTTACGGCGCGGATTACGATGAATGTGAAGTTGGCCTGAGTCCCAATGTGGGAGCGAGCCTGCTCGCGATGGGGCCAGACCAGTCAACACATGTGTTGAATGAAAGACCGGTATCGCGAGCAGGCTCACTCCTACAGGGGAATTGCGGTGTGGTCATACCAGCCGAAGTCGCGGACCACTGGCCGGCACCGCGTCGTCACCCAATCGCCCACGCACAAATTCATTGGCCCTGTGCGTCAACTGATCCAGATGTCGGTCCCGCTGTTTCTCCGCATCGACCATCGCCCGCTTTCCGTGTTTTTGCAGCAGGTACGTGTGAATCTGCCGCACCTCCAGCGAGCTGTAGATCGGCGCTACATCCAGCAGCGCCATCAAGCCGTCGCTGCCGTGATCGCGGGTGTTCATCAGCACCTGGGTCGCGCGCACGCCCACCACCTGGAAACCCATCGCCTCGAAATACGGCACCTTGGCCACAGCGCAGGTCAGCTCGGCATAGGGATAGCGACCGACCATTTCCCGCAACATCCGGCGCGCAACGCCCTGGCGCCGATGCTCAGCCCGAACCGCCATGTACGCCACGCCGCAGGCCTCGGGATCGTCTTTGACCGGCAGGTACAGCAAGAAACCGATGACGTGTTCCGGATCGTCCAGATCAGTGGCGACGATCAATTCCACATCAATCCCTTTCGCCCCGTTCAGCGCTTCCAGATACAGGTGCACCTCATAGCCGATCGCGTACTGGTAGACGTTGTACAGCAGGTTGCTCGGCGGTATCGCGACCATGCTGATGTCGGTCAGGTTGTCGACCACCATCTGCAGGATCTGGCTATTGATGTGCTCGGGGCACGGGGTTTTGAAGTGCGTGATCTGGGGCATTGCGGGCGTGGGCTCCGGGACGGTTTGCGTGGGCTGCCCATCTTAACGCGTTCCGGCCCTTTGCTGGATTCATGAACCAGGCACATGACTCTATAGCCGAAAAAAGAATAAACATTTTCATCCATTCAATGGTCACTCTTATTGATGAGGGCTGCAAAGGTGCCGAAGGGCACTGCACGCAAAAATTACGCAAAGGAAATGACCTGATGACGATTTCCCGACGCACATTCCTGATTGTTGGTGCGGTGACAGCGGCCAGCGTGGCGTTGCCACCGTTCATTTCTGCACGGGCATCCGCCGCCAATGCCGCGCGGCCGATCAAAGCCGCGGTGAAGATCTGGGTGAATGACAAAGAACACGCCCTTGACCTCGATACCCGCACCACCCTGCTCGATGCCCTACGCGAGAACCTGCATCTGACCGGCACCAAGAAAGGCTGCGACCACGGCCAATGTGGTGCCTGTACGGTGATCGCCAATGGTCGGCGGATCAATTCGTGCCTGACCCTGGCCGTGATGCATGAGGGCTCGAAGATCACCACCATCGAAGGCCTCGGCACCCCGCAACAGCTGCACCCCATGCAGGCCGCGTTCATCAAGCACGACGGCTATCAATGCGGTTACTGCACGCCGGGGCAGATCTGCTCGGCAGTCGCGGTGCTAGGGGAAATCCGCGACGGCATTCCCAGCCATGCCAGCCCCAGCCTGACCGAGCCACCGAAGCTGATCGCCAGTGAAATCCAGGAACGCATGAGCGGCAACATCTGCCGTTGCGGGGCGTACTCCAACATCATCGAAGCGATCAGCGAAGTCGCAGAGGTCAGCGCATGAGACCCTTTACCTACATACGTGCAAAATCCCCGACCGAGGCGGCGGCATTGGCCGCACAGGTCAGCGAATCGCGTTTCATCGCCGGTGGTACCAATCTGCTTGACCTGATGAAGCTCGACATCGAAACGCCTACGCACCTGATCGACGTCAACGGCATTGGCCTGGACCGCATCGAAACCACGTCAGAAGGCGGCCTGCGCATCGGTGCTCTGGTCAGAAACACCGACCTCGCTGCCGACCCGCGCATCCGCGAAGACTACGGTTTGCTCGCACGCGCCCTGCTCGCGGGCGCCTCCGGGCAGTTGCGAAATGTCGCCACCACCGCTGGCAACCTGCTGCAACGCACCCGCTGCCCGTACTTTTACGACACTCATCAGGCCTGCAACAAACGCCAGCCCGGCAGCGGCTGCGCAGCCATCGACGGCGTCAGTCGACAGCTCGGCATCATCGGTGTCAGCAACGCCTGCATCGCCACCCACCCCAGCGACATGGCCGTGGCAATGCGCGCGCTCGATGCTCAAGTCGAAACGATAAAACCTGACGGCAGCACACGCGCCATTCCGATTGCCGACCTGCATCGTTTGCCCGGCACCACGCCGAATATCGAAACCACGCTGACGGTCCATGAACTGATTACCGCCGTGACCTTACCCGCCCCAATTGGCGGCACCCACATTTACCAGAAGGTCCGGGATCGGTCTTCCTATGCGTTCGCCCTCATTTCGGTCGGCGCAATCATTCAGAAAGATGGTACTGGTCGCGTCGCCCTCG
Source organism: Pseudomonas sp. NFX98 (assembly GCF_047784845.1). Taxonomy (NCBI): domain Bacteria; kingdom Pseudomonadati; phylum Pseudomonadota; class Gammaproteobacteria; order Pseudomonadales; family Pseudomonadaceae; genus Pseudomonas; species Pseudomonas sp. NFX98. The sequence continues at coordinate 60,253 of NZ_JBLNNF010000010.1, read as the reverse complement.
GTGGCGTGGCGCATAAACCATGGCGTGTCGAAAACGCTGAGTCGGCCATGCCACAAGGTGCGAAAGCACTGACCGAAAAGCTGCTCGCCGGTGCGACACCCACCCACGAAAACGCCTTCAAACTGACTCTGGTCGAGCGCACGCTCGCTGCGGTGATGGCCCAAGCGAGGGAGCACGCATGAAATTCGACACGCCAGCCACCACCAACCCCATCGATCAAATGCAGGTCGTCGGCAAGGCCACCACCCGTATCGAAGGCCCGCTGAAAACCACCGGCACGGCGCATTACGCCTACGAGCATCACGACGTCGTACCGAACCAGGCCTATGGCGTGGTGATCGGTTCGGCCATCGCCAAGGGTCGCATCGCCTCGATGGACCTTGAAATTGCCCAGGCTTCGCCGGGGGTACTCACCATTGTCACCGCAGCCAACGCCGGCAAGCTCGGCAAAGGCAAATACAACACCGCGAAATTGCTTGCCGGGCCGGACATCCAGCACTACCACCAGGCCGTCGCTCTGGTGGTGGCAGAAACGTTCGAACAGGCACGGGCCGCCGCCGAGCGGGTCACCGTCAACTACGTACGTGCCGAGGGCGTGTTCGACCTCGCGGCTACTCGCGATTCGGGCAAAGAAGCCAAGGATCAGATGCCCGACACCGTGCAGGGTGATTTCGAAGGTGCTTTTGCCGCTGCACCGGTGCAACTGGATGCGACCTACACCACGCCCGATCAGGCCCACGCCATGATGGAGCCGTTCGCTTCAATGGCGGCGTGGGACGGCGACAAGCTGACCTTGTGGACCTCCAATCAGATGATCGACTGGTCCGTCACCGATCTGGCGACAACCCTCGGTATACCGAAGCAGAATGTGCGGCTGATTTCGCCTTACATTGGCGGCGGTTTCGGCGGCAAGCTGTTCATCCGCGCCGACGCGGTGCTGGCGGCGCTCGGTGCACGCATGGCCGGCAGACCGGTGAAAGTGGCGCTCGCGCGGCCACTGATGTTCAACAACTCGACCCACCGCCCCGCCACCATCCAGCGCATCCGCATCGGTGCCACCGCCGATGGCAAGATCACCGCCATGGCTCACGAAGGCTGGAACGGTGGCTTGCCCGACGGCAAAGTCGAACTGGCCTCGCAACCCAGCAAGTTGCTGTACGCCGGGGAAAACCGTCGGGTGACCATGCGTCTGTCGACCCTTGATCTGCCGGAAGGCAACGCCATGCGTGCGCCGGGCGAAGCGCCGGGGATGATGGCTTTGGAAATTGCCATGGACGAAATGGCGGAGAAGTTGAAGCTCGACCCGGTGGAGTTTCGCATCCTCAACGACACCCAGGTCGATCCGGTCAATCCGCAACGCCCCTTCTCGCAACGCCACTTGATCGAATGCCTGCGCACCGGAGCCGAGCGTTTCGGCTGGAGCAAACGTCACGCGCAACCGGGTACGCAGCGCGAGGGTCGCTGGCTGATTGGCGTGGGCATGGGCGTCGCTTTCCGCAACAACTTGCTGGTGAAATCCGGCGCTCGCGTGCGGCTCAATGATCAAGGTATCGTCACCGTCGAAACCGACATGACCGATATCGGTACCGGCAGCTACACCATCATTGGCCAGACGGCGGCGGAGATGATGGGTGTCAGCCTCGACAAGGTCGTGGTGCGTCTGGGCGATTCGAGCTTTCCGGTGTCGGCCGGTTCCGGTGGCCAGTTCGGTGGCAACTGTTCGACTGCTGGCGTCTATGCAGCTTGCATCAAACTTCGCGAAGCCGTTGCGCAACGCCTTGCGGTGAACCTGGACGATGCGACGTTCGCCGAAGGAGAAGTCCGTTCCGGCGATAAACGCGTGCCGCTGCAAGAGGCCGCGCAAGCCGGAGAACTGGTGACCGAGGATTCGATCGAGTTTGCCGAGCTAAGCAAAAAATTTCAGCAGTCGACCTTCGGCGCGCACTTTGTCGAAGTCGCCGTGGACAGCGCCACTGGCGAAACCCGCGTGCGGCGGATGCTCGCGGTATGTGCCGCCGGGCGCATCCTCAATCCGACCTCGGCACGCAGCCAGGTGATCGGCGCCATGACCATGGGCGTCGGCGCGGCATTGATGGAAGAATTGGCGGTCGACAAGCGCCGGGGCTTTTTCGTCAACCACGACCTGGCCGGGTACGAGGTGCCGGTGCACGCCGACATCCCGCATCAGGAAGTCATTTTCCTCGACGAGACCGATCCGGTTTCATCGCCAATGAAAGCCAAGGGCGTGGGTGAGCTGGGTATTTGCGGGGTCAGTGCGGCAATTGCCAATGCGGTGTACAACGCGACGGGCATTCGGGTGCGGGACTACCCGATCACGCTGGACAAGATGCTCGACAAGTTGCCGCAGATGATTTGACTTGGCACCACGTCAGTCGCTCTGCGGTATTGGGTGAGTCAGTTGATTTTGTACCGGGTTTGCGGCCCCATCGCGGGCAAGCCCGCTCCCACAGGAGACCGGGTTGCTTGGTTGAACTCGGATCGACTGTGGGAGTGAGCCTGCTCGCGATGGCGTCAGTAGCTTCGGCGGAGATCAGAAGTCGTAAGTCATATCGACCGACGCCACCCGCTCCTGCCCGTAGTAGCAACCGAACGAGTAGTTGCAGTCCGACACGTACTCACGATCGAAGATATTCTGCACGTTCAGGCGAGTCTGCAAACCGCGCAGGCTCGGGTCGAGTTTGCCCATGTCGTAGCTGACGGTGGCGTCGTAGACGACCCACGATGGCACGTCGAACGAGTTGGCCGCATCACCCGGTTTGCGTCCGGTGTAGCGCGCTCCGGCACCGAACGTCAGGCCATTGAGCGTGGCCTGGGTGAAGTGGTAGTCGACCCACAACGACGCCGAAACTGGCGACTGCGCTTCGTTGCGATTGTCTTCGTTGCCCCAGCTGTCCTTGGTGTAGAACGAGTCCATGTAGCTGGCGGCGGCCAGGATGTCGACGTTGTCGATGCTGGATTTGACTTCCAGTTCGACGCCGCGCGAACGCACTTCACCGCCCTGGGACATGTACTCCGGATAGTCATCATCGCCGGTCAATACGTTCTTCTGCTTGATCTCATACACCGACGCGGTGATCAGGGTTTTCTCGAACGGCTGGTACTTCACGCCCACTTCGTACTGCTGACCCTCGGTCGGCTCGAAGGCCTTGCCGCCACGCTCAGGAGCGGCGGTGCCCAGCGTCGGCAGGAAAGATTCCGAGTAGCTGACATACGGCGCCAGGCCGAAATCGGTGACGTAAGTCAGGCCCACTCGCCCGGTGAACTTGTTGTCGCGCTTGGATTCACGGGTCGACGCCAGCAAGTCCTTGTTGTCGATTTCCGCCCAGTCCTGACGACCGCCGATGGTCAGGATCCACTGGTCCAGTTTGATCTGGTCCTGCAGGTACACGCCGGTCTGGCGCAGGGTGTTGTCCCACTTGGTGGTCAGTGTCGGCATCACGCTGCTGGTGTCGTAGTTGTTCTTGCCGTACAGGTCGACCGGCAACACGTTGCTGGCGTTGTAGCCGTCGTACTTGCGAGAGAAATGCCGATAGTCCACGCCCGCCAGCGTGGTGTGCTCCAGGGCGCCGGTGTTGAATTTGTATTCCAGGTTGTTATCGATGGTGTAGGCGATGTTGTGCTGGCGCCAGTCGACCTTGGCGCGGTTGGCCCGGGTGAAATCGGTCACGCCGGCATCATCGGTGACGAAGCTGCGCAGGTAGAAGCCTTTGTAGCGGTCGCGTACGTCGGTGTAACGCGCGGTGGAGCGGTACTTCAAGTCATCGGAGATGTTGTGGCTGAAGTCGTAGCCGAAGACGTACTGGTCACGTTTGTAATCGTTGAAGTTGGTATCGCCGGAAAAGAAGTCGCGGTTGATTCGTTCGCCGTTGGGACCACGATCCAGCGAGCCGATTCTTGGCAGCGACTGATAATCCGGTATGCCGTCATCGCGCTGGACTTGTGCCAACAGGGTCAGGAAGGTGTCCTCGGTCGGCGCCCAGGTCAGGCTCGGCGCCAGCAGCATGCGTTCGCTGCTGTTGTGCTCGACTTGCTCACCACCCTTGTCGGCGACGCCGATGAGGCGATAGGTGAACTGTTTCTGTTCGTCGATCGGGCCGCTGGTGTCGAAGGCGCCGTTGACCCGGTCGTAACTGCCCGCCCCCAGTTTGATCTGGCTGCGCTGTTCGGTGGTCGGGCGCTTGGAGACCATGTTGATCAGGCCGCCCGGCTGGTTCTGCCCGTAGAGTACCGACGACGGCCCCTTGAGCACTTCGATGCGCTCCAGGGTGTACGGGTCGATTTGCGGCGCGCCGCCGAGGCTGCCTGCGTAGGGAATGTAGGCGCCATCGAGATACAGCGGCGTCGGCGCGAAACCACGGCTGGTGATTTCATCGGCAATCGAGTTGCGGTCGGTGTAGCCGCTGGTGTTCAGCCCCGGTGTGTAACGCAGGGCCTGGGTCAGGTTGCGCGCGCCTTGGGCTTCGACCTGGTCGGCAGTGACCACGTTGATGGTCTGCGGGATTTCCAGAATCGGCGTATCGGTCTTGGTGCCGGTGGCGCTGCGGGTCGCAACGTAACCGTCCACCGGACCGTAGGCCGACTCCACGGCAACCCCCGAAATGCTGGTGGCGCCCAACTGGATCGCCGCGCCCGCCCCAACGATCGGCAACAGTGAATAACTGCCATTGTCGTGACGCACCGCTTCGAGCTTGCTCCCGGCCAGTAGCTGGCGCAGGCCGGCATCCACCGAATAACGACCCCGCAATCCCGCCGTTTGCTGGCCGTTGGCAGAGGTCGGTTCGAAGGAAACGGTGACGCCGGCGGTGCCGGCGAATTGGGTCAATGCCGAACCCAGCGGACCGGCCGGAATGTCGAATTCGGTTTCGCCCGTGGTTTGCGCCCAGGCCGGTTGCGCCACCACCGCCATGCCCAACGGGGCGGCCAGCGCCATACCGAGCAGTGCGGCATGCACGGCACGGCTCAAGGGTCTGACGGATGGCTGGGTAGAAATGTTCAGTTGGGAATTGCGAGGGGTCATGCGGTGTCCTTTCGCCCGTTAGTGGCAGTAAATGGCGGCGTCTATGTGCGCCTCTAACTACCAAGTCGAACGAGAATCGAAATCAATAACCCCCAAGAAGATTTTTTTCGATCGATCACTCAGACCGGCTCCACGCGGGTCCAAAAACGGCTGAAACGACGTATGCGCACAGGCAAGGTCGAGGTCAGGTTGTCGAGGACCGTGTCGGTGCTGCCCAAATGAAACGCGCCGGAAATCCGTAGCGCCGCCACCGCCGGCTCACACCCCAGATGGCCGGGACGATAACGCTGAAGTTCGCGGACAAAATCACCCAGGCGCCAGTCATTGACCACCAGCATGTCCCGGGTCCAGGCATCCAACTGCGGAGTGGCTCGCTGCACCGCGTCGATGGCGTCGCGGCGAAAGCTCAATTGCTGGCCGGCGTCGACGCGCACCGCAGACCCGGACAGATCGGCGCAGCGCACCTCGACCGCATGCTCCTGCACGCTGACCAGGCTTTGCTCCGCATCACGCCGCACGACAAAACGGGTGCCCAGGGCGCGGATGCTGCCTTCGGCGGTGTGGACCACAAAGGGTCGCGCCAACGCGTCGGGCGCCGTTTCAATCTGGATTTCGCCTTCGAGCAAACGGATTTCGCGCAGGGTATCGCTGTAGCGAATGTCCACCGCCGTTGCCGTGTTGAGTTGCAACTGGCTGCCATCGTCGAGCCGCACACGGCGACGCTCGCCAGTGCCGGTGCGCTGGTCGGCCATCAACGTTGGCAGTGACGTAGTGTTCCAGGCCAATGTCCCTGCTCCGCCCGCCATCAACAGAATCGACAAGACCTTGAGCACATCGCGGCGTTTGGCGCGGGCACTGGCCAGGGTCGGACGGGCGACGGCGGGAGTGACTTGCCCGAGTTTGTCCTGCAAGCGCGACAGACGCTCCCATGCCTGTACATGTCGAGGGTCGCGTTCCAGCCAACGCCGATGCGCTTCGCGAACGGCCTCGTCCGGCACCTCGCCGCGCAAGTCGACGTACCAGCGTGCGGCGGCTTCAAGGGTCGCGTAATCGAGCGGTTGCGCTTGGGCCACGGCTCAGTCCTCGATCAGCAACAGGCAGTGCGTCAGGGCGCGCACCGCATGCTTCTTGACCGTGGTCACCGAGACATTCAGGCGTCGGCCGATCTCGACATAGCTCAGGCCATCGAGCTGGGCCAACAGGAAAATCTCGCGGGTTCGCTCACCCAGGCCGTCCAGCAAACGATCGATTTCCATCAGGGTTTCGATGATCAGCGAACGGGTTTCCGGCGAGACAGCCACCGGCTCCGGAGCGTTGGCCAAGGTTTCCAGATAGGCCTGCTCCAGCGCTCGTCGGCGGAACATGTCGATCATCAGGCTGCGGGCGATGGTGCTGAGGTAGGCGCGCGGTTCGCGCAATTCCTGAACCTTGCGTTGAGTGAGGACGCGAATAAAAGTGTCCTGGGCCAGATCCGCTGCGTTGTGATTGCAACCCAGCCGTTTGCGCAGCCAGCCACACAACCAACTGTGGTGTTCCTCGTAAAGCGTGTGCACGGCGTGTTGCAGCGAGAGGTCGGCGGAGGACATGGAAAAGGCCCGAAACAAATTTATTTGATAATGACTCTCATTTTCTTCCAAGCCAACATACTTTGGCAAGACCACCCCACCATTGGTGAAAGTAACCCAATGAAATAAGGGGATTTCCCCCGTAAGCGCGGAATATGCCCCACCCGTTTCTGTAAGCGAGCAGAAACACTCTGAAACAACTTACTAATTCATTAGCACTTTTTCTCCCGGCCCAAGTGATGGCCCAACAGTTGCACTTCACCCACTACCGCAGCAGCTGTCGTTCCAGAACGGGATGGCGGGTTTCGCCGATTTGGCATGACGCGAGGGGAAAAAAATGAAGCGTGAAACACCACAACTCAGTTCACCCAGCTATTGGCGCATGTCCGGGCTCGCCTCAGCGATGCTGATGACATTGGCAACGGCCAATGCCGCACCACTCGACGATGTCAGCGAACCGCCACCGACGGACCCCTCGGCCTACTACCCGCTGCCCGCTGATCCGGTAGCTGCCGCAGCCGCGCTCGAGGCATTGAAAGGTATGCCCGAAGCCAACGAGGGCGCGATTGCCTATCCCAACGGCGTGTACGGCGACCGCAATTCACCGCGCGCCGAGAACGTGCTGCCGCCGAGTCTGCAGACCTCGTTCAATTACCCCACCAACGGCAAACCCAGCCCGTTGTTCGGGGCGCTGCCGTACACCCAGCAACTGTTGTTGTTCGAAGAATTCGGTACGGAAAAACTCGACCCTACCCTTCCGGCACCGCCACTGACATTCCCGGTGCCCTCAGTCGGTCCGTTGCCGCAACAGGATCCGGACAACGTCGCCCGCAGCGGGCCATCCGCCACGGCGCTGGAAGCCTTCATGCGCCAACCGGGTTTGTACCCGTTCCCGTCACAGTTCTCCAACGTACTGGACCGCAACCCGTGGAAAGCGCAGATCGAAGCTTTCCTCAACCGCCATCCGGTCGGCTCCCCGGCCGAGGGGCGTCCACCAGGAAAGGGTTGGTCGCATCAACGCTGGAACGAGTTCTACCCGCAGGTCGCCTTCAAGACCGTGCAAGCGGGCGCCAAACTCAATGGCGGCATGCGCGATCGGCGGCAACTTCACAACTATGCCGTCGGTGAATTCGGGCCTGGCGGGCTGTACTACCAGACCTCGGACATCCCGACCACAACGGGCACAACCAAAGGTATCGACACCCGTTTCCACCCCAACTTTCCGATACAGAATCACAAATCACTGTGGACCTTCGACGGCACCTTTCCGCCAAAACTGTTGATGGTGCGCTACGGCCAACCGGTACTGATGCGTCACTACAACGCCCTGCCAATCGACCCGGCCGCCAACGCCGGTTTCGGCCTGCACACCATCAGCACCCACGAACACAACGGCCACTCCCCGGCTGAAAGCGACGGCTACACCAACGCGTTCTTCTTTCCGGGTCAGTACTACGACTATCGCTGGCCGCTGCAACTCGCCGGTTACGACACCATCAACACCGACGCCCATGACCCGCGCGCGGCGTTCCCCTGCGCACCGGGCGAAACCCTGTTCGTCAACGATGCCAACCCGGGCCTCAAGACCTGCGACAACGGCAGCATCAAGATCCGTGGCGACTGGCGTGAAACGATGAGCACCCACTGGTTCCACGACCACATGCTCGATTTCACCGCGCAAAACGTCTACAAGGGCAACGCGGTGATGATGAACTACTACAGCGCCCTCGACCGTGGCAACGAAGCGCTGGAAGACGGCGTCAACCTGCGCCTGCCCAGCGGTTCGGCGCTGCCTTGGGGTAACCGCGACTACGATGTGAACCTGGTGGTGGCCGACAAGGCCTGGGACGGCAATGGTCAACTGTGGTTCAACCCGTTCAACACCGACGGCTTTCTCGGCGACCAGATCCTGGTCAACTGGCAGTACGAGCCGCGCCTGAAAGTTCGGGCGCGCAGTTATCGTTTCCGCATTCTCAACGGCTCGGTGTCGCGCTACTTCCGGATCGCACTGGTACGTGAAATCGCCGGCAACGGTGGCGAATATCCAGGGCCGGCCGGCTCCAACGTGTCCTATACCCGCGTGCCTTTCCACATGATCGGCAACGACGGCAACCTCATGGAACACGCCATACCATTCGACGGCAGCATGGACCTGGACGGCGACGGCGATAAGCAGAACCACAACGCGATCCTGCCAACCCAAGGCATCGCCGAACGCTACGACATCATCGTCAACTTCGCGAAAAACGGGATCAAGACCGGCGACAAGCTGTACTTCGTCAACCTGATGGAACACAAGACCGGCAAGGGTCCGGAGAAGAACGGCCTGAGCCTGGCTGACGTGCTGTCCGAGAAGTACAAAGCGGTGATCAAGCAAGGCAGCAAAGGCCCGGAATGGGACAAAGGCGACCCGGTGGTCGGCAAGTTCATGCAAATGATTGTGCAGCCTTACTCCGGTACGGATGTCAGCATGAACCCCGCCGACTACGAACCCGCCAAACCGGGAAAAGCCGCCGGCAAAACCATGATCCCGCTGACCCTCAATCGTGACGATCCGCAGGTCCAGGCCAAGCTCAAACTGGCGCGGCACCGCGAGTTCATTTTCGGTCGCTCCGACGGCACTGATGAAGCGCCGTGGACCATCAAGACCGACGGCGGTTTCGGCTACAGCATGGACCCTCGCCGGCTCAACGCAGCACCGCAACTGGCCAACGGCCCGACCGATGGCGGCTACGTCGGCGACGGTACGCTGGAAGTGTGGAAAATCAAGAACGGCGGCAATGGCTGGAACCACCCGGTGCATGTGCATTTCGAGGAGGGCATCGTCCTCAGCCGCGACGGCAAGGCGCCACCGGAATGGGAAAAATGGGCACGCAAGGACGTGTATCGCATCGGCGAAGGCATCGACAGTTCGGTCGATGTGGAAATGGCGATTCACTTCCGCGAGTTCGCCGGGACCTACATGGAGCACTGCCACAACACTCAGCACGAGGACTCTTCGATGCTGCTGCGTTGGGATATCGAGCATCCAGGTCAGTTCCAGCTGATGCCAACGCCGCTGCCGGGTTGGGACGGTGTCACCTACGTCAACTCCGCCGCACTGCCAACCTTCCGCAATGGCGATGGCAACGGTAGTGATGACGACGATGACGACAACGAAGGCCAGAACAAGAAACCGATTGCCAACGCCGACAGTGCCGCCAGCAACAATGGCCAGCCGGTGACCATCAACGTCTTGGCCAACGACACCGATCCGGATGGCAACGTGCCGTTGAAAGTGGTGGGACTGGCGCAACCGGATTCCGGCCAGGGCACGGTCAGCACCGATGGTGTGCGGGTGATCTACACGCCACCGGCCACCGTCACGGCGCCGTTCACGGCGACCTTCACCTATCAGGCCAGCGACGCCAAGAACGCGGTCTCGGAACCGGCAACGGTCTCCGTGGCGGTCACAGGGGCGGCGGTCGACGAAGATCTGGTGGTCACCAGCGCCTCTGTCACGTCCCGCAGCAACAGCCGTTACACCTGGGACCTGGCGGGTACCACCTCGCGCGGCACCGGCAATACGCTGACCGTGACCGTGTCCACCACCGCCGGCCCGCTCAGCCTCGGCAACGCAATCCTCACGCCAACCGGCACCGGAGCGCGCTGGAGAGTGTCGGTCAGCACCACCGGCGCCGGCCCGACACCGAGCCCGACCGCGACCATACGCTCGGCCTTCGGGCAGGCGGTGACAGTGCCGATAACGGCGAAGTGATGGGGTAAATGATTGACGCCCGGTTCAGGCAATGTGGACCGGGCGTTGGTCGTTCCTTGTTGACTGTTTAGCCGCCATTGAGCGCACGCTCGCACACATTGGTTTGATGTCATCCACAGATCATGTGTCCACAGCAGATCCCTGTGGGATCAACCAATTTTGTTCACAGGCCTGTAAGTCCCCGCCAAATACACATCCACATGATTTTTCGGCCGATACGTTCCTGAAGCGACCACCCGTTGCTGCACGCTGTCATCGAAACACTCCTGGCCGAATGGCGTCTTGCCGATAGGCCGGAAATAGCGCGCGTTCAACAATCGGTAAGTACCACCGAGGAAGTCTTTGTAAGAGTCAGTGATATCGGACAATGCATTTGACTGTCGGGGGAGCTTCTTCGGGTTCAGTTCCAGCCCGCAATCCATGGCTTTATTGGCCATCCACCGCAGCGGAACATCCGACAGATTGTTATCGGCGTAACCGCCCCCCACGTTGGCATGCGCTCCGCAAAACCAGACCTGCTCCATCACCTGATTCGGCTTGGCAATCGGGTCCCACAGTGTGCATTCGTAATTGGCCCGATGTTCATCAATGGCGATGGCATGGAAGGCATTGCGTACGATCCCGCTGAGTTCGGTGTCGTGAAATTCGTAATACTTGTGATTGAACCACTCAGCCGATTTGAACGGCACACCCAGCGCACCGACCGTGTCCCAGACACCCAGAAAGTGGATGTCGATTTCCCGGGAGTAACTCTGGCGGAAGAACCGGGCGTTCTCCGTATCCGCGCTTGAATCGCGGGTGCGGTACAAGGTGTAGGCCTCATCGATACGGTCGATGTGTTTTTTTGTCAGCAGCCCGACATTGCGGATCAGCCCCACCAGGCTTCGCGCGGAATAGGCCCCGCGACTGAAACCGAAAATGAAAACCTGATCGCCCTCTTCGTAGCTTTTGGCCAACGCGACGTAGCCTTCCTTGATTTTCTTCGACAGGCCAACCCCGAATGCCCCACCCTCGAGTTTGTCGTACCAGTCGGTGCCCACGCCGGAGACATAGATTTTCTTCTGCACCGTCCCGTCCTTCTGACTGGACAGGATCGCGTCATGGAGCTTGACCACATTGGTGCTGGCGTCGCCATCGATCTCCGGCGCCTGATCAGGCAAGTTCCAGGTGCCGTCGAATGCGACGATGATTTTCTTTGGCATGTTCATCTCCCTTCAAATGTGACTGCCCATGCACGCCCGCTAGCGCTGCGGCGCAACCATCCGAAACTGGATATTGATCTCGTTGGAAACAACGCTGTCGGCCCACTCACCCTCTCCGATCTTGAAGTCGTTGCGCTTGAGCGTCAGCTCGCCGACGAAAATACCGATACCGCCCTCGGCCTTGAGCAAAACCGGCACATCCACTTCGTGGGTCAGCCCGCGCAGCGTGAGGTTGCCGGTGATCAAATAGCGGTTATTGGCGAGGTCTTTGATTCGAGTCGACTCAAAGTTTGCCTGCGGATAAGCCGCCGTATCGAACCAGGCGGGCTTGGGCAGTTCGGTCCTGGCGTCATCGCTGTCGACGTCGATGCTGGCAAGGTCGATGGTCAGCGCGGCGTGAGCTTCTTCGGGACGCGCGGTATCGAAATCGAGGGTCCCCTCGAACTTGCTGAACGTGCCATACACCCGCGCGCCCATCTGATCGTATGTGAAGCTGATCTTGCTGGCGGTCGGATTCACATCCGCGTACTCGACCGCGCAGGCGCTGGATAAACCGCCAATCGCAAGCACGGCTACCAATACAGTGAATTGAAGAAATCGAGAGCTCATGCGACTCTCCGGGCCGAAGCCCCTCAGGGATTGAGGTGTCGAACGCACCGTGGACTAAAGCAAAAATTGGCGGTTTGTGCCAGCCGCTTCAGCACGATGGCTTCCCTGATGCGGTCCTGTTCGGCGTTGTCGACACGGCGACATACTCTAGGCGGCTCGGTGACAATCAGCCGCCCTCTTTGCCCCACGCCCGTTGCAACAGATCCATGACTTCCCTATCCGACGTCTGGGAAAAATCCATGTACCAATAACCGATCGACATCATCCAGTCAGGCATCAGCGGGCAGACCAGCTCATCCACTTCGCTGCGCAACGCCTCGGCGGTTTCAATCGGCGCCACGGGCACGGCAACGACGATGCGCGAGGGCGCATGCACCCGCGCAGCCTTGATCGCCGCCATCATCGAGGCGCCGGTCGCCATGCCATCGTCGACCAGAATCACTACCTGATCCTTGAGTTGCAGCGGCGGCCGATTGCCGCGATACACCTGCTCACGGCGCAGCAATTCCTTGCTTTCCCGGTCGACCACGGCATCGAACGCGGCTTTAACAATGGGGTGTGCCTTTAGCGCCTGCTCATTGAGAATCTGGATGCCGCCACTGGCAATCGCGCCCATGGCGAACTCCTGATGCGACGGCACCCCGAGCTTGCGCACCAGCATCAAGTCCAGGCGCACCCCAAGCGCCGTGGCCACCTCATAAGCCACCGGCACCCCGCCACGGGGCAAGGCCAGCACGATAACGTCAGATCGATGGGCGTATTGGAGCAGCGGCTCCACCAGCCGCCGCCCGGCGGCGGCGCGGTTTTGCAGGATGGTTTGCGATGAGGGACCCATATGAAAACCTCCCCAGGCGATTACGCCTGATGGTTAACCTCCCCCGATGGATTGTCGGTTCGACAGCCCCCAACATCAAGTCGGGCATGCGAACACCACAGCCCCGTTCCACACAATCCCTGTGGGAGCGGGCTTGCCCGCGAAGACGTCAGCCCAATCAACATCTACCTCAACTGACACCACCTTCGCGAGCAAACAAACATCACTACCTAAACCAACCGCTCAATCTTCTGATGCTGCCACACCAGTTTGTAATACAACGTCTGTAACGCCAGCATCCCCAGATACGCCACCGGAAACGCCATCCATACCCCTTGCAACCCGAACCGCGCATCCAGCAAATAAGCCACCGGCAACTGCACGCACACCACGCAAACAATCGAGATCGCCACCGGCACCATCACCGTGCCGCTGGCGCGCATGATCCCGCCGATGATCGCCTGGAAGCCGAACACCAACAGGCTCCAGAGCATGATGTGCAACAGGTGCTCAGCCATATTCAACGTCGCCTCTTCTGTGAGAAACGACGCCAGCAACCAGCTCGACAACAAGTAGCCGAGCACAATCAACCCACCGGTCAGGCACACGTTGATCATCAACCCGGTCTTCAAGATTGGCCCGATGCGCTCAATGCGCCCTGCCCCGATCGCCTGCGCGCCGAGGATCGATGCCGTGATCGCAATCGACAACGCCGGGAACTGCACGTAATTGACGATCTGCGTCACCGCGCCATACGCCGCCGTCGCCTGGGACCCGTGCTGGTTCACCAGTGCCAGAATCACCAGCTCCGACAGCGACAACACCACCATCTGCAACCCGGTGGGCAAACCGATGCGCAACACCTTGCCGAGGATCGCCCAATCCAGCTTCATCGCCGCAAAAAACTCGCGGTCCGGCGCCAACGGATGCCCGCGACGAATCAACCGCCACGCCAGCCACCCCATCGCCACCAGATTGCCCGCCAACCCGGCAAACGCCGCACTCTGAATCCCCATCGGCGGCAACCCCAACCACCCGCGAATCAACGCCGGCGTCAGCGCCAAACCGATAACCGTCGACACCACCAGCGCCAACAACGGCGACAGCGTGTCGCTCACCCCGCGCAGCAACTGCGTGAACAATACAAACACCAACAGCGACGGCATGAACCACAACATCACATGGGCATACGCGACCGCATCGTCCAGCACATCAACCGGCGTCCCCAACCCCACCAGCGAAGACCGCGCAAACACACTCCCCACCACCGCCGCCACTAACCCGATCAACAGCCCCAAAAACAACGTCGCCCCGGCAATCGCCTTCACCAAATGCGTCTCCCGAGCGCCCCACGCCTGCCCGATCAACACACCCGCGCCAGCGCCCAGGCCGATGACCAGCGCGATGAAGAAAAACACGATGGGAAACATGCCGGACACGGCCGCCAGGGCTTGAGTGCCGAGCATCTGGCCGATGTAGATACTGTTGACGGTGCCGGACATGGATTGCAGGAAGTTCGACAGGACCATCGGGGCGAGGAAAAGCAGGTAGATTTTCCAGAGGGGGCGTTGGGGTGCGGTGGGGGTTTGCATGGGGTGGAGGTCCATCTCGACGACGTGAGGGCTAATAGAGGATAGCTTCGGTGAGTTAGGAGCGAGGGGCAATGAACATTTCGGGGTTGTGTTTAGTTTTGCAGGGAAGTGAGGTGAAAGGTCTGAGATTTCAGTGTGATTGGTCCTACATGAAGCTCGGAATGTCTCACCTACCGTGCTGATATTGGGCGGCTTATAGTCAGCCGTCGCCCTAATGGCGATTCGGGTTTGGCGACCTGACTTCAGAGAATGCGAAGGCTATCCGCTTCATTGCAGGTATCATCGCACCCGCAAAGCCGCTGTTATGGCGGCTGTGCGCGGGAGACCTACGGGTCTGCCGGTTTTCTCTGTTGCCGGTTCGCCAACCTGCGCACAGCTGCCACCCGATCGTTTGGCGACGACTGAGTGACGGCCTCAAGCCAATCAAACAGAGATCTTCACAATGAATCGATACATGCCCCTCACCGGAATCGACCTGATTCCAGCCTCCCTGCTCATTGATACCGAAGCACCACTCGATGTGCTGCAAGCCATGGCGGATTACCGAATTCGTACGGTTACGCAGGTGTTGGAAAACATTGCCTTTCGCGCAGAGATTGGCTGCGACACGGTGGTGTTGTCGGACTTTTCCAAGCTGCTGGCCATTCCGTTGCGGGATGGGTGTGATTTGATGGATGTGATTGGGCGACGGTTGCGGGCGCAGGCGGCGGAGTGAAGGGAAACGGGCGCTGAAGGCGCCCGTTTTTTTCTGGCGAAACAAGCCATTAAGTTTATTGCGCGTGCATAATTTCGTGGGCCTTCGACCCAAAGCTATCCTTCGTGGAGGGCAGCAATCGGCCAGAAGCGGTCACTCAAAGCTGGGGGACTTTGCTACTATGGGGATCCAGCGTACTGCTGACTTCTGCATGCAGGAGTTATCGCTGGAAAGCCTCAACACCCACCATCATTTGTCTTGTCAAACGCTACTTAGCGTTCGATGCATAAGGATTGATGCCGGCCTGTATCAAGCGATTTTGTAAAGCGAACAACATTTTTATGGCGGCATCTTCACTCATTGAACCTTCTCTGGCCTCCTTTTCAGAAATCTCGTCCTCACGCATAACAACCTGATGTGATCCAGCGTCGTACCTTACGAAAAGCCGACCTCCGCGAGCCCATATCTCCATGTCACTGAACTGGAATATTTTTTCGTCCATATCATCTCCTTCCCAATTCACAGAAGTTGCTTATCGAATGTCCGCTTCGGGTCCAGGCTGTGTGAAAACACCCGCAATTGTCTAATCTTCTGATCGTCGAGATCGTAGCGGGGGCGATCATGAAGCGATTTATTGAAGGCGAGGCTCGGACGCAAGTCACCTTGTTGCCGGAGTGTCTGGACGATTACGTAGCCGAAGAAAATCCAGTGCGCGTGGTCGATGTTTTCGTCGATGAACTCGACCTGGGCGCACTTGGTTTTGAGGGCGCCGATCCTACTGCAACGGGTCGTCCGGCCTACCACCCAGCGGTCTTGCTGAAGATCTATATCTACGGCTACCTCAATCGGATTCAGTCCAGCCGCCGGCTTGAGCGTGAGACCGAGCGCAACGTCGAGTTGATGTGGCTAACGGGGCGTTTGGCTCCGGACTTCAAAACCATTGCCGACTTTCGCAAAGACAACGGCAAAGCCATTCGCAGCGTATGCCGCCAGTTCGTAGTGCTTTGCCGCAACCTCAATCTCTTCTCCCAATCGATCATCGCCATCGGCAGCAAATTCAAAGCCGTCAATAATCGCGACCGTAACTTCACCCAGGGCAAAGTGAAGGCACGCATGCAGCAGATCGAGCAGAGCATCGATCGATATCTGGCGGCAATGGATTCGGCGGATCGGGCAACGCCCGAAGTGGCCGAGGCCAAAGCCGAGCGGCTTAAGGAAAAGATCGAAACACTGAAAAAGCAGATGCACAAACTCAAGGAAATCGAGGCGCAGCTTCACGACAGTCCAGACCAGCAAATCTCTCTTACCGATCCAGATGCACGCTCAATGGCCACGAGCGGTCGAGGCACCGGAACGGTTGGCTACAACGTACAAACAGCTGTCGACGACAAACACCACCTGATCATTGCCCACGAGGTGACGAACGTTGGTAATGATCGTGGGCAACTGAGCAATATGGCGAACCAAGCGCGTGAAGAAATCGAGGCTGAATCGCTAACGGTGGTGGCCGACCGAGGCTATTACAAAGGTCTGGAAATCCTTGCTTGCGAGCAAGCCGGCATCACTACCTTCGTACCGAAACCCCTGACATCTGGCAGCAAAGCCGAAGGCCGATTTGGTAAGCAGGACTTCATCTACGTTGCTGCATCGGACGAGTATCGATGCCCTGCGGGGCAGTTACTGACCAGGCGGCATTCGTCGGTGGAAGACGGCATGTTTTTGCATTGTTACTACTTCTCGGGCTGCCAGTCCTGCGCAATGCACAAGCAATGTACGACCGGTAAGGAGCGCCGGGTGAAGCGCTGGGAACATGAGGCGGTAGTCGACGCGATGCAGGTTCGGCTAGAACATGATCCAACGATGATGAGGGTGCGTCGACAGACCGTTGAACATCCTTTTGGAGCGCTCAAATATTGGATGGGAGCCACCCACTTCCTGACCAAAACCCTGCCGAGGGTGAGCACTGAGATGAGCCTTCATGTGCTCGCTTACAACCTCAAACGAATGATCAGCATCTTCGGCATCACAGGACTGCTTGAAGCAATCAGAGCATGAATCCAGCCGCATGATTGTCCGTGAGCGGCCGTTTGGGCCGCTGACGCGGCCTAAACGGCATTACGAACGTCTATGTCACTGACGAAGGTAATTCGCGCTTCCGCCCGCTGATTCCATAGGCAACCCTCGCGCCTATCACTTTTCGAGGTATTTAGCGCGTTTTCACACATCCTGGCCCTATAGCAGACATTCGACCGCTCATCACCCATATGACAGCTCAGCGAATGGACGCCACAAGATTTTGACGTCCTCCGCTCTAAATAGGGCCACCATGCGTATGGTCAAAGATTCTCGGACAGACGAACCCCTCAGGCAGAACCCTATGACATGTTGCTGGAGTCCTGAGATTAGTCATGCATCTTATACTTTCATTTGAGCATGCAACTAATTAGTTTCGACTCCTATGCTGTGTTTTTCCTGAATCTCGACAGTCTCCCACGATTGGGATTTGTTCGCGGAAGCAAATCCCCCTCCAGTGTCGAACTTGGCCAGTTCCCCTGCAATGTAAAATGGGTTTTGGCTGGATAGCACTAGCTCATTTTTGCTAATCCACTTTACGTTTAATCCGGCGCCTAAATCTCCATTAATTGATTGCACAACACCATCTTTAAGTTTGGCGCCCACCTCTGCCCCAACTGCTGTATCAAATACGAGTTTGGCTTCAAGGCCAGATACAAGAACGGCTTGATACATAATTAAACGCCCCGGCCTTGTTAGATCCTGCTTTAAGGGAGATGATTGTGGAAGAGCAATGATTGCTTGTTCAAACTCACCCTCTTCAATCAATATTGTTTTCAGTTTTGAGACTTTAACCTCCACGCTTTTGGCTTTGGAAAGTTCTGACTTTAAACTCGCCGAAAGCGGGGCAATACCTGAAGCGAAGTCTACGGTTGCACCACCTGTAAGCTTTGTTGACTCGCTTCCTTGACAATCAAATTCCTGGCCGGGCTTAATCCAATCGCCT
The DNA here is from genome assembly GCF_047784845.1 of Pseudomonas sp. NFX98. NCBI lineage: Bacteria > Pseudomonadati > Pseudomonadota > Gammaproteobacteria > Pseudomonadales > Pseudomonadaceae > Pseudomonas > Pseudomonas sp. NFX98. Next base: position 41,963 of record NZ_JBLNNF010000010.1, on the reverse strand, counting down.
GGAACTTTATTTGAATCCCATCTTAATCTGTACCCTCCACCATCTGGAACTAAGCGCCAAATCGAACCCGGGCCAATCGAATTTGACGCGCCAAAAAATAGCAACTTATTTTCATTCAAATCGCTATAAGCACAATTCTTAGCTACATCAGCCCAAGCACTCTTTGAGTCGTGCTTGCAGCCGGAAGCCGCAACCAGAAGTGGCAGGACTGCTAATGTCGCAATCGCTTTATGAAGTCTCATAATTAATATCGCCTCAATCAGTAAAAAGCTTATTAATATCCAAATTATACTTGCCACCACTATCATTACCGCCTTGCCTTGTTGCTCTTATCATTTCTCTTAACTTGTGACCTCTATCTGGAGCGTCAAGATCAGACAACATACTTGGAGAAATATATGCCAACTTTGCTGCAAGAAGCCAAGCAACCCTAGGTGCTGCGAAACTTGTCCCGCATATGTCTCTACTTACATATCCATCGAATGAAATGGCCAGCGGATCCACCTCCTTAGATCCAACAATGCTGGAGCGACACTGGAGATTACCATCGTGCGTTGTATTCATGACCGCCACCACATCCTGATTACTTACAGATCTAACAGCGAACCATCTTTCTTGTGCCGCTGCATTGTCTGCGCATATACATTCCGGGCTATAAGCAAGATTTGGAAGACATTTTTTGCAGTCGCTTGATGAGGAGTTCCCAGCTGCGGAAACAAGAATCCCTTCGTTAAAGTCAAAGTTAGTGAACTTGTATTTTCTTTTGGGGGTCGTCCACGAAAAATTTACAACATACGGATTTCCACTTGCAATCGAGTACAAATCCGCAAATGCAAGAACCGACTCAATAATTGCTTTGTCTGTATTAAGATTAGCCACGCCTATTTCTTGCTTCAGTCTATCAACAATATCCTTGGCAATTTCCCGTCTGATTTCTACCTCACCCGGGGGAACAGGGTCGCCTCTCGCGTCTAGCATAAAGTCATCAATTAGCCTAAGAGTTACTAATTCTTCAAGGATTTTTTTTGAGCCCTTTTGAGCTGTTGAAAGTGGAATATAGACTACTTTCACTCTCTGCCCTTTCCAATCTCTACTCGGCTCTAATGCAATCAGGGAGCTTAGTGCCATGTCTATAGATCGGGCATGAAATATTGACTTAGGGTATTCGGTAGACTGAATAGGCGGCCTTTGCAAATACACCGGGTAATTGAATTTTCTCTTAATTATCTCTAGTGCATCCGCTACAAAATCATTTGAGCGCACAAACGCTTCGTCATTTGGCCATCCGTCATCAAGAATGATCAACACTGGTTGTAATTTCGGGGGCTCCGCAAGCTGGGCTTTTATTATTTGGCCTTCACGAGGCGAAGGAAAGGGTGTAACCGCCGCATTCTCGGTGGTGTTTATTGACTCCATTTCTACTGAGATAGCTTGGGATTGAACCTCTTCATATGGTAGATTTATGCCAAAGCTCCCAAGGGTCTCCTTATAGTCGCTCGGCAACCACAAATATTGCATAACTAATGGAGATCCATCACGCCCAACCTTCGATACGACTGGCTTCTCGGTAAATGCCTGGGTATCAAGGCTAAAGGCTTCGTAAGATGAAACCTTTCTTAGATTTGGGTATACGCTGCTTTTCGGTATCGGATTACTTCCATTTACTACATTGGGCTTTTGAAGCGCCATGCGCGGTAGTGCGGGTATTTTGATGGTGGCACCAGCCTGCAAGGCTTCCGGAGCATTTAGACTGTTTAGTTCAAGTATTTTCCCCTCAACTGCCGAGTAAGCTCGCGGAGAGTTTTTTTGTCCAAAGCCATATTCCCTTAGTACCACTTTCGATAATACTTCGTTCTTTGAAACAGTTACCTCTCGAGCGATATTTGACTCAAGTGCCTCTCCGAGATTCTGGGAGGGACGTAGTTCCTTGTCAATCCACTTTGTGTTGATGCCATGCGGCTCGCCTGCCTCATGCCGAGGGGTGAAACTATCGTTTTTGAAATACCTTGCATCGATTACCCGCCTAACAAGGACAAAGTCATCTGGTGGTTGATCGTTTGCTGCGACAGATGATGTCGCGATCAAACAAGCAATTATCGATGTAAGCACTATGCCGAATAGATATATGGAAGGTTCATGTCGATTGAGATTGCTCATAAGCTTGACCTTGCTAAAGGTGTTTTCTTTATGGCATGCGTAGTTAGGACACATTAGTTGATCTCGACTAGAACGCAAGCGCTGCCACACCAATTGGCCATCATAGTAAAACTGGCATACAACGACTGTACAGGTCGGTGATTGGCAAGGACGTACTGTGCTGAGTTTCAGGAAGGCCAACGAGTTTTTCTTTATTTTATAAATCTAGGCTAATCTTCAAAATGTTGAATTCTAGTACGCCTACTCCTCGAGTACCGCTCTATGTACTTGATTTTTCTGTCGGCGAAATTTAGGTGGGCAAGCTGTTTCAAAATTGATCCTGAATATTTGTTCATAGCAACATTTCTAGCAAATTGAGGAGGTGCGCATGGCCAGCGAACGAATCAGAGCTATTCAGAATGCATTGATTGCGAAAGGTTTTCTCCCAGGAGAAGTAGACGGTATCTGGGGACGTAGAACCATCGCAGCGACCAAGGAGTTCCAAAAAAAGATGGGGCTGGAGGTGGATGGAATCGTAGGTCCTAATACGATAATAGCTTTGTTTGGCGAAAATAAATCCTTGCCTGGGGGGCCGTTGCTTCCATGGTTGTCGGAAGCGCAACAGCTCCTTGGTACTAAAGAGGTGTTAGGCAAGCGTAACAATCCGGTAATTTTAGACTGGGCAGACGATCTGGATATACATTATTCTGGAGACGAAGTGCCTTGGTGTGGTCTATTTGTCGGTCATTGTGTTGCTGCGACAATGGTCGATGAGGTACTGCCTTCCAATCCATTAGGAGCACGTCAGTGGGAAAAATTTGGTGATCCCATCGAGCCGCGTCTCGGAGCGATTATGGTGTTTTGGCGGATATCGAAGACTAGCGGCTTCGGGCATGTGGGCTTCTACACTGGCGAGGATGAAACTGCCTTCCGGATATTAGGAGGTAACCAGTCCGATAAGGTTTGCTTCACTTGGATTAGTAAAGACCGGTTTTTAAAAGCACGATGGCCTAGGACGGCCGCATCTCTAGGTGGAGGACAGGCGATAGTTAAAATGAACCGAGCACAAGATCTTTCTAGTAATGAGGCCTAGTTTTTACCGATCCAATGCCGACTTTTAGTCGAAGATCGATGAAGTCCTGGAAATGGCGGAACAGATGGAAGTCTGATAACCCAATGCGACGGTCGACGCTAGACCGTCGCTATCCGACCCAAGCTGTGTGAAACTGAATCGCCCCTGGTTTGATAGACACCATTGAGCGGCAGCTTCTGGCCGTTTTCTGCCTGTCGCGCCCGACTAAAAACGCCCAAGAACGATCGGTGGAGCCGTCGGCTGGCACCTTCACCTATCGCCATAAAGCCCCCTCTGTAAAACCACCATCCTACGAATCTCGCCCTCCGTCGCTTCACACATTGACATATCGATAAATCTCGATATCCTGCGCTCATGGACCTACTCGAAATATTCAAAGCCCTCTCAAACCCTACACGCCTTCAAATCTTGAAAGGCTTGAAGGACCCCGTTAAGAACTTCCCTCCGCAGGATGAAGGGGACGTTCTCACGGTGGGGGTTTGCGTCAGCAGTATTCAGGAAGGTATCGGGCTGTCGCAGTCAACGGTGTCTGGTTATCTTGCGACGCTGCAACGCGTGGGCCTGGTCGAAGTCAGGCGCATCGGTCAGTGGACCTACTACAAGCGCAATGAAGCGGCCATCAGTGCGCTGGCCGAGATCATAGGGACAGATCTGTAATTTTTTTGCCCCACGATATCGAGATATCTCGATATCCCTTTTTATCGATACGAGGATTTTCAATGAAAGCGATGATGCTTAAATCATTTGGCGGCCCGGAATCGTTCGAACTCTGCGACGTGCCCAAGCCTGTGCCGCGTGCGGGACAAGTCCTGGTGCGGGTACACGCCACCTCCATCAACCCCTTGGATTATCAGGTTCGACGTGGTGACTATGCCGACCTGGTGCCTCTGCCGGCCATTACCGGACACGACGTATCGGGCGTTGTCGAAGAAGTTGGGCTGGGTGTGACGGCCTTCGCTCCGGGTGACGAAGTCTGGTACACCCCGCAAATATTTGACGGGCCAGGAAGTTATGCCGAGTACCACGTTGCGGACGAAAGCATTATCGGGAAGAAGCCACCATCCCTGAGCCATCTTGAGGCGGCAAGCCTGACCTTGGTTGGCGGCACGGTATGGGAAGCACTGATCGAGCGTGCAGCGCTCAGAGTGGGGGAAAGCATTCTGATCCACGGCGGCGCGGGGGGCGTCGGTCATGTAGCCATTCAGGTGGCAAAAGCCATTGGAGCGCGAGTCTTCACGACTGTGCGCGAAGCCAACTTTGAGTTCGCACGAAGCATGGGTGCCGATGTGGTCATCGACTACGAAAAGGAGGATTACGTCGACGCCACCCTCCGCGAAACGGGTGGCCTCGGAGTCGATGTCGTGTTCGACACCATCGGCGGCAACACACTGACGCGTAGCCCCGACGTGCTCGCCCAACTGGGCCGCGTGGTCTCGATTGTGGACATTGCCCAGCCACAAAACCTCGTTCAGGCCTGGGGCAAGAACGCCAGTTATCACTTCGTGTTCACACGACAGAACCGCGGCAAGCTGGATGAGTTGAGCACGTTGATAGCGCGCGGTCAGCTTCGGCCACACGTCGGCGCCGTCTATTCGCTTGCCGATCTTGCGCTCGCCCATGCCCGGTTGGAGAGTCCCAACAACGGCCTTCAAGGAAAAATCGTGATTGCGGTCGAGCCTTCGCTCATCCCGTAAGTGCGTACTTTTAACCGTTCAAGTCATATCAGAGGAACGCCATGATTTATGAAATCGCCCTGCTCCCCGTCCACAAAGAACGCGTTGAAATGTTCAGACGTGCATTTGCCGAGGTCGCGCCTTTGCTCACCCGCGCAAAGGGTTACGGCGGCCACTTGCTTGCGCAAGGGATTGAAACCCCTGAGCGATTCAACCTGATAGTGCGCTGGGCTTCACTTGAGGATCACACGCCGGGCTTCGAAGAGAGTGAAGACCATCGGATGTTCATGATGGGTTTGGAGGAATATTTTTCGGAAGAACCGAGCGTCTACCACATTGAAGGGGCAGCTTTTTTTGCTGGCGATGTCAAAGAGACGAAGGAGGACAGATTTACCTGACTTAGTCCGCAACCCAGCCCGTAGCAGCTGGCGCAGCCTGCGTTCGGCTGCGAAGCAGATGCAAAATCAGGCAGTGCGGTCCTTCAGGATGACTTCACTCTCAGGTTTTACGACTGCTGCGCAGCCGAACGCAGGCTTCGCCAGCTGCTACATCGACTGCGTAGCGGCAGCGCGGTCGGAGGCGGTCTCCATCAGATAACACTCACTCCACCAACGAAACCAACCTCGGCTCAATCGCCCCCTCCTCCACTTCCAGCAACGCCAACGTCACCGGCAATTTGAACCGCCGCGGCCCCGCGCTGCCCGGGTTGAGGAATAGTCGTTCCCCGCGCCACTCAATGCGTGGCTTATGGGAATGTCCGGTAATCACCAGCCTCGTGCCCGCATCAAGCAGCGCGGGCACATCGGCAATGTCATGCACCAGCAAGGTTTGCCAACCGTTGAGGTCGAAACTCAAGTGATCAACGACGAGTTCTGCCCACGGGGCCGTCTGGTCGTTATTCCCGCGCACGACATACAACGGCGCAATCGCCGCCAGTTGTTCAAGGATCTCCGGTTTACCGATGTCGCCTGCGTGAATAATCCGTTCACAACCCTGCAACGCCGCGAAGGCTTCGGGGCGCAGCAGGCCGTGGGTATCGGAGATCACGCCAACTTTCATGCAAGGCTCCAGGCCAGATTCAATATTGAGCGTCTCCTACTTGGACGCATTCCGAGGATCATCATGGCTATCAATGTATTCAAGCCCCAACGGCCCCGTGCCGTAAACCTGTGAGACGTACTCCCCGGATTTCGCCCAGTGAAAGTGCGGCGTATTGGCCGGCAGTATCACGACGCTACCCGGCCCATAAGCAACCAGTTTGTCCGGATCAAAGACCTTGCCAAACCCAATGTAGAAAACGCCGGACATGACGGTATAGATACGATTTTCTGGATGGGTATGGGGCATTAATTTGGTGCCGTTGGGCACTTTGACTCGCACGACATAGGGTGCAGGCTTGCTCGGATCGCCGGCGATTACGGCCAGTTTCACTTCTTTCGGGAACGCGGGAAAGCTGCGCCATTCCACGTCTTCGTTGTGTAAAGCGCCGACTTTATCGAGGGGCAAGGGTTGTGCCTGGGCAAACGGCACGGCTGCACCTGCAACAAGAAGTGCCGCCAAACCAGCCGTTTTGAAAATGCTCTGAATCATGAGAGACACCTTAGCGATGCAGTAGACAAAATCGTCGGGCTGACTCTATTTGTGATCGGCGCTGCTGATAATGACGCGGTGGCGCATTACAGTTGATCCGCAATGTAATCAATGTACTGGCGCAATCCCGGCTCCGCATCATCACGCCTACCAGCGGTGTTCCGCTCGCCCTATCAATGCCGTCGATGTTCACAATCACTTCAATGAAGTTCTCTTAAAAAATCCGCGGCGTAACATCAGCTCCATACCAACCAACAACACCCCGGAGCACACGATCATGAAACGCCAAACCATCCTCAGCATCGCTTTCTCGATCTTCGCAGTTAACGCTTTCGCCGCAACTTCTGCTCAACCTGTCGTCGCTGAAGGCGGCTCGGATCGACTGATTGAAAGCCGTGTGGCTGAAGGTGGTTCGGATCGTCTGATCCAGAATCGTGTGGCTGAAGGCGGTTCTGATCGCCTGATCGAAAACCGCGTCGCTGCCGATGGTTCGGACCGTTTGAAAGGTAACGAAGTGGCTGCTGATGGTTCCGACCGCCTGCAAGGCAACACCGTTGCCGCTGATGGCTCCGATCGTCTGCAAGGCAACACCGTCGCTGCCGATGGCTCCGACCGTCTGCAAGGCAACACTGTCGCCGCTGATGGCTCCGATCGCCTGCAAGGCAACACCGTCGCCTGAACACATCGCGACAACGCAATACCCACAAAAAACCCGGCCCGATCAGCCGGGTTTTTTGTGGGCGTAACAAATGTGCTTTTGGCTCCAGGCAACTGGTTAGTACACCACTCAGTGAAGGTCATTCTGACTCTTGGAATGTAGTACCGTTATCGGCTCAACAGAATGGAGTCTGATATGGGAATTGGCGCAGGCAAACGGGTCATTGTCATCGGCGCTGGCATCGTGGGCGCTTCCTTGGCGTATCACCTGGCTGGCAAAGGTGCGAATGTCACCTTGGTCGAGGCTGAAGACATCGCGTCCGGGGTGACGGGAACCTCATTCGCATGGATCAATGCCTCACACAGCGGACCTGATCCCATTGCGCAATTGCGCGGTGCAGCCATTCAGGAATACCACCGACTCGAAACCGAATTGCCCGACTTGGCGATACGCTGGACAGGTTCTCTGTCCTACAGCGCAAACCTGGATGAAGGGCCCCCGGATATCCAATCATCGGCCAACCTGATATCCCGCTCGCGGATTCTGGGTCTTGAGCCGAACCTCAAGAATCCCCCTCAGCATGCCGTGTATGTCGCCGAAGAAGGCGCCCTCGAGGCAGTGCAGGCAACACAGGTTTTGATCGCGGGTGCTGAAGCGCATGGTGCGAAGGTTCTGACGCATACTCAGGTGGTGGGTTTTACAACCCGTGATGCAGGGGTGACGGGAGTCAAAACGGTAACCGGCATCATCGAGGCCGATATTGTCGTACTGGCCGCAGGGACCGGTATCACACAGCTTACCCAGACGCTGAAAATCCTTCTTCCCATCGAGGCCTCCCCAGCGGTTTTCATCCGCTACAAGACACAATCCAATCTCGTGAACACCATCATTTCCAGCCCCGAAATGGAGGTAAGGCAAGGCCCGGAGGGCACGCTGCTGGCGGCAGAAGATTATTTGGGAGACGCTTGCGAAAACCAACTCATGGCGATCGCGCTGCGCACCGCTCGGGCCATCCAGAACGAACTCCATGGGGTTGTTTCCATCGAGCCGGAAGTGGCTTGCGTCGGACTCAGACCCATGCCTGGCGATGGTATTCCCATCGTCGGCTACCTACCCGATATCGGTGGCGTATACGTTTGCACGATGCACCCTGGCGTCACTCTGGCGGCGGTAGTGGGCCGTCTTGCCAGCGAGGAAATAATCGACAACAAGATATCTCCTGCCCTAGCCCCATGCCGTCCCAAACGTTTTTTCCATACGTAGGAGACGCCATCAGCCACCCATCACCGAACTCGCCAACAACGCCGCCAACCCCATCGGCTTGGCAAAGTAATAACCCTGGGCCTGCCCTGCGCCCATCTCGCGCAGCAGGTCCAGCGTCGCTTGATCCTCGACACCTTCGGCCACCACGCTCAGGTCCAGCGACTCGGCCATGCGCACGATGGCCCGGACGATTGCGCGACTGCGGGCGCTGGTGGTCAGTTCGAGGATGAACGACTTGTCGATTTTCAAGCCGCTGAATTGGTATTGATGCACGTAGCTCAGGGATGAAAACCCTGCGCCGAAGTCATCGAGCACCACCGACATGCCGTTGTCGGCCAGTTGCTGCATGGTCTGCTTGGCAATCGCCGGCTCAGCCACCAGCGCACCTTCGGTCAACTCCAGGCAGATCCGCGACGGCTCGACGCCGTGTTGCGCCAATAACGCCAGCACATCACTGGCGAAGTCCGGACGGGTCATGCTGTAGCTGGAGCAATTGACGTGCACCGCAGGCCAGTTGGCGTGTTGCGGTTGTGCGAGGATCGCGGCGATGCTGGCCAGCATGTACAAGTCCAGTCGGCCGATCAGGCGCAAACCCTCGACATCCGGCAGGAACTCGCCCGGCGCGATCACCCGGCCGTCCGGCGAATGCCAGCGGATCAGCGCTTCGAGTGCTAACAGCTCGCCAGTTTCCACACTGACAATCGGCTGGAAATACGGCAGCAGTTCGTCGGTACGCTTGAGCGCATTGCGCAAGGCCCCTTCCCGCTCGACCTGGTCCGAGACTTCGCGGCGCACTTCCTGGTTGAACACCGCATAGCTGTCGCGCCCGGCACTCTTGACCCGGTACATCGCCGCATCGGCATCGCGCAGCAAATCGGCCGGCTCGTGATGGAACTGGCTGTCGGCGCTGACAACCCCGATGCTGCAAGACGAAAAAACTTCATAGCCATTGATGAAAAACGGCAGGTCGAACGCCGCCAGGATTCGTTCGGCGATTTCGATGACCACGTCCAGCGATGCTTCTGGGGCGAGCACCGAAAACTCGTCGCCGCCCAGGCGCGCCAGCATGTCGGTTTCGCGCAAGCAACCGCGTAAGCGGTGGGCGGCCTGCATCAACAGCAGGTCGCCGAAATGGTGGCCGAGGCTGTCGTTGACCATCTTGAAACGGTCGAGATCGATGAACATCACCGCCAGGTGCCCGCCGTGGCTGCCAAAGCGTGACCAGGCCAGATTGAGCCGCTGTTGCAGGTAGGTGCGATTCGGCAGCCCGGTCAGCGCATCGTGAGTGTTTTCATGCTGCAACTTGGCATTGGCGTGATCGAGTTCACGGGTGCGACTCTGCACCCGGGCTTCTAGCTTGAGGTTGGCGATATGGATCGCTTCGGCGGCGGTACGGCGCGACAACGCGGTGTCGATGTGCCGCGACACGAACGTCAACAGTTCCTGGTCCCGCAGCGTGTACCACACGTGCGAGGTATAGCTTTGCACCGCCAGCACGCCTCGCACCATGTCGCCATCGAACAAGGGAATGCCCAGCCAGGAGAAGGACCGGACCGACTCCTGAGCCAGTTCGATTTCACCGTTTGCAGACAATCGTTCTGCCTCGCCGACGTCAATCAGGCAAGGTCGGCGCTGGCGGATCACGAACTCGGTCAGCCCCCGACGCCCACGCCGCGCTGGCGGGCAGATGGTCTGCCGCTCATCCACGTAATAGGGAAAAGTCACTTCACTGGTCGCGTCGTCGAACAGCGCAATGTAGAAGTTCTGCGCGAACAGCAGATCACCGACGATGCCATGCAAGGTTTGAAATAGCTCAGCCATGTCGCCAGACTGGCTCGACAGTTCGGCAATCTGGAACAGCGCGCTTTGCAGATGCTCGGCGCGCTCGCGGTCCGCCACTTCCTGCCTCAGCGCATCGTTGAGTGCCGAAAGCTCCAGGGTGCGGCGCATCACCATTTGCTCCAGTTCCTCTCGGTGCAGAATCCGGCCCAGCGCCATGGCCACATGGCGCGCCACTACCAGAAACAACGCGCGGTCTTCAGCGCTGTAAATACGCGCAACGTCATAGACCTGCATCGCCAGCATGCCGAACACTTCATCCGAAGCGTTTTTCAACGGCGCGCCCATCCAGAACTCGGGACGATCACCCACGCAATAGAAACGCCCCTCCGCTTGAGCCGCGAGAATACCGGCGGCGTCGATCAGCAGCGGCTGGCCGGTGGTCAACACCTGGCCGGTCAATGACAGGCGCGAAGGGACAAGGTATTCGTAGTTCTCGGACTCCAGCGCATCAACGTCGATGATGTCGACGTAATACGGGTAGTCGATCTTGCCGGTGTGCGGGTCGTACAGCGCCAGATAGAAGTTCTCGGCGTCAATCAGGCTGGCCAGCAACCGGTGAACCCCCACCAGAAACACGGCACGGTCGCGGGTTGAACTGGCCAGGTAGGTGATTTCATACAGCACACGTTGAGTAATCTGCGCACGTGCCAGGGTGTTGGTCTGTAGCTCAACACCCAGGTGCAGGGCAAATTCGGCGAGCGCCGGTTCCGCGGCCTCGTCTTCTGGCGCGAGTAGCCAGCCCAGCACACTTTCGCCCCTACCGGTCGGCCAGCGGTGCAAGCGCCGGGCCCGGCAAAAGGCTTCAAATGCTTCATTGTCGATGTTTAAAGGCCACTGCGTCCGTGGGTCGCCTTGCCCGACGCAATGCATTTGTTCACCTGCGCGGTAAAACACCCACGCGGTGGTATGGCGCCAGATGCGCGCTGAGTCCAGCAATTGTTCGATCGTGCCCGCGCTGCCTACGCAATCCATGCCGACAGTAGCCGGGTAATCTTTATGTTGAAGTGACGCTACTGCGCAATCGGTCGATTGCCGTGGGGAGTCGGTCCGTGTACGAAAACTCATCAGCGCTCCCTGAGCCAGAAACTGGCGATACTCACCGACTGCTAGCAATGTGCCAGTGAGCTTCTCATTTAAAGCTTGTTGTTATTTATTTCAATAATTTTGTTCGCTTGAGTGCCAACTATGAGACGAGCAGCAACTTATAGGCGATTTGTCGTTCCGTGCGCGGCAATCGTCATCGGCGCCAACCAGCCGACGCAGCTTAGTGACTATGCCCAACTCCCAACGCCTCCGCCATGCGCACCAGATCCGCAAAGGACCTGGCGTGCATTTTTTTCATGGCATGGGAGCGGTGAATCTTGATGGTGATTTCGCTGAGGTTCATCTGCCCGGCGATCTGCTTGTTCATCAGGCCTTTGACGGCAAGCGCCATGACCTCTCGCTCACGCGCCGTCAGCGATTGATAGTCGGCATGCAGGTTCGAAGATTGCCGTTCGACTTCCCGTCGCTTGATATCGGTTTGCAGCGCGGTGGACACCGCGTCCAGCAGGTCCTGTTCACGAAACGGCTTCGCCAGAAAGTCCACCGCACCGGCCTTCATCGCCTTGACGGACATCTCGATGTCGCCATGGCCGGTGATGAAAATAATCGGAATGGTCGTGTTGGACTCAACCAGTTGACGCTGGAAATCCAGGCCACTGTTGCCTTGAAGGCGTACATCCAGGACCAGACAACTGGCGCTGTCGGTCTTCGGCTGACGAAGAAATTCCGCGGTGGAGGCGAAGGTTTCGACGCGGATGCCGGCAGAGCGCAAAAGGTTGCTCAGTGCGTCGCGTATGGAGGCATCGTCATCCACCACGAACACGATCGAACCATGGCTTTGCGGCTCACAAGATGGTGCGTTCATGCACGGCACTCTTGAAAAAATGACGGAAAAAAAAGTGTAGCACAGCATCTAAATTTGCCTGGAATGCTCTTAGGGAGCCGCCGTAGCGGCATCGCGGCCCTCGCTGGCGCTAGGCTATGAAGCAGAGTTGCAACGCCGAAATCATCGAGAAGAAACGTCGTGGAGAATGCAGGAGCGCTTCGACCTGGAGGCTGTAACTTTTCCCGCGGGTGCACCAACTGCAAAAGTGTTCGCAATTGTTGGAGAAGATTCTGTAATCCCGTTCGCCCATTCTCGAATACGCGCGACTGACCACTTCATCACTGGAGTATTCGCACTGTTCCTGAAGTATCCAGACCGGCCTGCCATTGGCGAAACCTTCCAGGTCCGTGACCTCGATCGGCCCCGGCTTGATCGAGCCGCTGTATCCGGCGTAGTGGGCGACGCGACCGCCGCCGAGGTGAATGCCGTGATGAACGTAAAACCGGCGCGGACTGATCAGATGCGAGCCAACCGGCGAGTCAGTAAGTGTCTGGCCGACACGTATCCCTGAAAACTTTTCTATCACTTCGGCTATTGAGCTTTTCACGATAAAGATCTCCGCAACCCTTGATGCTTAATGTATCGCTGGGGTTGCGGAGCTTCATTTGTACATCCGATTACTTCATTCGACCCATTGATATGCCCCTCTTAAACCTAAGTATTAAGTCAGGCACTGATAAACAGTTCACCCTCTTGTATAACCGCAAGCGTGAACTGAACCGTGGCACCGCATGGCTGGTTTGCGCCCGCCCACAAACGACCGCCATGGGCCTCGATGATCGAACGACAGATCGACAACCCCAATCCCAGCCCCGTGGGTTTGGTGGTGTAGAACGAGGTGAAAACCTGATCGGTGTTATCCACGAGAAATCCCGGCCCTGAATCGCTGACGCTCACCCGCAGGTAGCCCGCTTCGCCCGGCGCCACGCTGATCTGCAACTGCCGCTCGCCCTGGGCGGTCCCGCTCATGGCCTCAAGCGCATTCATGATCAGGTTGAGCAACACCTGTTGCAGTTCGACACGATCGCCTTCGATGAGGGGCAAACCGTCCATGAGTTGGGTTTGCAATGCGACGCCATTCTTCATGATCTGGCTACGGGTAAATTCGATCATTTCGCCGATCGCGGCGTTGATGTCCACCGGCCCCTTCTGTCGCGGCGCCTTGCGGATGTGCTGACGAATGCGCCCCAGCACGTCCGCTGCACGGTTGGCATCGAGGATGAGCCGACTGAGCACATGACGCACCTCATCGAGCTCGGGTGGCTGGGTGTTCAGCCAGCGCTGGGCGGCATTGGCATTGAGGATGGCGGCGGCAATCGGCTGGTTGACCTCGTGGGCGATCGACGCCACGAGCTGGCCCATGGTCGCGACGCGGTTGGCGTGGGACAACTCGGTCTGCACCTCGCGATAGCGCCGTTCGCTTTCGCGGATTTTTTCTTCCGCCTGTTTGCGCTCGCTCAGGTCCAGCACAAACGCGACACCTTCCTTGCTGTTGGCCTCGAACATGGCCAAGCCGAGGATCACCGGCAGGCGGCTGCCATCCTTCTTGAAATACTCCTTCTCGAAAGGTTGAGCGTGGCCGGTTTGCACCGCCTGCATCATGGAACGCTCACTGAGCTCGCGATACTCCGGCGCCGTCAGCTCGCGCCAGCGCAGGAGGCCCGAGACAAGATCCTCGCGAGTGAAACCCAGCATGTGCAAAAACGCATCATTGGCCTCGACGATATCCCCCTCGGCATTCCACACGACGATCCCGATAATGTTGGCATCCACAAGACGCTGGATCTTCGCTTCGCGCTGCGCGACCTCGCGATACAAACGGGCATTTTCCAGCGAAATGGCAGCCTGTGACGCCACCAGTTTGAGCACAGCGATCCGGTCCGGGCTGAACACCCCGGCGGTCAGATTGTTTTCCAGATAGAGCGCGCCTACCAGCTTGGCCTGGTTCATCAACGGCAGGCAGAGGATCGAACGCGCGCGATGCTGACGGATGTAAGGGTCTGTAGAAAATGCCGCTTCGGTCACGGCATCGTCGAGCACAACGCTCTCGCGGGTGCGCAGGACTTGATAGAGAACCGACTCCGGTAGCACCTGAGAACTGACCGGGATATCGCGCAATTGCGTTGCGTTGTCGCCGGTAGTCACTTGCGCGGCGATCCGGTGTTCCGCGCAGGTCGAGAGAATCAACAAGCCCCGTTCGGCACCGGCCTGCTCGATGGCCGTGAACATGACTGTATCGATCAGTTTTTCCAGAACGATTTCGCCCGACAGGGCCTGGGAGACTTTTAGTACGGTGGCCAGGTCGAGGTGTTCGACCGCCGTGGCCATGGTGGTAGTCGAGCCTAGCGGATGTTCTTCGGTACGCAGCGATGGATACTTCGCGTCGAGCTGCCGAACCTTGCCATCGGCGCCCCAACGCAGGTAGCCATAACGGGCGTCCTGTAAATACACCCGGGCAATCTTGCCCAGGCCACGCGCGGCGTAGAAGCGAGACGCGAGTTCGTTGGCAAGCGCTTCGATCTGGATGAAGCCGCTTTTCTGCGCCATGTCGATGGCTTGTTCGTAAAGCAGCTCTGCCTCAACGACACGCCCTTCAACCCGAGCGATTTCGGCAGCGACCAATGCCGCCCTGCTGGCAAAATTATCTGGACACTGTTGCGCCCAGGTCTGTAATTGCCGGTGACTGTCCATCATGGCGCCCAGGTGCGGACCGTATTCGTCCGCCGAAATGCTGTCACACCAGGCGGCCCGGGCTAATGCGTCATAGAAGTAAAACTCGGCTTCCTCGAAAAACGACTGGCACACCCAAAGTAACTGCTGCGCCTTGGCGGCAGCAGCCATGGCCGCCCCGAGATCGTCGGCCATGTAGCGGGCCTGTAATTTGCGAACCCAGTAAAGACACTCGGCCAGCACCAGATCCGGGTTGCTGGATAAGTGGGCTTCGGTGTCGGGCTCGTTCAACTCGCCGTCGTCGAGACGCCCAAAAGTGGTCGTCAGGCCTCGGAGCATGCGGATCAGTGCCAGTTGGGTGTTGATGAAGTCGACGACCAGCCCGAAGCGCACCGTCTTTGCGTAATCGAGGCCGCGTTCGGCTTCGATTTGCACGTCGGGTAACACCTCGCCGGCAAATAGCAGGTCAGCCGTCAGATTGTTGCCCGCGTAAGCGCCGTATGGCAGGTCGCCGATGCGGTTCGCCGCCGCAAACGAACGGCGCAGCAGCTCGCGACATTCGACCACGGGCCTCATCCAGCGCACAGCAAAACACGAGAAACACAGGTAGGTACTGGCCTCGAATCGCGTAAGCCCACGTCGTTCAATGAGTTCGCAGCCGAGCTGACCGAAGCGGAACCCCACCTGGTAGTCACCAAAACGCCGGCCCGCGACCCTGAATAAATTGGCGTAAAGCACGCAGGAGGCATCGCAGTTGCCCCACTCGAGGCTGAGACTGATCGCCTTGCAGATCGACAGGCACGACAGATTGAAATCAGTCTGCAAGGCTGGCGCGAAAAGCTTGCCCAGCGCGTTGACGGTTACCAGTGATGTCGCATCCTTCATCAGCGGTAGATCGATGAGATCTTCGATGGCTCGATCCCCTAGCAACGAGCCGATTTGTTCATATTCGCGGCGCACTTCATCGTCATTCGGATGGGCTGACCACTCGATGCCCACGTGTCGCAAATAGTCGAGGCAAACGGCGACCGCGCCATCGCTGCGATCGAGCAGCAGGTAAACGTCCATTTGCAGACAGGCGACGTCGGCGCGTTCGATCGTGGTCGCGGCGCGTTTGGACAGTGCCGTCAGGCGCTCGTCCGCGACCGATAGCTGCCCGGTCAGGAATTCGCATTCGGCCCGGTTCAACTCCAGTGCGAACATCAGCTCATGGCGATGCGCCCAGCCGTCTTCATCCAATAGCTGCGCACCGGTGCTGAGATAGTTGAGCGCGGAAGCGTAAGCCGTTGACGACTTGGCGCGCTGGCCGGCCATCAGGTTGAACCCGGCCAGTTGCACCCGCTCGCTCTGCTTGGTGAGCAGCGCGGCACCGCGATTGAGCTGGCCGACGATTTCAAAGATCGCCGTTTCCAGGTCTGCCGAAGATGTCTGCGCTGCCAGCAGCCGGCCGATGCGCAGATGAGCCTGGGCGCGGAAATCCTTGGGGATCAGTGAGTACGCGGCCTCATGGATGCGGTCATGGACAAAGCCATACGCGCCATCCAGCCGCTCGACCAGTTCCTGGCGAATCGCCTCCCACAACACCGTGCGGACTTGCGCCTTGGGCATGCCCATGGCGGTTGAAAGCGCAGTGATAGTCGCAACGTTTCCCAGACAGGCAAGTTGCTGCAATGCCTGCTGAGTCTCGGCCGACAAGCGAGTCAGTTTGTCGACCATCAGGTCGACGATGTTGTCGGTGTAGCCCTTGGCATGGATGCGATCCGGGTCCCAGCACCATCGGCGTGCATCGTGATCGAACGTCAGCAGTTGCTCCTCGGCGAGCGCGTGCAGGAACTGAATCACAAAAAATGGATTGCCCGCTGTCTTGTCCAGCACCAACTGCGCCAGCGGTTCGATATGCGCAATCTCGTCATGCAGCGCCTCGGCGATCAACTGCTCGATGTGCGCCTTGGCCAGGGGTGCCAGCGTGACTTCATCGACCTTGCCGCCCGCAGTGCGAATGGCCTTGAGTTTGCTCGACAGCGGGTGCGTGACATCCACTTCGTTGCTGCGATAGGCGCCCACCAGCATCAGGTGGCGCATGTCCGGGCTGGTCAGCAGATCCTCCAGCAGGTCGAGCGTTGCCGCGTCGAGCCACTGCAAATCGTCGAGAAACAAGGCCAGCGGATGCTCGGCCCGGGCAAAGACACCGATAAAGCGCCGGAACACCAGAAGGAAACGCCGTTGAGCCTGCTGCGGGTCAAGGGCCGGAACCGCTGGTGGTTCGCCGATGATGAGTTTGAGTTCCGGAATGAGGTCGGTCATCAGCCGCGCATTGGCATCCAGCGCCTGCTGCAACGCGTCACGCCAGTGCGCCAGCTCCGTGTCGTTCTTGCCGAGCAGCGTGCGCACAAGGCTTTGAAAAGCCTGGACCAGCGTCGAATAGGGAATGTCACGCCGGTATTGATCGAACTTGCCGGAGGCGAAGATTCCGCGCGGCGGCACCAGCACTTTGTGCAGTTCATTGACCACCGACGACTTGCCTATACCGGAATAACCGGTGACCAACACCAGCTCCGGTGCACCGTTTTCCACGATTCGCCCGAAGGCGGCCACCAGCGTTTCGACCTCGCGCTCGCGCCCGTAGAGTTTCTCGGGCACCAGCAGCCGATCGGAAGTGCCGTGCTCACTCAGCGTAAAGTCGTTGATCCGGCCCAGGTTCTGCCAATCCGCCAGGCATCGGCGCAGGTCATGCTCTACCCCCGCAGCCGTCTGATAGCGCTCCTCGGCGGTTTTGGCCAATAGTTTCATGACAATGTCGGAGAGCGCTTCGGGAATGGTTTCGACCCGTGAATTCGGTGGTTGCGGCTTTTTCGCGATATGGCAATGCACCCACTCTATGGGGTCGGTTGCGGTAAAGGGCAGCGAGCCGGTCAGCATCTGATACAGGGTGACGCCGAAGGAATAGAGATCGCTGCGTGAATCGACCGAGCGGTTCATCCGGCCGGTCTGCTCGGGTGCCATGTAGGCGAGCGTGCCGGCGATGGTCTCCGGCGCCTGTCGTTCGCGCAGCAGCCGTGAGGCCAGGCCGAATCCGGTCAGCCGCGCCTGTCCGTCAGCGCAGTTCACCAGGATATGACTGGGCTTGATGTCTTTATGGACAAGTCCACGTTGGTGGAGCTTGCCCAGGACCACCGCGACGCTGATGGCGTGATGCAGAAAAGCGCTGATTTCCATGGGCGCCACCAGCCACTGCACGAGCGGTTCGCCACCGGGATCTTCGAGCACCAACTGCATCTGCCCACCTTCACGCACCATCTCAAGCGGTCGAACCGCCCAGCTGCCGTCCAGTTCGTCCTTCAGTGCAAATTCGTGGGTGAGACGGCCAAGGCAGGCCGGAAGCGGCTGTGCGACAGCAGGTCGCGCCACCAGCACACTGCAGTCACTGCCCGCGCCCGAGCGTACTTCCCGGCAGAAGATACGCTCACCATCGTCCCATAATATCTGCATGCTGTTATCCATCGGAGAGGGATCAAAAGTCGTGTCTTGTCTGCCGTTAGCCGTCAGGTCGGCCATCCGAAACGGTCGCGACGTTTCAGATTAGCTCCTTATCGCCACACGCCAAGTGAACATCATCGCGACGTGTACGATTGAGCACCGCCCACGATGTCATTGAACGGCCTGCGCTACATCAACACTTAGATCTTAGCGACCTATACATAGATATACTTTTCCCACCTTGAAGACCGCGTATCTTGTAGGTACAACCGGCGTAGTCACGAGCCCATCACATGACGCAATCCCCCCAGACCCGCAGCGCAACAATTATTGCAATTGTCGATGATGACGATTCCGTTCGCGGTGCCCTGAATAGTCTGGTGCGGTCCGGCGGTTATAAAACCCGGACCTATTGCAGCGCCCTGGAGTTTCTCGACGCTAACGCTTCCACCGAAACCCATTGCCTGATTTCCGATATCCAGATGCCGGGCATGAGCGGTGTCGAGATGTTTGAACAGCTCGTCGCGGCGGGCTTTCACATTCCCACGATATTCATCACCGCCTATCCTGCTGCCGCTCCCCCTCTGGGCGCTCATTCCCCGGAGTTGGTTGCCTGTCTGCCAAAACCCTGCGACGGCGACAGGTTGCTGAACTGCATTGAAGCCGCACTGCTCCAGCGCCACTGATCCGAATCCCTCTCTGCGTTACCTGTTTTGCAGCTCTCCAGCAGCCACTGGGCGGCAGTCACCTGCCACCCGGCTGTTGAGCTTCGATGAGTCCGGCTCACTTTTTGAGAGGAGTCACCAGCGGCATGTCATCGCTGTCGACGACGAACACCGCCAACAAGCGTGCTGGTTGACTGTCGCTGGCGTTGGCGCTGACCTCGTGCACGGAGCCCGGCTCCTCCACGAAGTTTTCGCCGACGTGGTAGACCTTTTCCGGCTCGCCTTTGATTTTGATGCGAAACGAACCTTCCAGGACCGTTGCATAGATGAAGGCCGTTTTCGGATGGGTGTGCGCCGGCGACGCGGCGCCGGGCCCATACTCGACGACCACGCCTTTCATGCTCTTGCCAGGAATATTGGGAATAGGACGGTCGAATACCACCGTCACCTTGCCGGGAGGCGGCTCAGCGGCCGTCGCCGCGCCGATCGAAAGCACTGCGAAAACAGCGGCCAACAGGATGCGAGTAACCATGGCATTTGCTCCTACGTGGGTGGGGATGTGATGGGGCGAATTGTCAGCGGTTCGCCGACAGGGCAAACCAGTCTTCGAAGCGGATCGCGCCCAGACGCGCGCTCTTGCCGGCGGTCAGCGATTGGTCGTCGAGCACGGCGCCGAAGTAGCGGGCGTTCACGTCCGGCACGACTTTGCGGTTATCCCCGGTTGCCTGCATAAAGCGCCTGACCAGTTCGTCGATCGGCAGGGCTTCGGGACCGGCGACTTCGACCGTGCCATTGACCGGCGCAGCCAGCACGACATCGGCGAGCGCCGCCACCACGTCGTCGGAAGCTATCGGCTGGATCAGCGCCGGCGAAGCGCGAACCTCCTCACCGACGGTGAACGACTGGACAATGCCCCCGACAAATTCGAAGAACTGTGTGGCACGCAACAGGGTGTAAGGAATGCCGGATGCCTTGATGATGTTTTCCTGCGCGACTTTGGCCCGGAAGTAACCGTTTTCAGGCAGACGCTCGGTCCCGACAATCGACAGGGCAACGTGATGGCGAACCCCGGCAGCGGCTTCGGCAGCCAGCAGGTTGCGGCTCGCCGTTTCGAAGAAATCGAGGACGGCCTGGTCCTCCCACGACGGCGCGTTGGCTACATCGACCACCACATCAGCGCCATCCATCGCTTCGGCGAGGCCTTCGCGGGTGATGCTGTTCACGCCCGTGCTGGGGCTGGCGGCGAACGCGTCATGGCCGCGCCCGCGCAAGGTGTTCACAAGTTTCGATCCAATGAGGCCGGAGCCTCCGATTACGACAATCTTCATGGGTTTTCTCCACTTGTCGACGGCAATCATTGCGTCGGTGTGAAGCAAGATTGCCTGCACGCGCGCGGCGAGTCCTTGCGCCGGACTTGGGTTTGCCTTGGCGAACGCTTGGATTTACGTCCAAAGAAATTCTTGATCGTCCAGCCGCCATTGCCGCTGACGGTGCAGCGGCGTTCGACCTGCCGTATCATCAGCGTCAGTTACCAATCGCCAGTCGCCTGGGACACGGAGTTGAGGGCGCTTCGTCAGGGGATGCTCACTTTGCAATTCGCATTTGATGACTTCGTGCTCGATCAGGATCGCCGGGAGCTGACTTTGCGCGGGCAAGTCGTGGCCGTCGGCCCGCAGGTCTTCGATCTGTTGCTGCTGTTCGTCAGCAACCCCGATCGCGTGGTCAGCAAGGACGACTTGCTCGAGGCCGTCTGGAGCGGCCGGATCGTCTCCGAATCAACGATCACCAGCCACATCAATGCGGTGCGCAAGGCCGTCGGTGATACCGGCGAAGAACAGCGTCTGGTGCGCACGGTCGCCCGCAAGGGTTACCGCTTTGTCGGGCAAGTCAATGTGGAAAATAACGGGCAACAGCGCCAGCCCGACCTCAACGAACACGCGATGTCTTCCAGGCAAACGCCCTCCTCTGCGCTGGTTCTTCCGGACAAGCCCTCGATTACCGTTTTGCCCTTCCACAACCTCAGTGGTGATCCGGAACAGGAGTATTTCGCCGACGGCGTGGTGGAGGACATCATCGCCGCCCTGTCGCGCATCCGTTGGCTGTTCGTCATTGCGCGCAATTCGAGCTTCACGTTCAAGGGCCGGGCTGTGGACGCCAGAGGCGTTGGCCAGGAATTGGGCGTTCGTTACGTGCTGGAAGGCAGCGTGCGAAAGTGCGGGAACAAGGTGCGCATCACCGGGCAATTGATCGACGCAACGAACGGCATGCACATCTGGGCGGAGCGTTTCGAAGGCCTGCTCGACGATATCTTCGAGCTGCAGGACCAGATCGCCGAAAGCGTGGTGGGCGCCATCGCGCCGCAACTCGAACGGGCAGAAATCGAACGCGCCAAACGCAAACCGACGGACAGTCTCGACGCCTACGATTATTACCTGCGTGGCATGGCCAAATTGCACAGCGGCAATCGGGAAGCCATCGAGGAAGCGCTGCCGATGTTCTACACGGCCATCGAACTCGATGCGGAATTTGCCTCGGCCCACGGCATGGCCGCCTGGTGTCACTTCTGGCGCAAGCTCAATGGCTGGATGATCGATCGACCTGCCGAGATCGCTGAGGGAATTCGGCTGGCACGCCTGGCGGTGACGCTTGGCCGCGATGATGCGGTCGCATTGACGCGCGGCGGGCATGCACTGAGCCACCTCGCCGGCGAGGTCGACGGCGGCATTGCCCTGCTCGACCGGGCGCGCCTGCTCAACCCCAACTTCGCGCCCGCCTGGTTCCTCGGCGGCATCTTGCGCGCGCTGCACGGTGAAACGGACGCGGCCATCAAGGACTTGAACCATGCCGTTCGCTTGAGTCCGCTGGACCCGGAAATGTTCAGGATGCAGATCGGCATGGCGCTGGCGCACTTTTTCGCCGGACACTTTGATGCCGCTACGGATTGGGCGGAAAAGGCGCTGGGAAATCTACCCAGCCTGCTGCCCCCGGTGGCGCTGGTGGCGGCCTGTCATGCACTCAGCGGGCGCATGGATAAAGCGAAAGTGGCGATGCAGCGCCTGCACGAACTGGATCCCTCTTTGCGCATTTCCAACTTGAAAGACTGGCTGCCGATCCAGCGTCCCGAAGACTTCGCCCGGTTTGCCGATGGGCTGCGGTTGGCGGGGTTGCCGGAGTAAGCGCGGCTGGCTGGTCCCTGGGCTACTGGCAACAACGCTTTTCGGTCCGGCAAAAACACGACGCCTTGATCTCCACATCCGCCCGCGCCATGGCCAGGTTGAGCCGCACCTGCGCAGCCGCCGCTTCGGCATCGCGGCCAAGTCGTTTCAGACATTCCACATAGCCGTGCAAGCTCCATACATTATCCAAATGCCACGACGCGCGGCTGAGGGTGTTGTCCAGGCCGAGGTCGGCGCTGTAGGCGTGCAACGCTTCTTCGACTCTGCCCTGCTCCAGCAGCAGCGCACCGAGTGCGTGGCGCACCGGTTGCATCCAGCCCCAGGGTTCGTCGTAGGGCAAGTGGTCGTCCAGTGATTGCGCTTCGCGCAGGTGGGCGAAGGCTTCGTCGAAGTTGCCTTTGCGGTATTCGATTTCACCGCGCAGCATGCCGGCGGCCACGGCGAGGATGTCGTTGCATTGGTTGTTGAACAGGTAGCGCGTGCCCGGCACCCGAGCCCACGCTTCGAGAAACAGATGATGCTCGGTTTCGGCGGAGTCAACTTGGCCGCAAGCCGCATGGGCCACGCCTTTGGCGTAGTGCAACATGGCGGTGGTCACGCAGTACAGCGCTTGGTCATCCGGTAGCGGTGTGGCGAGGATGTCTTGCCATTTGCCGAAGCGGATCTGCACGTGGACCTTCATCGACACGAAGCTTTCCAGCCAGTCGGCCATGGGCGGTTGATCGACGCGCAGCAGTTCTTCCTTGATGGTTTCGCTCAGTTGCTCGGCAGCTTCCAGGGCCGGTTGGTATTGGCCGAGGAACATCGCCGAGTAGAGTTTGAAGTGGTAATTGTGGCTGCGGTACAGCGTGTAGAAGTTGATTGGCCCTTCCTGTGCCAGGTATTGGCTGTCGGCCTGGATCGCCCGGTGATTGGTGATCATGGCGCCACGGTAGTCGCCGCAGAGCACGTCGATGTGCGACGGCATGTGGCGCAAGTGCCCGGCGTCCGGCACCAGGTCGCGCAGGACATCGCCGGAGCGTAATGCCCGCTCCGGGTACGGCGACATTTCCATGGTGTGAACATACATGTGCAGCACGCCGGGGTGCGGCGCGTCGCCGTTTTGCTCCATGCGTTGCAACGCTCGTTCGAGCACGACCACCGTTTCAACGGTGTCGGCACCCACTGCCGGTTCGCCGGTTTTCAGATCCCATAACTGCCACGGCGTGCGGTCGATCAGCGCTTCGGCGAACAGCGCCACCACGTCGGGGTCATCGGGGAAGGACTGGTAAACATCGCGCATGGCCGCCGCGTAGGCATCGTTCCAGCTGAAGAGTTCGTCAACGCTGTTGGTCTGTTCGGCCTGATAGCGTTGCGGAAGCGCGCGGATCAACGCCTGCTCCACCGGCGTTGCGCCGTCGAGATGCACCAGCGCGATTTGCGTCGCCAGTCGGGCCCGGGCCACGGCTTCCTTCAGCTCTTGTTCGATGAAGGCGTCCCAGCGTTTGTTGTAGTTGGGACCCGAGGCGTAGGCGATGCCCCAGTAGGCCATCGCGCAATTGCGATCGTGTTCGAGGGCTTTCTGGAAACAGCGGATGGATTCGTCGTGGTTGTAGCCGTAGCACCACAGCAGGCCACGATCGAACCAGAGCTGGGCTTGCGGCGAACTCGTTGTCACCGGGCGACTGTAGGCGCCCAAATCGTAGTAGTCGTGCATCGGTTTATCCTCTCGATCAGAGCATGAAACCTGCGAAGAACCAGCATACCCCCGCGCTACTGGCCGGGCCGTGCAGCCGACGACAGGCTACGCCGCATCATCACGCCCACAAGGGGTATGTCGTTTACCCTATCAATGTTGTCGATGTTCACCATCACTTCAATGAAGTTCTCTTAAAAAATCCACCGCGTAACATCTGCTCCATACCAACCCATTACACCCCGGAGCACACGATCATGAAACGCCAAACCATCCTCAGCATCGCTTTCTCGCTTTTCGCAGTTAACGCTTTCGCCGCAACTTCTGCTCAACCTGTGGTCGCTGAAGGCGGCTCGGATCGACTGATCGAAAGTCGTGTGGCTGAAGGTGGTTCGGATCGTCTGATTCAGAATCGTGTCGCTGAAGGTGGTTCGGATCGCCTGCTGGAAAAGCGTAACGCCGTAGCGGCTGATGGTTCGGATCGTTTGAAAGGTAATGAAGTGGCTGCCGATGGCTCGGATCGTCTGCAAGGCAACACCGTAGCGGCCGATGGCTCGGATCGCCTGAAAGGTAACGAAGTGGCCGCCGATGGCTCCGACCGTCTGCTGCGCAACCTTGTCGCTGAAGGCGGTGCCGATCGCCTGATCAAGTACCGCGCTGCATAACACCTTGCTTCACCGCTTCACCCGCAAAAAGCCCGGCCTGATCAGCCGGGCTTTTTCGTGTTCGACATCATGCGACCGCTTGAAACTTCTTGCGGTACGCCGCCGGCAACAATCCCACACGCTGACGGAAAAGCCTGCGGAACGAGTTACCGTCTTCGTATCCCACCGCGTAAGTGATGCTGTCCAGGGTCATGCGGGTGGATTCCAGCAGCTGCTTGGCTTTCTCCAGACGCAGGGTTTGCAGGTAGGTAATTGGCGTGTAGCCCGTCGCGTCCTTGAAGCGCCGCTTGAAGTTGCGCACGCCGAAACCGAATTGCTGGGCAATGTCATCGATCAGCAACGGCTGGTCAAAATGAGCCTCAAGCCAGTTTTGCGCCCGCAGCACTTCACCATCGCCATGGTTTTTCGGCAATGACCACATCACATACACCGACTGCTCGCTGCGCACCGAGTCGACCAGCAGATACTTGCCGCACTTCTGCGCCAGTTCCAGTGAAGCAAAGCGACGCACCAGATGCAGCAGCAGGTCCATGGCGGCACTCGCGCCGCCGCTGGTGATCACGCGCTGGTCTTCGCAGATGATCTGCGTTTCCTCAAGACACGCCGCGCTGTAGCGGCGACGAAAGAGGTCGGCAAACGCCCAGTGCGTGGTGCTGCGAACGCCATCCAGCAACCCCGCTTCGCCCAACATGAAGGCCGCCGTGCACATCGACGCCACCACCGCGCCCTGCGCGTGTTGTTGACGCAGCCATGGGCCATACGCGGCGAAGGTCGGCAAGGCGTCTTTCAGGGTGAAAAGGAATCCGGGGATCAGCACCAGATCGGTTCGCGGGATCTCGGCGATGGACCGGTCTGCGCGTAACGTCTGGCCTCCCCACGCGGCGACTTGCGCACCTTCCAGCGATGCACTCACCACCTCGAACGGTGAATCGTCGGCGAACAGGTTCGCGGCGCTGAGCACTTCCAGGGCCAGGGTCGCGCTGGCGGCGGAACATTGATCGGCCAGAAGCAAGGTGATGTGCATAAAAACCCCTGTTGCGCTTTTCGCATGGAAAAAGTCATTTGCGCACCTACCTTAGCCGATTCCCGACGCCTAAAGTGCAGCCATCACTTAATCATCGGCGTACTTATGAATCTCTGGTTCCGACTGTTCCTCATGCTGTTTCGTCGTCCGTGGCGCAAGCCCGTGGATGCCTTAACCACCACAGTCGTGCACATGCGGGTGTGGCCGCTGGATCTGGACCTCAACCGGCACGTCACCAATGGACGCTATTTCACCCTGGCCGACATCGGGCGCATGGATTACGTGCTGCGCAGTGGCGCCTTTCGTGTGGCGCTGCGCAACAAGGCGGTGCCCATCGTCGGCGATACCTGGGGCAAGTTTCGTCGCGAATTAAAGCTGTTCGAAGCGTTTGAAATTCACACGCGGATGCTCGGCTGGGATCACAAGTGGAGCTTCATGGAGCACCGTTTCGTGAGCAATGGCCGAGTGGTCGGCGTGGTGGTGATGCGCGGCCTGTTCCGTGCAGCGAAAGGCACGGTGCCGCCCGGCGAATTTGCTCGCGAACTGGGGTTGTCGGAGCAATCTATGGAAATGCCACAGTGGCTGACAGACTGGTCGCAAAGCTGCGATGACATGAGCCTTCAGCTGCGGGACGAAGAGGCACCGCGTAACCGGCAAGCACAGACCGTCGAATGACAGCCTCAGGGGCACGCTCTATCCTGTCGCCTTCACCCACCGCCCGGAGACGCCCGTGCCGCCCCTGACCGCCCGCGAGGTTTACCAGCAATTGCGCGATGCAGCCCTGGACTTGCGCCCGTTCAAGCGCCTTGAAGATCAATCCGGTACGGTGCAGGTCGACATCGAGTATTGGCGTTTTAGCCTCGATGTCGACGGCACACACCTGCACCACTGCCTGCATTGCCAGAGCCCGGACGGTCGCGAATTCAACGGCGGACAGCGCTTCGGCACCGACCCGGTGAGCTTGCTCAGCACGTGGGAGCTGGCGCAGATTGAACGGCTTTTGGCCGCCACTGTAACGGGTTGAATACACTGTCGTGTTTCATGCCTCGGGCTCAGCTGTGATACATAAGACCTGATGCGCATCCCATGCCCAAGAGGTTTGCTTATGTTCCACTGCCCACGCCTGCCGCAATTGCTGAGCTGTGCCCTGCTCGGCTTGCTCGCCAACGGCACCCAGGCCGCTACCGCTGCACCCGAAACCCTGCAACCGCTGCTGAACACGATCAACGAGCGCCTGAACATTGCTGATCAGGTGGCATTGACCAAGTGGGACAGTGGCAAACCGATCCAGGATACCGCCCGGGAAGCCTTGGTGATTGCCAACGCCAAAAAGCAGGCCGTCGAGCGCAAAGTGGACCCGGACGAAGCCGCAGAATTGATCGCCGCGCAGATCGAAGCCAACAAACTGGTGCAGTACGGTTTGATCGCGCAGTGGCAGGCGGCGCACAAGGCGCCCGATGTACCACGACCAGACCTCAATCAGATCCGCCCCAAACTCGATGAACTGCAAACCCGTCTGTTGCAGGAGTACGCCGATTTCGTGCCCTACCGCGTCGACCCGGAATGCCCGGCGTGGCTGGCCGAACAGCGCTCCGCCCTGATCAAGGATGCTCTGCACGGCCAGGCCCTGATCCGCGCTACCGGAGAATTGTGCGTCACCGATCAATGACCACGAATACGGCGCAGGGCAACCATTGACTGCGTCAATAGTCACCATTAACTCAATGAAGTTCTCTTAAAAACTCCAGGGCGTAACATCAGCTCCATACCAACCAACAACACCCCGGAGCACACGATCATGAAACGCCAAACCATCCTCAGCATCGCTTTCTCGATCTTCGCAGTTAACGCTTTCGCCGCTACTTCTGCTCAACCTGTCGTCGCTGAAGGCGGCGCGGATCGACTGATTGAAAGCCGTGTGGCTGAAGGTGGTTCGGATCGTCTGATCCAGAATCGTGTAGCTGAGGGCGGTTCTGATCGCCTGAACGAAAACCGCGTCGCCGCTGATGGCTCGGACCGCCTGCAAGGCAACACCGTTGCCGCCGATGGCTCGGACCGCCTGCAAGGCAACACCGTTGCCGCCGATGGCTCGGACCGCCTGCAAGGCAACACCGTTGCCGCCGATGGCTCAGATCGTCTGCAAGGCAACACCGTCGCCGCCGATGGCTCGGATCGCCTGCAAGGCAACACCGTCGCCGCTGATGGCTCGGATCGCCTGCAAGGCAACACCGTCGCCTAAACGAAATGCTTCACCGCAATACCACGAAAAGCCCGGCCTGATCAGCCGGGCTTTTTCGTGGGCGGAATTTAAGCGAATCTAGGCTCCCCTTTCCGGAAACCTGCGCATGAGCAAAACCGAAGCCCTGACCAAAATCATGCTCGGCCCCGTGTTGCTGATGCAGGGCATGTACACGCGGCGCGTCACGCCGAAATTGCCGGAGGCCGAGGGCGAGCGCCAAGGGCTGGTCGGCAATGGCGAGGCCCTGCGTTTGCTGGTTCTCGGGGACAGTGCGGCGGCGGGTGTCGGGGCGTCGACTCAGGCTGAAGCGCTGAGCGGCCAGGTGGTCAGTCGTCTGGCCAAGGATTATCAGGTTGGCTGGACGCTCTGGGCGCGGTCGGGTCTGGATTCGCAAGCGCTGCTGGAACTGCTCGAACAACACGCCGCGCAACCCTTCGATGTGGCGCTGCTGTCCATCGGCGTCAACGATGTCACCAGCACGATCACCGATACGCAGTGGATCGCCCGGCAACAGCAGTTGCTGGACGTGCTGCTCGACAAGTTCGGGGTCAAGCTGGTCGTCATCTCCCCTCTTCCGCCGATGCACCTGTTTCCCGCGCTACCGCAACCGCTGCGCTGGTATCTCGGTAACCGCGCGGCGCGTTTCAATGCACATCTTGAGAGACTGGCGGATCGTCGGGATCGCTGTAGGATGCTGACGACCCATTTGGCCCCCGTGGCCGGGGCGATGGCGCGAGACGGCTTTCATCCGGGCCCGGCCATCTACAGTGTGTGGGCTGACGACGCCGCGCAGGTCATCGCCCGACAGTTTGGTCACACCGCATCAGGCACGCTTTGAACAACAACAAAAAACAGGAGTTGAATATGTCTGAACTGCAATTGCACCCCAAAGCCGCAGAGTCCTTGAACCTGTGGCACGCGATGATCCGCACCGGCGACTTGAAGTCCTTGCCTGCGTTGCTGGACGCGCAAGCGGTGTTCCGCTCGCCAATGGCGCACACGCCGTATCCGGGCGCGCCGGTGGTATCGATGATTCTCAACACGGTGTTCGAGGTGTTCGAGGACTTCACCTACCACCGTGAACTGGCGACCGCCGACGGCCTGAATGTGGTCCTCGAATTCAGCGCCAAGGTTGATGGTAAACAACTCAAGGGCATCGACATGATCCGCTTCAACGAACAGGGAAAAATCGTCGACTTCGAGGTCATGGTCCGGCCAATGAGTGGTTTGCAGGCCTTGGGCGAAGAAATGGGTCGACGTCTCGGCGCTTACCTGGCTGCCAGCAAAGCCTGATTGTTGTGCAACACCGGTCGAGATTTCGGCACGACCTGCAGCTCGACCGGCTCACAAAGCAACGCACTGCAGCGCGAACGTAACCAGCGCTGGCCAGAGTCATCGTGCACAGCTGCGCGCCAGACCATCGAAAGCTCCGGTGCCGGCAGTTGCAACGGCGCCGGCTCGGCTCTCATTCCCGGCGCAGACGCCATTGCCTTGGCCACGTAATCCGGCACGATGGCGAGCATGTCGCTTTGCGCCAGCAACCCTGGCAATGCACTGAACTGCGGGACGGTCAGCACCACTTTGCGTTGCCGGCCCAGCAGGTTCAAGGCATGGTCGGTGTCATCCGAGGCGCTGCCCACGGACGACACCACCACATGCGGGCGCCGACAGAACTCGTCCAGGCCCAACGGCCCGGGCCGGCTGTCAAACCGCAGTAGCATTGGCCGGATCGGCCGCAAGCCTTTGCGTCGGGCATTCGCCGGCAGGTCGAGGGTATGGCTGATGCCTACTGAGATATCGCCGTTGACCAGTCTTTGCGACATCTGCTGCTGATCGACCCGATGCACAATCAATTTGATGTTCGGCGCCTCGACCCGCAGTTGCCGTAACAATCGTGGCAGCAACGCGTACTCGACATCATCGGAAAGTCCGACATGAAACGTCGCTTCGCTGGTGCGCGGATCGAACGATTGGCAACGGCTCAACGCGGCGGCAATGCCGTCCAGCGCCGGAGCCAGGTTGGCGAAGATTTCCTCGGCCCGTGCGGTCGGCTCCATCAATCGCCCGCAACGTATGAACAACGGATCATCGAACAACACACGCAACCGGCCCAGGGCACCGCTGATGGTGGGCTGCCCCAGAAACAGCTTTTCGCCGACGCGGCTGACATTTCGCTCATGCATCATCGTCTCGAAAACCACCAGCAGGTTGATATCGGCACGACGCAGTTCATTTCTGTTCATGAGGTTCGCTACCCGGCACGCGGCCATTGAGTTCGGGAAGGTGCCTGAACAGGGTATGGCGGCGGGTGCAAAAGGTCTGTCGTACCTGCGGACAGCGCGATCATGCATTAGGTGAGTGCGTTGATACTTCCGTATAACCCCCGCAAAAAAAACTTAATCCAATGAAGCACTTCCGCGATTTTCCACTGACGCGCGATTCGCCGCCATGGCAGTTTTTTCGGGTTTTTTGTCCTAACGGGGTGCGAGCCCGTGCTTCTAGGATACTGAACCGATTCTCCGCCCCCAGCCCGAACAAACCACCGAGGCGCGCATGATCGAAATCCCAACAAAAAAACCTGCCAACGCACGCAGCGCGCCCGCCTCCGCAAAAGGAACCTACAGCAAGATGCTGTACAACTCAGGTCAAAGGGCCTCTCGTCACTTGCTCGGCCTCAACCTCAAGCCGGTGGAAAACCTGTTGGTGTGGCTGATGGGATTGGTCGTGGCATGCGGGATCCTGATCAACACCGAAACCCAGTCCGACCTCACTGCCACCACGCTCTACATCGCGTTGTTGCTGATGGCGATCAACCTGTTGTCGATCAACGCGGTGATCGTGGTCGCGTTGTTCTGCATGTTGGTGCTGACGTCGATGTGCCTGTATCACGGTGGATTTAACCGCTGGGACTCGGTCACGGACTTGCTGCGCAGCTTGACCGTGTTGGCGGCAATCATTTTTCTGGCGCTGCGCAGCAAACGGGTCTCCGACAACCTGCGCCACAAGGAAGTCTACATGGTCGGTGCCCAGCGCTTGACCCAGACCGCGTGCTTCGGCTTTCGTGCAGACCTTGGGAAAATGGGCTGGTCGGAACAGGCGGCACGGATACTTGAATACCCGGCGGGCGCACCTTCCTCGGTGGACTTGTTCCTGGCGCGAACCCACCCTGATGACCTGCCGCTGGTACGTGCCGGTTTTGACAAGGCCGCACGCCATGCAACCTTGATCGAGGTCAAACACCGGTTGCTGATGCCTGACGGGCGCATCAAGTATTTGCACATGTTCGCCACACCGCTCGGCAGCTTTGAGTACCTGGGCGCATTGATGGACGTGACCGCCAGCAAACTGGCCGAAGAAGCACTGTGTCGCGCCCAGACCCAATTGGCCCATGTCACCCGCGTGACGACGTTGGGCGAACTGGCCGCCTCCATCGCCCATGAAGTCAATCAACCGCTGGCGGCGATCACCAGCAGTGCCGAAGCCTGCCGCAATTGGCTCGGCCACGCGCAACCCGATGTATCCGAAGTACGTCAGTCACTTGATCGGATCATCGCCAGTTCCAACCGGGCCAGCGAAATCACCCACCGCGTCAGGGCCTTGTCGCGCAAATGCGGCCCGCTGCGCCAGAACCAATCACTCAACGATATCGTCAGCGAGACCCTGAGCCTGGTCCGCTATGAGTTGGCGCATCACAAGATCACCCCGAAAATCGAGCTGACCGCGTTCGGCGGCCAGGTCAGCGCCGACCGCGTGCAATTGCAGCAAGTGATCATCAACCTGATCATCAATGCCTGCCAGGCCATGGACGCGGTCAGCCCTGGCGAGCGGGCGCTGTGCATCCGCACCAGGGTGAAGGACAACGAAGCAGTTCTCGAAGTGGCCGATCAAGGCCCCGGCATTCCCGCCGAAGTCTTGCCGCAATTGTTCACGCCATTTTTCACCACCAAGGCAAACGGTCTCGGCATGGGCCTTTCCATTTGCCGCTCGATCATCGATTTCCACGAGGGGCGGATCTGGGCCACCAGCACAAACGGCCAGGGCAGCTCGTTTCTGTTTGCCCTGCCGATACGTGTTGCCAACGATCAAGGTTACGCAGCGGCCATTTAATACACAGGTATGAGTGCCGCCTGCCCGGCTGACAATTAATGTAGCGCCCCTCGCCAGGAATAAAGCGAGGGCGGTTGCACGTCCAACCCTTGGGAACCCGCAATGAACGAACAGAACCCACTCAACAAAATCACCCAAAACGAGTCCATGGTTTTCATCGTTGATGACGATGCGCCGCTGCGCGAATCCCTCGGCAGCCTGTTGCGTTCCATCGGCCTGCGGGTCGAGTTGTTTGGTTCGGTCGCCGAGTTCATGAAGTACCCGCGTCCGGACACGATCAGTTGCCTGGTGCTGGATGTGAGGTTGCAAGGCAGCAGTGGCCTGGACTTTCAAAACGAACTGGCCGCCGCCGGCATCAACGTGCCCATCGTGTTCATCACCGGCCACGGCGACATCGCCATGACCGTGCGAGCGATGAAAGCCGGCGCCGTGGACTTCCTGACCAAGCCCTTTCGCGAACAGGACCTGATCGACGCGGTGTGCGCCGCCCATAGCCGGGACAAACAGCGACGCGAGTCAGAACGCCACGCCGATGAATTGCGCTCACGTCACCAGACGCTGAGCGCGCGGGAACAAACCGTCATGGCCCTGGCCGCCTCGGGTTTGATGAACAAACAGATTGCCGGTGAAATCGGCTTGAGCGAAATCACCGTAAAAATCCATCGCGGACAGGCCATGCGCAAAATGGGCGCGCGTTCGTTTGCCGATCTGGTGCGCATGTCAGAGGTGATCTCGGCCCAGCCAGCAATCAGGTGACTATACCCACGTATACTGTGCGCCCTTTCAGGACAGCGTATCTTGCAAGGATGGCGCAGAGCCAACTTATTGCTCTGTGCTACCAGGCAGGACACCACTATGTGCAATAAGGCAATGATTGCCGTTGTCGATAACGATGAATCCGTTCGAATGGCGCTGGACAGTTTATTGCGATCCTATGGTTATACGGTGCGAACCTACGAGGGCGCGCATGAGTTTCTCTTCTCCGATGGCCCGGTTAATACGTCCTGTTTGATTTCCGACATACAAATGCCGGAAATGGACGGCATCACCATGTATGAAGAGCTGGCGGCCAAAGGCATTCATATCCCGGTGATTTTCATCACCGGCAACCCCTACGCACAACGCACGCCGCGCACCGGTGCCATGAAACCCATTGCCTTTTTCCCCAAGCCTTTTCCCACCGACAAGTTGCTCGCCTGCATCGAAACGGTCCTTGACCGACGCAACTAACACCTGCCGATTCAAGCAACTAACACCTTGGTATAGCCCGTTAATACCTAGTCATACTTCGGCTGACCCTATGTAGCAGTGTCAGATCCAGACCCCTCGAATAACATCTGTTCCAGATCAAGCCGAACCCGACTGTTGAGTGATGCCTTCTTGCGTCGCAAATGGTCAACCGCCGCGATGGCGCTTACATCGCACATTCTTTTTTACGCCCTCGATTGTTCTTCAGGAGCTAAACAATGAAACAGCAAATTTTGATTATTGGTGCAGGGTTCGGTGGGGTATGGAGCGCATTGAGCGCCGCCCGTCTGCTGGACAAGCACGATCGAAATGACGTCGAGATCACCGTGTTGGCTCCTCAGGCCGAACTGCGCATCCGCCCGCGCTTCTACGAGCCTGACGTGCACACCATGAAGGCACCACTGAACGATTTGTTCGACGCGGTGGGCGTGAAATTCGTCAAAGGCTCGGCCGAGACCATCGACGAGAAAAGCAAAACCGTCAGCTACACCAACGCCGCGGGCATCGAGGGCAAGCTGAGCTACGATCGCCTGGTGCTGGCCGCCGGCAGCAAGCTGCAGCGTCCACCCGTTGAAGGCATGCTGGAACATGCGTTCGATGTCGACGAAATCGAATCTGCCAGCCGCCTGGAAGCGCACATCAAATCGCTGAAAGACAAACCGGACAGCACCGCCCGCAACACCGTGGTAGTGGCCGGCGGTGGTTTCACCGGCATCGAAACCGCCACCGAAATGCCGGCACGCCTGCGTGCCGTGCTCGGTGAAAACGCCGACATCCGTGTGATCGTGGTCGAACGCTCGCCAAAAATCGGTTCAGCCCTGGGCGAAGGCATCAGTCCATCCATCGTCGAGGCTTCGGAATATCTGGGCATCGAGTGGGTTGTCGGCGCCACCGTTGCCTCGGTCGATGCCAACGGCGTCACCCTCGCCGACGGTCGTCGCATTGAATCCAACACCGTGATCTGGACCGTCGGTTTCCGCGCCAACTCGCTGACCGAGCAAGTGCAAGGCACCCGCGATCATCAGGGTCGCCTGCATGTCGATCAGAACCTGAAAGTACGCGGTCACGCCGATGTCTACGCCTCAGGCGACGTGGCTTACGCCGCGACCGATGACCTGGGCAACTTCGCGGCGATGTCCTGCCAGCATGCGATTGCGCTGGGCCGCTATGCCGGTAACAACGTCGCCGCGGAGCTGTTGGGCGTCGAGCCGATGGCTTACAGCCAACCCAAGTACGTCACCTGCCTGGACCTGGGCACTTGGGGCGCGGTGTTCACCGAAGGTTGGGATCGCCAGGTGAAACTGGTAAAAAAGGAAGCCAAGGACCTCAAGACGCAGATCAACACCGTTTGGATCTATCCGCCGGCGGCTGATCGTGCCACTGCACTGGCGGCAGCCGACCCGCTGATTCCGGTGGCCTGAAGACGACGGATGCGGCCGTGATTGCCACGGCCGTGACACTTCAAAACGGAGGTGATCGAAATGTATGGTTTTTTTGAGCATCCGTATCAGGTTTTGAAGTTGTCCCACGCCATGCTCATCGGTGGACTGATCGCGTTAGTGGTCGGGGCGATTCTGGCCTACGGCCTGGATCAATACCTGTCGCTGCCCAGCGTGGTGATGGCCCATGCCATGACGATTCTTGGCCCGACGGCCATCAAGTTCGGTTATGTGATGCGCCTGCTGACGCTGCATCGCCTGCGGCGCCAGCAAAGCATCGATTCGCCCGGCCTTGCCAGGTGATGTGAAGCTCAACGCCTGTATCCCGGCCAGCCCACTCCTTGCTGGCCCGGGACATTTCCCAAGCGCCCGCCACTGGTTTTTCTGGCGGGCGTTTTTTCTCAAGTCAAATCGCCCCCACATCGCGCTAAACATTTGCTCCAAAGGATGGATGACCAGCCCGTTTCAGCAGCGCTTTTGCACCACAACACCAACACCCCTCACAAAGAGTTTGCCCGGCATTACCGATGCCTTGCGAGTTGCCGTTCGATAGCAAATCCGGAAGAACAAATGTCTATCATTAAACGTTGCAAGAAACTTTTTATGTCAGATGCCGTCGCCTGGCTGGCCGCCATTGCAGCCGGATGCATGATCTTCATGACCAACGCCTATCTCGACCTCGATGTGGCTCCGACGCTGTTTTACATCACCCTGGTGTTCATGTCGGCGAACTTCTTTCCTGTTCCTGTCTTCCTTGCCGTCGCCCTGGGTTGCGTAGCCATTCTGACCGCCACTTTTATTGCCGACGCAGGCTATCGTGATCACCGGTTGATTGCCGGATTCGTGCGCTGCCTGATCGCCTTGACCACCATTACCCTGCTGGCCCTGCGCAGCAAACGCGCGACCAACACGTTGCGCCGCAAAGAGGCGTTCTTCCTGGGCGCACAAAAACTCAGTCACACCGGCAGTATCGGCTTCACCATCAATGACGAGATCATCGTTTCGTGGTCGGACGAAGCTTCGCGCATTTTCGAATACCCGCTGGACGAGACACCGACGCTGGCGATGGTCCGGGGGCGCACTCACCCCGATGACCGGGCCATTTTCGATAGCGTGCTGGAGCAGGCCGCGCGCCAGCAAAGCCTGATCGAAGTGGAACATCGGCTGGTCATGCCGGATGGCCGGATCAAGTACGTGCAGATGATCGCCAACCCGTTGTTTCATCATGGACGGCGCATTGAATACGTTGGCGCGTTGATGGACGTGACGGCCTCCAGACAATCCGAAGAAGCACTGTTTCACTCCCAGGCCAAGCTCGCGCACGTGACGCGGGTGACGTCCATGGGCGAACTGGCGGCGTCCATCGCCCATGAAATCAATCAACCTCTAGCGGCGGTGATCACTAGCGGGGAATCCTGTAAACGCTGGATCAACCGTCCCGAACCGAACCTCGAAGAAGCACGCCGTTCACTGGACCGGATCATTCAAAATTCGGCCAGGGTTTCCGATGTCATCGCCTGTATCAGGGCGCTGTCGCGTCAAAGTGAAGTGCAGCGCAAGGCAGAAGCGTTCGACGACATCGTCAGTGACTCACTGACGCTCATGCAACATGACATAGGCAACCACCAGGTCCGCCCACACTCACAACTGGGCGCTCCCGGCGCGCATATCAAGGGCGACCGGATTCAACTGCAACAAGTCATCATCAACCTGATCATCAATGCCTGCCAGGCCATGGCCAACGTGCATGACCGCACTCGAACGCTACGGATTCAGACCTCCGTGCAGGACAACGAGGCAGTGCTCGAAATCGCCGACTCCGGCACCGGCATCGACCAAGACATTCTCCCATCGCTCTTCGATCCGTTCTTCACCACCAAACCCACCGGCCTGGGGATGGGGCTCTCGATCTGTCGCTCGATCATCGAGTTCCACGGCGGGCGCATCTGGGTCAGTAGCACCGTGGGAGTCGGCACGCAGTTCCTGCTTGCAATTCCGCTGACCACCCTGAGACACGATGAATAACCCTCATCCACACCTGATGCCGCTACGCGGCGACACGGAGATCAAGCAGTGTCCATCGATGAAATGAACCACCGCTCTGAACACCAAAACCCTGCGCACGCGCAACCGCGCACCGTCATCTTCGTGGCGTATCCGCAAATGGGTTTGCTCGATTTGACTGGTGCCCAGACCGTTTTCTGGGCGGCGACCCGCAGCCTGGCTGAGCTCGGTTTGCCTGGTTATGCCTTGCACACGGCCAGTCTGGACGGCGGGCCGATCCGCACCGGTGAAGGTCTGGTGGTGGAAACCCGGCGCCTGAGTGAACTGGCCGATAGCCCACCTGATACGTTGATCGTTCCCGGCTCGCCACACATGCGCCAGGTCATGGCCGAGAGCGCGCCGCTGGTGGACTGGCTACGCATCGCTGCCGGCACGGCCAGGCGCACCACATCGGTGTGCAGCGGTTCGTTTTTCCTGGCCCGCGCCGGTTTGCTCGATGGCCTGCGTGTGGCGACTCACTGGCTGATGGCCGACATGTTCGAGCGGATGTTCCCGCAGGTGGAGCTCGACCGCGAGGCGATTTTCGTCCAGCAAGGCTCGGTGTGGACATCCGCCGGGGTCAGTGCCGGGATCGATCTGGCGCTGGCGATGGTCGAGGCCGACAACGGTCGTGAAGTGGCGATGCAGGTCGCAAGGCGCATGGTGGTGTACTACCGTCGCCCGGACAATCAGGAGCAATGGAGCCCGCTGTTGCAGTCGCAATATCCGGCCGCCTGATCCGCAGGCCTTGCATCGGGCAAGGCCGCGTTCACTTTCTTTGCAGCAGCCACTGCAGCAAACCGGTTTTCTTGACCTCCACCGTTTTTTGCATGACCAGGGTCTGACGGATTTCCTGACGCTGATCCTGCAAATTACTCAGGGCGGTTTTCAATTCAGCGAGATGCTCCAACTGGCTGCCGAACAGATTTTTCTCGATACGAAACAGACGTCCGCTGGTGATGCTGCGGAACTCCCCTCGCGAAGGTTTATCGGCAAGAATGCCCTCCTCGCCCAAGACTTCACCCGGCCCCATGCGCCCGACTTCCACCAGTTTTTCGTCGTCATGAATCGCCACCGATACCACACCGGTGCTGATGATCATCAGGCAATCGGCAACCTCGCCGAATGCCAGAATCACCTCGTCGGCCTGATAGTCCACGGGGCTCATTTCATCGGCCAGGCGATCACGCTCATCATTGCTCAGCGAGCGGAATATCCGCACGTCCTCCAGCAACCGACGCTGACGGTTCCAGTGCTGCTCGTCCTGGCCGTGGCCCCAGCTGACACCCGCGGCTTCAAGGTGACGATGG
The DNA here is from genome assembly GCF_047784845.1 of Pseudomonas sp. NFX98. Taxonomy (NCBI): domain Bacteria; kingdom Pseudomonadati; phylum Pseudomonadota; class Gammaproteobacteria; order Pseudomonadales; family Pseudomonadaceae; genus Pseudomonas; species Pseudomonas sp. NFX98. The sequence continues at coordinate 4,040 of NZ_JBLNNF010000010.1, read as the reverse complement.
GCCAGGTCGAACATCAGGTTGCAGATTTCATTTTTGCTTTTGGCCGAGGCGATGAAGCCCTTGAGCTCGTACTCGGTGTAATCCAGGTGCGAGGCTTTGACCGTGACTTTGGCCGTGCGCGCCGGCAATAGCGCGCGGGTGCCGCGCAAGGTTTTTTCCAGGGCATCGATGGCCCGGCGCGGGCGCACACTGCTGGGCACGGCGATGATCACACTGACCCCATGCACATCACCCGGCCGACTGAAATTGATAATCCGCGCCTTTGCCGCCACCGAGTTGGGCACTACCGCAATGCCACCCATATCGGTCATCAAGTGGGTCGAGCGCCAATCGATTTCGACCACTTTGCCCTGGGTGCCGTCGATGGAGATGCTGTCATCGAGTTGGTAAGGCTTGGTGGTGTTGAGCACGATGCCGGAAAACACGTCGCTCAAGGTGCTTTGCAACGCAAGGCCGACAATGATCGCCATCGCTCCGGACGTCGCCAGTAAGCCCTTGACCGGCAACTGCAAAACGTAGGCGGCGGCGCCGACGATGCCGATCAGGAAAATCACGGCGCCGAGCAGGTCGTACAGCAAACGCGCGCTGTGACCGGCCCGGGACGTCAGGCCATAGCCAACGATGATGGTCACGGTGCGGGCCGCGAACAACCACCAGCCAATGCCCAGCACCGTGCCCATCAGGTTGAGGACGGCGTCGTCCGGCCACAGTGGCGGTTGCAACGGGCTGATGCCGGCCAAGGTCATGACCCAGCTGAACGCCACAAAAATACCGATGCGAACGCACAGGCGCAGGTTGTGCCGCGTCGCGCCGATCAGTTGCCAGAGCGCCAGGTCGATCACGACCAGGATGACACCGCAGATCAAGGGGTGAATTTGCAGGAACGTGAACATCAATGATTTCTCCACTGCCCTTTTCAGCAGTCAGGAACCTGCGGGCGATTGCCGTCAAAAACAGATTAGCGCCGATGGGAGAAAACACCGCGAAGGCTGGCGGCCAGCCTTGTGCATCGGAATGTTCAGGCACTGTAAGTTGCCCGAATGCGCCAGGCACTCCTACCTCAGTGCTAACCGTTCATACCCAGGTATGACGAGGCTGACCCCCATGTGCTAGCGCGCTGTCTTGAGGTAGGAGTGTTATCCGGACCCTGTCGATTTACGCTGGTCACCTCGAATGAATCAACTCATCGCGCCGATGCGCTGGCCTGAGGACGGTTGTCATGAACGCACTGCAAAAGCTGTACATCGTCAGTCATCCGATGCGCATCAGCCGTTATGGTGCGCACACGTTCCTGTCCATCGCCGAGCGCGTCGAGATCATCGACGCATTGACGCAAACGCTGAGCACCACGCTGGGCATTCTCGCTCAGCTCAAACGGGGTCAGCAGAAACTGCACAACGTCAGCTTCCTGCCGGTTCAACAGCTGTTCCACCGGCTGGTGCGCACCAATACCGACTATGCCGAATTCCTCGTCACCGGCATCACTGACCTGGGCGGATATGTCGAAAGCGCATCGCTTTACGCCCTGAATGACACAAACGAGGCACAGTGTTTTGCCGATTGCCTGACAGGCATTTGCCAGGGAACGCGCCGCCTGCGGGCTTTCGATGCCTTGCTGCGTGATTACCGGGAATGCGCCATCGCCAACAAGGACAATGCCAGCAAACGTTTTTTCGAAGAATGCACGCGCCACACCGCGCGGTTTCTGTTGTTGATCGAGGATAACCTCAGCCATGAACAACCATGGTGAAGGCTCTATCTCAAGACTTGATATTGATAACCCGTCGCAACTAAGGCGAAAAACCAACCAAACATACACAAGTATACTATTCCGCTTTTTTGGAGCGCGTATCTTGCAAGTATGGCGGGCGCCACTTAGCGCCACTCGCAATGACGCAAGGTTTCTACATGTTCAACTCAGCTATTATTTCAGTTGTTGATGATGACGAACTTATTCTTGTCTCACTGGACAGTTTATTGCGCTCTTACGGCTACACGGTAAAGACCTACAACAGCGCCTATGCGTTTCTTGAGTCCAACGGACCGGAGCAGACCCACTGCCTGATCTCGGATATTCAGATGCCCGGCATGTGCGGGGTAAAGATGTACGAAGCGCTGGCGGCCAGGAATACCCATATCCCCACGCTGTTCATTACCGGTAAACCGGGGCTGCCGCCGCAGTTCAGCGCCAGTGTGCGAAAACCTGAAGGTTACTTTTCCAAACCTTTTAATACCGATGCGCTGCTGGCGTGCATAGAACGGGCCTTGAAGCGCCGGGCTTGATATTGATTAAACAACTTACCTTTTCTTTATCCATTTTCGATTAGTTAAGACTTTCACGATCCCCACTCAACTAAAACATCAACTTAAAGAAACTGTGCCATGCCCAAAAACAAACTGACCTCAATCAACGGCGCTCCCGTCGTCGACAACTTCAATATCCAGACCGCCGGCCCTCGTGGCCCGGCACTGCTGCAGGATATCTGGCTGCTGGAAAAACTCGCTCACTTCGACCGCGAAGTCATTCCCGAGCGGCGCATGCATGCCAAAGGTTCCGGCGCCTACGGCACCTTCACCGTGACCCACGATGTGACGCGCTACACCAAGGCCCGCCTGTTCTCGGAGGTGGGCAAGCAAACGCCGATCTTCACCCGTTTCTCCACCGTTGCCGGCGAGCGCGGTGCCGCCGATGCCGAGCGTGATATTCGTGGTTTTGCCTTGAAGTTCTACACCGAGCAAGGCAACTGGGATTTGGTGGGCAACAACACCCCGGTGTTTTTCTTTCGCGATCCATTGCGTTTCCCGGACCTCAACCACGCGGTCAAACGGGACCCGCGCACCGGCATGCGCAACGCGCAAAGCAACTGGGATTTCTGGACGTCACTGCCCGAAGCATTGCATCAAGTGACCATCGTCATGAGTCAGCGCGGCATTCCGCGCAGCTATCGGCACATGCACGGTTTCGGCAGCCACACCTTCAGCCTGATCAACGCCAACAACGAGCGGCACTGGGTCAAGTTCACCTTCAAGAGCCAGCAAGGCGTGCAAAACCTCAGCGATGAGGAAGCGCAAAATCTCATTGGCCGCGACCGGGAAAGTCATCATCGGGATCTGTTCGACAGCATCGAAGCCGGCGACTTTCCGCGCTGGACGTTCTATATCCAGGTCATGACCGAAGACCAGGCCCACGACCACGAAGTCAATCCGTTCGACCTGACCAAGGTCTGGTCACACAAGGATTACCCGTTGATCGAAGTGGGTTATTTCGAACTCAACCGCAATCCGGAAAACGTCTTCGCCGAAGTCGAACAAGCGGCATTTTCGCCATCGAACGTCGTGCCCGGTATCGGCTTCTCACCGGACCGGATGCTGCAAGCGCGCCTGTTCGCTTATGGCGACGCGGCGCGTTATCGGCTCGGCGTCAATCACCATCAGATCCCGGTCAACGCCGCCCGCTGCCCGGTGCACAGCTTCCATCGTGACGGCGCCATGCGCGTGGATGGCAACTACGGTGGCCAGTTGGCGTACGTGCCCAACAGCGATGACCAATGGGCCGACCAGCCGGACTGGCGTGAGCCGCCACTGAAGATTTCCGGCGCTGCCGGGCATTGGGATCATCGGGTGGATGAGGACCACTTCGAACAGCCGGGCAATCTGTTCCGCCTGATGTCGGAATCGCAGAAGCAGGCGCTGTTCGAAAACACCGCGCGTTCGCTCAGTGGCGTATCGCAGGAAGTGCAGCAGCGGCATGTTGCTCACTGCACTCAGGCCGATCCGTTTTATGGGGCTGGGGTTGCGAGAGCGTTGGCCGAACTCGCCCGGTAAACCCAAAACCCTGTGGGAGCGAGCTTGCTCGCGATAGCGGAGTATCAGTCACCTTCAATGGCGACTGGTACACCGTCATCGCGAGCAAGCTCGCTTGTATGCTAGGACTTGAAGGGAGGAGGAGGGACAAGGCTCGATTCTGACTGTTAGCGCAGTACAGATCCGTGGGAGATTTCGCCCCTCCTCCTTTCACCCAAGCGCCGATAAAGAATGCA